>CAZRBP010000314.1:0-2927 GCA_964598305.1 uncultured Pseudomonadales bacterium | reverse complement strand
TCCCAGAATACGGCGCTCATTTGACCGGTTCCAGGTTGGGCATGAAGCGCTCGGCCCGCCCCACCTTGGCGATGGCCTTGCCGTCGCAGCGCACGATGTCGGCGGTGAAGTCGTGCTGCCCGGCGTTGGCAAACAACGATGAGCCGACGCCGTAGGCGTCCACCGGCGCCTGATGCGCCTCGAAGCGCTTGATCTTTTTCGCATCGAAGCCTCCGGAGACGACGATCCGCACACTGTGGAAGCCGGCGCTATCAAGGGCCTTGCGCACATTTCGGACCAGCTCCAGATTGACGCCCCGAGGGTCGAACTGCCCCATCATCGGCAACAGGCTTGCGTCAACCAGGGTGTTTGAGGTGTCCAGGCGCACCCCGTACAGGCGCGGCCCCAAGGCTTCGGCCACCTCGAGGGCGGTGCGCACGCAGTCGTTTTCGAAGTCCACCAGCACCACCAAGGGTATGGACTCGGGGAAGCACTCGGCGAACTTGTGCGCTGCCAGCACCGTATCGCCTCCGCAAGCCGCGATGAGCGCATGGGGGATGGTGCCAACCCCTTCGCCGCCCCACCAAGAGCCTTGGGCGTCGGTTGAAACCGCGGTGGCGCCGCCAATGTGGGCGGCATAGCCGTCCCGTGCCTGCACCAGCCAGTGGTCGAAGCGGGCCGGGAAGAACAGCACTTCCTTGCCGCTGGCGGCCGTGACGGCCAGCCGGGTGTTGGTGGCAACCCGGGTGCTTCTGGCCAGCACCCCCAGATAGAGTGTCTCCAAGTGGGCGAAGACCTCGTACGGCCCCTTGATGGTCATCACGATGTCCAATGCCTTGACCGTCTCACCGTCGCGGCGGGCGCGCACCTCGAGCGCCTCCCAATCGTGGCTGGCGAGCTTGAGCATGGCGATGGCCTCGTCCACGCCGCAGAGCACGCAGCGGGACTTGGTGAACACCTGCATCAGCACCTCGGGGGAACTGTCCGTGCGGCGCAGCATCTCGGCGGCACGGACAAAGTACTTGTCGGTGTAGAAGCCGTCCCGGATCTGCTGCGCGGGCAGGTTGAACAACGCTGGATCCAGCCGCTCGCTGACGATTGGCTTGGCCGCTCTGGGCTCGCTCCAGTCGAGCCTACCGTCCTGTGCGTCGCTGCTCATTGCGTCCTTATCAGGCGACACGCCTCGGCTCTACGTCGAACAGCGCCGCAAGTTGCTCGGTCATCGCGCCGCCGAGCTGCTCCGCGTCCGTGATGGTGACCGCTCGGCGGTAATGGTGGGTGACGTCGTGGCCGATGCCGATGGCGATGAGTTGCACGGGGGACTTCGACTCGATCATGTCGATGGCGTACTTCAAGTGCTGCTCAAGGTAGTTGCTGGGGTTCACCAGCAGGGTGGAGTTGTCCACCGGCAGGCCGTCGGAAATGACCATCAGCACCTTGCGCTCCTCAGGGCGCACGACTAGGCGGTTGTGCGCCCAAATGAGCGCCTCGCCGTCGATGTTCTCCTTGAGCAGTTCCTCGCGCATCATCAGGCCGAGGTTGCGGCGCGAGCGGTGCCAAGTGTCGTCGGCGGCCTTGTAGATGATGTGGCGCAGGTCGTTGAGCCGCCCCGGGCTGGGCGGCTTGTTGGCGGCGATCCATTTTTCCCGCGACTGGCCGCCGCGCCAGGCGCGGGTGGTGAAGCCGAGGATTTCCACGCGCACCGAGCAGCGCTCCAAGGTGCGGCCCAGGATGTCGGCGCACATGGCAGCGATGGTGATCGAGCGCCCGCGCATGGAGCCGGAACTGTCGATCAGCAGCGTCACCACGGTGTCGCGGAAATCCATCTCCTTTTCCTGTTTGTAGGCCAAGGGATTCATCGGATCCACCACCACCTGCGCCAAGCGCGAGGCGTCAAGGATGCCTTCCTCGAGATCAAACTCCCAAGTGCGGTTCTGGCGGGCGAGCAGGCGCCGCTGCAGGCGGTTGGCGAGCTTGGAGGTGGCGTACTGCAGGCTTACCAACTGCTGGTCAAGCACGGCGCGCAGGCGGATGAGCTCCTCGTCCGGACACAGCTCCTCGGCGGCGGTGACTTCGTCGAACTCGTCGGTGAAAGCCTGGTAGTTGACGTCGACGCGGATGCGCCCGGCCTCGTCCGGGGTGGGGGCCGGGGCTTCGTCGGGATCGGCTTCCGCGCCGAGTTCGTCCATGTCGAGGTCGGCGTCCATCTCCATCATGGCGGCCTCGCCCTCGGCGGACTCGTCGGTGAGGTTGTCGTCGTCGAGAACCACGTCCTCCGGGCTCAGCTCCGAATCGCTCTCTGCCTCTTGGTCAATCGTCTCGGTGTCTTCCTGGTTCTGGTTTTCGTCCGGCGGGTCGTCGAATTCGGCGACTAGCCCTAGGTCGGCGATGATCTCGCGGCAAACGGCGGCGAAATCCCGTTGGTTGAGCAGGCAGCCGCGTAGCGCCTCGATGTCGTCCCCAGCGTGCTCCTGGACGTAGTCGCGCCAGAAGCGGACCACGTTTTCGGCGGACGGGGGCAGGTCGCGGCCGGTGAGGGACTGGCGCACCAACAATCCGACCGCCACCGACAGGGGCGCTTCGGACTCATCGACGATGGTGTCGAACGCCGCTTGGCGGCACTGCGCTTCCAGGGAGGCGTCTAGGTTGGCGGCCACCCCCGCCATGCGCAGGGCGCCGATCGAGGCGATGCGGGCGTCCTCGATCCACTGAAACATTTCTTGGGCGGGGCCGCCCTTGGGCGCGTAGCGATTGTGAACCGCGTCGTCATGGTGTTTGAGCCGCAGCGCCAGCTCATCGCCCATGCCGCGCACCGCGTTGATTTCGTCGTCGTCGCAGCCGATCGTGGGCAAGGGCACGCGCAGCCGATTGCCGCGGGCGGTGGGCGTGCCTTGGCCGAAGGAGACTTCGAGCTCGTCGTCCTCGGCCAGCGCCCGCATGGTGGCGGT
>CAZRBP010000313.1:0-2934 GCA_964598305.1 uncultured Pseudomonadales bacterium | reverse complement strand
CTCGCATTGAGCCGAGGGATCCCATCGAGGGCGGGACGCCCTCGCTCCGGAGAGCCTTCAGCTTGCCTACGCTGCTTGGCCATCGGTCAGAACCCTGTCAAGCGCAGGCGCAGATCGGGGCCGAAGCGTTCGACCTCGACGATTTCGCCGGCCAGCGCCTGCTCCAAGCGCTCAAGCGGCAAGTCCAGCAAGGGCCGGGCCTCGGCCCCGAGCAACTTGGGCGCGAGATAGAGGATGAGCTCGTCGCAAAGGCTTTCCTTGAGAAAGGCCCCAGCGAGGGTCGGCCCGGCTTCGACCAGCACCTCGTTGCACTCGCGGTCCGCCAAGCGGGCCAACAATTGCGCCATATCCACTTGCTCCGTGCCGCAGGGGAGGCACTCCGCCTTGGGGTGGTTGGCGTTTGCTGCGCCGGCGTGGGCGATTACAGCCGTGCCGGGTGGGTGGAAGATCTGCGCGAGTGCCGGGCTGCGCAGGCGGCTATCCACGATCACCCGCAACGGCTGGCGCAGGCGGCCGTCGCTGGCGAAGCGGTCGTCGCGCACGTTGAGCTTGGGGTCATCCGCCAGCACGGTGCCGATGCCGGTGACTACCGCGCAGCTACGCGCCCGCCAATGCTGAACGTCCTGGCGCGCGGCTGGTCCGGTGATCCATTGGCTCTCGCCGGATGCCATGGCGGTGCGGCCGTCCAAGGAGGCGGCCATCTTCACCCGTACCCAAGGACGGGCAAGGGCCATGCGTTGCCGATGGCCAAGATTCAGGTCTTGCGCGCCTTCGTCGTTGGCCAAGTCCACCGCGATGCTGGCCGCCTTGAGCTGCCGCAGGCCATTGCCGTTGACCCGCGGGTCCGGGTCGAGTGCGCCGACCACTACCCGTTTGATTCCAGCGGCGGCTAAGGCGTCGGCGCAGGGCGGCGTGCGGCCGTGGATCGAGCAGGGCTCCAGGCTGACGTAGGCGGTGGCGCCCGCCGTATCGCCGCCAGCGTCCTTGAGGGCGCGGACCTCCGCGTGGTCCTGCCCGGCCCATTGATGCCAGCCGCGGCCGAGCACCCGGTCGCCGCGTGCGATGACGCAGCCCACCCGGGGGTTGGGCGTGGTGGTGTAGAGGCCGCGTTTTGCCAGTTCAATCGCTTCGGCGAGGTGGGCCTGATCGGCTGCGGAGATCATTGCGCACTGTCTTTGAGGCGCAGGATTTCCGACTGGAACTCGCTTACGTCCTCGAAGTTGAGGTAAACGGAGGCGAAGCGGACGTAGGCCACGGCGTCGAGTTGGCGCAGTTCGCCCATAACTTCCTGGCCGAGCAGTTCGGCCGCCACCTCCCGTTCGCCGGTGACCCGTATGTTGTGCTTGACGCGGTTGATCAGCGCCTCCACGTCCTCCACCGGGACCGGCCGCTTCTCCAAGGCGGTTTGCAGGCCGCGGCGCAGCTTGCTCTCGTCAAAGGGCTCCCGGGAGCCGTCGCGCTTGACGATCCTCGGCATGAGCAGTTCGGCGGTCTCGAAGGTGGTCCAGCGCTCGCCGCAGTTCTGGCACTCCCGCCGCCGCCGCACGGCCTCGCCGTCGCTGACCAGCCGCGAGTCGATTACCTTGGTGTCGTCGGTTCCGCAGAACGGGCAGTGCATGGTTGGCCCATAGCAGTTTGCTAGGGCGAACCATACACCGGAAAGGCCCGGCAAAGCGCTGTCACCTTTTCCTTCACGGCGGCGATCTTGGCGTCGTCCTTGATGTCGCTCAACACATCGCACATCCAGCCGGTCAGTTCGGCGCATTCGGCCTCCTTGAAGCCCCGGGTGGTGACCGCCGGGGTGCCGATGCGCAGGCCGCTGGTGACGAAG
Organism: uncultured Pseudomonadales bacterium; assembly: GCA_964598305.1. Classification (GTDB taxonomy): domain Bacteria; phylum Pseudomonadota; class Gammaproteobacteria; order Pseudomonadales; family Azotimanducaceae; genus Azophilus. The sequence continues at coordinate 1,103 of CAZRBP010000313.1, read as the reverse complement.
GGTGAGCGTGGGTCGCCGGGCACGGCGTTCTTGTTGACCGTGATGTTGGCCCGGCCCAAGGCGGCGTCCGCGGCCTTGCCGGTGATGCCGGTCTCGATCAGGTCGAGCAGGAACAGGTGATTGTCGGTGCCGCCGGAAACGACCTTGTGGTTGCGGTCGATGAAGCCGTCGGCCATGGCCCGGGCGTTGGCCAGCACCTGGGCTTGGTAGTCCCGGAACGCCGGGGTCAGCGCCTCCTTGAAGCACACCGCCTTGGCGGCGATGACGTGCATCAGCGGGCCGCCTTGGGAGCCGGGGAAGAGCGCCGAGTTCAGCTTCTTTTCCACCTCTGGATTGGCCCGCGCCAAGATGACCCCGCCCCGAGGGCCGCGCAGGGTCTTGTGGGTGGTGGAGGTGGTGACGTCGGCGATGGCCACTGGGCTCGGGTAGAGGTCGGCGGCGATGAGCCCCGCCACGTGGGCCATGTCCACCAGCAGATAGGCGCCCACGTCGTCGGCGATGGCGCGGAACCGGGCCCAGTCCATGCGCCGCGAATAGGCGGAAAAGCCGGCCACGATCATTTTCGGGCGATGCTCATGGGCCAGGCGGGCGACCTCGTCGTAGTCCACCTCGCCGGTTTCCGCGTTCAGCCCGTACTGCACGGCGTTGTAGAGGCGCCCGGAGAAGTTCACCTTGGCGCCGTGGGTCAGGTGCCCGCCGTGGTCGAGGCTCATGCCAAGCACGGTGTCGCCGGCCTCCAGCAGCGCTAGGTACACGGCGGCGTTGGCCTGGGATCCGGAGTGGGGCTGCACGTTGGCGTAGTCCGCGCCGAACAGCGCCTTGACCCGCTCGATGGCCAGCACCTCGGCCTGATCGACGTACTCGCAGCCGCCGTAGTAGCGCTTGTGCGGATAGCCCTCGGCGTACTTGTTGGTCAGCGAACTGCCCTGCGCCTGCCGCACCAGGGGGCTTGCGTAGTTCTCCGAGGCGATCAGCTCGATGTGCTCCTCCTGGCGGCGGTCCTCAAGGGCGATGGCATCGGCGATTTCGGGGTCGAATGCCGGAAGGGAGGTGCAGGAATTGAACATGGGCGGCCTCGCAACGGCTCAGGGAAGGATGAAGAG
>CAZRBP010000312.1:0-2960 GCA_964598305.1 uncultured Pseudomonadales bacterium | reverse complement strand
CGGCTCCAACGTGGCCTTGCTGCCCTTCATGCCACTGCGGCGGCCTGGGCAGTTGTTTCTCATGCTGCAGCTCACGCGGGTGGCGATCCTGTGCGTGATCTGGCTTGCGCCTGCGCTGCCCCTGTTCTACGCCGCACTCATCGTCTGGGGGATCAACCAGGGGGTCACGACAACCCTGTCGCGCGCCATCGTTCAGGAGCTGGCGCCTCCCCAGGAAGGCGCCCGAATCCTGTCCGTGCTGATCTTCAGCTTCATGGTTTCCGCCCCGGTCAGCGCCATACTGCTCGGCGTCCTGGTGGAGCGCTTCGACCCGATGGCCGGTTTGGTGCCAGGCATGGCCGTCTCCTTGGTCATCTTCGGCATCGGCGTCATCAAGAGCGGACTGTGGTCATATGAATCCACCGCCAACCCGCCGCACGACAATTCAGGTTAGAATCGTCAATATTCCGAACAACGACTGGGAACGCCATGAGCAGCCCTGCCCGCGCCACCAAGTCGGAGATCGTTTCCTCCGACGCGGAAGACCTCATACTCGTGGACGCTTCGGACACCCCCGTAGGCTTTCTGGACAAGTCGTCGTGCCACGACGGCAAGGGGGTGCTGCATCGCGCCTTCTCGGCCTTCATCTTCAACGACCGGGGCGAGGTCCTGATTCAAAAGCGCGCTGCGGACAAACGCCTGTGGCCGTCCTACTGGTCCAACAGCTGCTGCTCCCACCCCCGGCGCGGCGAGACGATGGAAACCGCCGTGCGCCGCCGCCTCAACCAGGAGCTTGGCCTGCCGCCAAGCCAAGTTCGGGATCTGCGCTACATCTACAAGTTTGAATACCATGCCGCCTTTGGCGCCGCAGGCAGCGAGCACGAACTCTGCTCCGTATTCCAAGCGCAATTTGCCGGCGAACCCGTGGTCAACGTCACGGAAATCGAGGACTGGGCCTGGGTGGCCCCGGCCGAGCTGACCCGGCGCCTAGCCGAGCCATCCAGCCCGTTTACTCCTTGGCTGCGCTTGGAGTGGCCCCGCGTTCTCGAGGACGTCTAATCACTCAGATCAGCAGCGCCACGCCGACCAAGAGCAGACCCCCGCCGACGGCATCGCGCCACCGAATCCGCTCCCGAAAGAGCCAAATGCTGGTGAGAAAGGCGAAGATCAACTCCACTTGACCGAGCGCCCGCACCAGCGCCGCGTTCTGCAGCGTCATGGCGGAGAACCAGCCTGCCGAGGCCAAGGCGCCCGCTGCACCCACGGCAACGCCGGGACGCCAAGCGGCCAGCACCGCGGTCAGGGTGCCGGGCTCCCGCAGGCGCAGAAGGCAACCCATCACCGCAGTCTGCACCGTCAAGGCAACCGCCAAGACCGCCACCGCCCGCTCGAAAAAGGCGCCCTCCGGCAGGCTAAGCGCCGCCCCCCGATAGCAGACCGCGGCCACTGCGAACCCAGCGCCTGCCGCCAAGCCCAAGCCGACTCCACCTTGCCAACGCGCCCGGCCCTCGGGGCTTTCCTGAACCGTCATGACGATCACCCCAACCAGACTGACCAAGATGCCCGCAAAGGCCAGCCAAGACAGCGAATCGCCCAACAGCACGAAACCGAAGGCGGCGGTCTGCATCGCCTCGGTCTTGGAGAACGCGGTGCCCACCGCGAAGCTGCGGCGTCGGAACGACCCCAGCAAGGCAGCCGTGCCGCCAACTTGGGCGACGCCGCCAATGGCGCTGCTGAGCCAAAATGCCGCGCCAGCCTCCGGAACCGGCCGGTCGGCAAACAGCAGCGCAGCGCCCAGCCAAGCGAAAGGCATAGCGTAGAGGAAACGGACGTAGGTGGCACCGAGAACGGTCAACGGAGCCGCCTCGGCGGCGGAGAGCTGGCGCTGCAGCAGCGAGCGGACGTTTTGCACAAAGGCGGCGCCCAGCGTCAGCCACACCCACAGCATGGGCGTCAACGCACGGCCAGTTGACGAATCCGGTGCGGCTGGCGCGACAGCCACTGCAATCGGGAGATGAATGCTACGGCGGCCACGGCAAGGCTGGCGATCGTGCCGGTCCAGAATCCATAGACCCCCAAGGCCGGTGCCCCGATCAATCCAAACCCCAACAAAGCCGCCAACGGCAGCCCCACACCCCAATAGGCGAGGCCCGCGAACAACATCGGCGTGCGTGTGTCCTTGTAGCCGCGCAGCGCCCCCATGGCGGTGCCTTGGGCGCCATCCACGATCTGAATCGCCGCCACGAACAGCATGAGATTGGCACCTAGGGCGAATACGGTTGGATCCTTGGTGTAGAAGCCGGGCACGAGATCCCGGCAAAGGTATATGACCACCGCTGCGGCCAAGCCAAAGCCGATGCTGACGCCCAGCGCGACGTTGCCGCTGCGACGGGCCGACGACCAATCCCTGCGGCCCACGTTGAAGCCCACCCGCACGGACGCCGCCATGCCCAAGGCCAGCGGCACCATGAAGGTGAGGCCAGCGACATTGCCAGCGATTTGATGCGCCGCCACCACATCCACGCCCAGGCGGCCAATCAGCAGCGTAACCGCGGAGAACATGCTGATCTCAAGAAAGTGGGAGGCGCCAATCGGGGCTCCTAGCCGAAACAGGCGGCCGATCTCGCGAAAGTCCGGCCAGCTAAAGCGGTTGAACAGGCCGGCGCTGCGCATGCGCGAGAAGGCGACGATGCAAGCCATGGCCAACATCTGGCCGGTCATCACGATGGCGCTGGCGTAACCGCAACCAGCGCCGCCCAGGCCCGGCACGCCAAGCCCGCCATAGATGAACAGGGCGTTGAGCGGCACCTTAAGCGCCAGACCCGACAGCGCCACCACCATGGCCGGCAGGGTCCAGGACATCGAATCGCAGAGGTAGCGCATGGCGAAAAAACCCAGCATCGGCAGGACGCCCCAGGACAGGGCCTTGAGGTAGGCACCGGAAATGGGGATGGCCAGCGGATCAACTTCGATGGCGCGCA
>CAZRBP010000311.1:0-2971 GCA_964598305.1 uncultured Pseudomonadales bacterium | reverse complement strand
CCCCCGGAATTGGCGCAGGAGCCCATGGAGATGACCCACTTCGGCTCCAGCAGTTGATCGTAGAGGTGCTGCACCACGGGGGCCATCTTGCGAAACACGGTGCCGGCGATGACGATCAGGTCTGCTTGGCGCGGCGTCGCCCGAATCACTTCCGCCCCAAAGCGGGACATGTCGTGGCGGGAGGTGAGCGCGGTGGCCATTTCCACGTAGCAGCAGGAGAGGCCGAAGTTGAACGGCCACAGGGAATGAGCCCGCCCCCAGGCGACGAGGTCGTCCAGCTTGGCGGTGAGGAAGCCCTTGGCCACCTGCTCCTGGTAGATCGCTTCCGCCGATTCCATCGGCTGATCGACCTCCGCCTTGACCAAACGCCATTCCACCTTAAGCAACCTCCCCTTGGGCCGCGCCCGCCCGCGCATCAACCGCGTAGCGGCCACGCTGCTGCCGGTGCTTGAGGCCCCAGTCCAGCGCCCCGGTGCGCCACTCATAGACTAAGGCGACCAGGAGAATGACGATGAACGCAGACGCGCCCAGGTAGCCGCGCCAACCGAGCTCGAAGAACGCCACCGCCCAGCCGAAGATGAAGATGGTCTCCAGGTCGAAGATGACGAAGAACATGGCGATCAGGTAGAACTCGATGGACAGCCGCGTCTGCTCAGCGGCGCCGACCGGCACGATGCCGGACTCGAAGGGCATGTCGGTGGCCTTGCGCTTGCGGGTGCGGGCGCCAAGCAGCCAGGAGCCGCCTATGGATGCGACGACGACCACCCCAACACCCAAGGCATAGAGGACCACTGGCCAGAGATTCTGGCCTTGAGCAGCAGCGCTGGCGATGTCGGCTTCGGGACCCATACCGTCCTTATTCGGCGTGCAAAACAGCCGCATTTGCGGGGTGCCGATGCAGTGCGCATCGAAGCGCACGAGCGGCACGACGTAGCGAGGTTTCGATCAGGCGCGAACAATACTGGCCAACCGGCTTGGGCGCAAGGGGTGTAGGGGTTGTAGCCTTTCGGTGCGCCGAATTGAGAAAGCTCGGGCGTCGCTGGCCCAGGCGGACTTGCGCCAATCGTCAGGCTCTATTGACTCCCGGGGTGGTGCGGAGCATGGTCTTTGCACAGCCAATGGCCACCGAAGCGAACGCTATGCCTGACTCAGCACATGGTCAAGATGCTACAGGAGTTGCGGGGCTTCATGCCGGGCGATCGTCTCAACGGGGAGTCGGGCTAGACTCACTCACGAGGGCAAGACAAACCGGTTGCGAAGCACTCCGATGCCCTCGATCTCGAGTTCCACCACGTCGCCGGCAGAGAGCTGTCTGCCGTGTTCCATCAGGCAACCGAGAGGCACCGTGCCGGAGCCCAGCACCTCTCCCGGAAAGATGGTCTCGTTGCGGCTCACGTGGACGATGATGTCCTCGACCTTGTGATCCATCTGCCGGGTGTTGCCCCGAACCAGCTCCTCCCCGTTGAGCCGCGCGATCATGGTCAGGTCATCCGGGTCGAGTTCGTCGGCCGTCGTGACGCACGGACCGAGAACGTTGCCGGTGTCAAAGTCCTTGCCCTTTGCGGGACCGAGTCCGCTTTCCATCTCCTCTACCTGGAGGTCACGTGCTGACACGTCATTGAAGACGGTGTAGCCGAATATATGGCTGCGCGCGTCGTGGTGGGCGATGTCCTTCCCCTCCCGCCCTATGACGATTCCGAGTTCGAGCTCGAAGTCGAGCAGGTTGCATCCGGTGGGCCAGATGACATCGGTCTCGGTGCCGATCACGCACATTCGGTTGGCCTTGTAGTACCGGGGCGCGGTTTCGAACGCCCGGGGGATCTCATAATGATCAGGGTCCGTCCCCATCATCCGGGCGGCCGTCCTGCCGACATTGCGCAGATGGTCCAAGAAGCACAGGACGTCGCGAACCTGAATCGGCCTTGGCAACGGCGCCAGCAGCTTCACGTCGGCCAGCGCGACGGACGGCGCGGCGTGAACCAAGGCGTCCCTGATCCGATCCCAGAGCGCGGGGCCGCCGTCGATGAGTGCCTGAACGGAGTCGAGCGAGCGATCCAGGGCGGATAGCGGAATCACGCCATTCCCGTCCTGACTCAATGCGCCACCCCGAGCGTACCCCTGTCCGTCAGTGAAGGTAACCAGTTTCATTGCGAACGCTCCTGCGCCAAGGGTTCCAACGGTGTCGGCATCCCGGTTGGCCGCGCCAGGCCAGCTTCGTGCACTACTGCGCGGCGACCCCGTCCACCAGCACCGCAAACATCACGACCGGCTCATCTCCTTCCACCCGCCACCCGTGCATGACGCCCTGCTGCACGACGACGTCACCGGCTTCCAGCACGACCTCCTCGTCGTCGTCCATGAGCATGGCCAGTCGGCCGGACAGGATGCACAGGTAGTCCAGGGAATCCGTCTTGTGGAAAGTCGGATGCCGCGACACTGACTCAATTGTGGGCTCGAAGTCGCTCTGCAAACCGCGGAATGTTGCCTTGGACAACTCAAGCAACTGCTCCACTGGCATGTCTTCGGGTATCTCGATGCCGGGTGCCATGTGCAGCAGTCGGCAGACCGTGCCGTTGGGATGCGGATCGTGCTTGGGCGGAAAAACCGCCCGGTCTCCGGAGTTGTCGTACGTCGCCGGGGACTCGGAACTCGACCAGATTTCGACAAGGCTTGCGGCGGCGCCGTTCTGGACATGAGGACAGGGCCCATCCATCAGAACGCGCGCTCGACCGTTCGCATCCAGTCCGGTCACCACTCTTCGTACAGGTTCGATCATAACTGTGGCCCCAAGTATTGTTCGGATGCTCCGGAGCGGGGTGGGGACGCCCAGCCCGCCGCGGCGCAACGGCACTCTACCATGTCATCTCCTTCAAGGTTGTGTGGGGTCATCTCCTTCAAGGTTGTGTGGGGCACGGTGCGCTTTGGCTCACTTTTGCGCGACTTCGGCGGGCCGGTCTGGCTAGTCGGCCAC
>CAZRBP010000310.1:0-3007 GCA_964598305.1 uncultured Pseudomonadales bacterium | reverse complement strand
CTAGTGGTTTTAGAGCATGTTATAACTATACGCCGAGGATCGATTTTTGAACAACACCACATCAAAAGGTGAGCGGGCGCTAACTCCGCTCCAAGCCGAAAGGAAGGCAAGGGTACTCGAATGCACCCGGGAACTGCTTGCGGAGGTGGGCTACGACGGATTGCAGATGCGCTTGCTTGCCGAACGAGCCGGTGTGGCACTGATGACCCTGTACAACCGATTCGGCAACAAGGACGACCTCATCCTGCTTTCCTTGCAGGAACTGCTGGCCGAACTTGCCGGTCGCGCCAGGTCTTCGGGAAGGGAAGGCATCGAGTTCATCCTCCACAACGGCGGCATCATCGCGGATCAGATTCTGGAAACACCTCGTTATGCACAAGCGATGGCGCTCATGCTTTTCAATGGTCAGATTGGCTCTCCCATCGTCAATGCGCTGCTGGTCAACAACGTCAGCCAAAACCTCAAACGAGTCCGTGAGATGATCGAACTTAAGGAACTCACCGAGGATGTTGACGCCAACCTCCTGGCCCGCACCCTAAGCACCTGCACTTGGTCAACCAACCTGTTGTGGATGAAGGGCCTCATCCCGGACCGCGATTTCAAGCGGGAGTATCAACGTGCGCCCCTGCTGGTAATGGCGCCAGCGATGCCGCCATCGACACTCGAGAAATATCGCCACTACCTTCGATAGGGCATTGCGAAACCCTCATGTGTCCCAAGCCACCGGCAAGCTGCGAATGCCCTGCAGAACGGGGATTCGCTTTTCCATCACAACCTCACCGTTCAGTCGAAGGTTCTTGAGCCTAGGCAGAAGCGCCTTTAAGAAGATTTCGCCCTCGAGCCGCGCTAGGGGCGCGCCTCGGCAAAAGTGCGTCCCATAGCCAAATGAGAGATGCCGGCGCACTTTGGCAAAGTCTCGGTCTAAGTCGAACGAGAGCGGATTTTCGTAAACCTCCGGGTCCAGGTTGCCAGCCGCCCAAAGCAGCATGACCTTGGTGTCCTCCTCCAGGGGGCAGCCATTCAGTTCAACCGGTTGGTCGTTCGTTCGAAACAAGCCTTGGACAGGCGCATCGAGACGCAGGGTCTCCTCAATCGCCATCGGTATGAGGCTTAGGTCATTGCGCACCCGGTCGTAGGCACCCTCCTCAACCAGCAGCCGATGGATGATGTTCGATAACATGATGGTCGTCGTTGCGCTTCCAGCCGTTTCGAGAAAGCCGATGAACCCAAGGATTTTCTCATCTGACAAGTACGAGCCGTCAGGGCCTGGCGTGGTCAGGAATCGGCAAACGATGTTCTCGTCATCTCGCCACTCACCCGATTTGAGCTTGGCCTTGCAGTCCGCCAGATGATCGCGATTCATCTGAACGGTCTTCATCGCCCCGGCCACCCCAGGGTGGTCCGGACCCAGGCGACCTAGAATCTGGTCTCGATTCCCCTGCGGTTCCAGCATGGTGCCGACACTGGTAACGATGCCATCACGGACGAAGCCGAGCCGGCTCTCCCCGTCCGCATCCTCAAGGGGAATGCCCAGGAGTTTGTGAATCACGAACAGCGGAAAGGGAACGGACATCACTTCGTGCAGGTCCATCTCGCCTTGCGCAAACACGTCATCAAGGCGGGCATGCACGAAGGCTTCCATCTCCGGGACTAGCGCCTCAAACACCTCCTTGGAAAAGCAACTGGCAACAACGCGAACCTCAAACGTGTGCTCCGGTGGATCCACACTCACCAACACGCCCGGGGACTCAAGATACTCAAGGGCTGGACCGTACTTGCTCTTCCAGACATCGTAGTTCCTTAAGATGTTCATAATCTCCGCATGCGACCCCACCGCGTAGTGGTCGCCGCTCGGTGAGTGCGCAAACGGGCAACCACCCTCATGCATGGCGCTGTAAACCGATTTGAAGTCGCTCAGGAACGGCTCCGCATTGAAGTCAACTTCCTGCCAGCCATCAACCGGGTGTGTCTTGAGATCACTCATCTCTGCCTCCAGCAACGTTTTTTCCCAACCTAATGAAACTCGGCACAGGTCCGTTTGTTGCCCTTGCCATCTTCCTGGCACTTGATGACGTAATTAGAACAGGTTATATTTCCGTTGTCCACAGTGGAGGGAACTCCATGAACGCCGAAACGAGTAGTTTCGAATCACAAACCGGCCAACTGCTGGTCGCACTCGAAAATCGAGTTGCCTGCATCACCCTCAACAGGCCGGAGGCGCGCAATGCCCTGTCGCCGGAACTCAGCGCTGGTCTTAGCGACGCCATTGCTTGGGCCGGGGAATCGAACGATGTCGGCGCTGTGCTGTTGACCGGCGCGGGCACGGCCTTCTGTGCCGGCGGGGACGTCAAGGCCATGGGCAAACGTAACCAGCAGCCGGGCGGACAGCCGAACGCCGAAGCCCAGTACCGTGAACTGAGATCAAGGCACCAAGCCATTGGCGGCGCCCTTCATGCATTGCGCAAACCTACCGTGGCGGCGCTGCCCGGTCCCGCGGCTGGGGCCGGCATGGCGTTGGCGCTCGCTTGCGACATGCGGATAGCCGCAGACACCGCCTTCCTGACCACGGGCTACGCAGGCATCGGGCTGTCCGGCGACTACGGGATCGCCTGGCTGCTGACTCGAGTCGTCGGGCCTGGAAGAGCCCGGCAGCTGCTTCTGACCTCAGAAAGAACCACCGCCACCGAAGCGCTCAGAATCGGCCTCGTCAACCAGGTCGTCGAGGCCAAAGACCTTCTGGAAGCAGCGATGGAGATCACGGGCAAACTGGCTAACGGCCCGTCGGTCGCCTACAGCTACATCAAGGACAACCTCGACGAAGCCCTGTCAATAGACCACGCCACCGCCATCGACCGCGAGGCAGACCGCATCGTCAAAACCAGGACCACCCACGACCACCGGGAAGCCGTTGCCGCATTCGCGGAGAAGCGGCCTCCTCGATTTGAGGGGAGATAGGCAAAGCGCTTCTTCAATCGGTGGAAATGCCCTGCAATTCCTATCCAATGTG
>CAZRBP010000309.1:0-3027 GCA_964598305.1 uncultured Pseudomonadales bacterium | reverse complement strand
CGAGTTACTGCGGCCGAATCCAGATGGGCGAGCCGTACGCCCGCTCCCGGGTGCTGGTGGGAATCTCCTCTGGCAGGGTGAGTTCGTAGCGCTCGGCTTCGTAAGCCGTCCAGCGGGGTGACGGCAACTCGATCACCCGTGCGTAGTAGAACGCGAGCCTTGTCGGGTCGAAGTCTTCGTCCCGCCAATGGGCCTTAAGCTCCGCGCTGCCCGCGTCTGCCGCCAGTGCCACGTCGATGACTCGCTCGTGGCTCGCGCCGTCGGCATCCACCCAACCCTTGATGATCTGCGCGCGATCGAGATTGGCGCCTCGGGGGTCCTTCAAAGCCCAGAGCAGGAATGTGGGCGCTTTTGCCGAGGAATCTGGGTCGGCGGTGGCGATTGCCAGCGTGCCGCCCATGGGCACGCCGCGTTGGTAGGCTCGCGGGATCGCATCGGCGCTGTCGAGATCCGCTGCCGAGTAGTCCCAGCCACCGAAGAACCGCAAGCTGATTCGTGAGCCAGTGGTGGCGTAAACCTCCTTGCGGCGCAGCGCGTCGAAGATCTCGCCGCGGGAGTTGTCCCTTGCCCATACGGCCGCGTAGCCGGAGCTCGCCTGGCGCCAGTTGGCGTCCCGGCCCGTGTCCGACGAGCCGCCTGTCATGGCGCCGGTGATTCGGGTGGGCGAGGGCAGGTTGATGATGAACTTGCCGAGGTAGTTGTCCTCTTCCACGGCCGCCATCGATGTGTGCGAATCCGAGCTGCCGATCATGCCGAAGTTATAGGGATTGGCGCCGAGCAGATGGTCGAGTTCGATCCCGGTTCTGAGTGCCGAACGGGCGTACTCGTACTTGAGCATCCAGGGTTGCTTGACCTCGGTATTGGCCACGTTGTTCCAATCCCAAGTCTCGTAGTCGGCGAACCCGTCGTCCGGCGAAAGCAGGGGATGCGCTTCGCTGTCGCCCTTGATCTGCGTCGCTTCGATCACCGGCTCCCAGCGGCTGCGCAAGGCCGCATACTCCGCGGTCATGGCGCTTCCGGCGAAGTCGGCCTTGGTGAACATGATGCCGTTGGAGAGATTGGAGTTGTGGGGAATGGCCAGCACCCGGCCGCCCGTGCGGCGCTCGTAGTTGTCCATGTAGCGCCACAGGTCGGCGGGATCGTCGCTGTCGAACTGGGAGTAGGGCTGCACCTGCGAGACGCGCGCAAAACCGTCAGCAAAAATCAGGTTGCGGTGGATGTTGTTTCCCCCCGGCATCGACGTCCACTCGTAGCCGATCAGCGCAGTGAAACGGCCGGGGTCATTGGCGGCGTCGGCGGCTCGCAACGCGCGATGCCATACGCTGGTCTGAAAGGCGGGCGATGTTGGGTAGCGGTGCTCTTCGGTGTAAAGGCTTGCCACGAACTCATCGAATATGGGCTCAGGGTTGTCGGCATCGACGTAACCGCGCCAGCGTTTGCCGAGTGCGGTGGCCATGAGCGTCGGCTCCTGCTCGTCGATGCCCGGGAGCACGCCCATGTACTCCGCGTGGTCGGTCACCACCAGAAAGTCCAAGGGGCGGCGCAGACGGTATTCACTGCCGTTGACGCGCACGGCTTCGCCTTGCGCGAAACGATAGGCATCCTCGGCACCGAGCAGCGTGTTCCCCAGAAAGTAAGCATCCGGCGAGTTGCGGGAATGCACGTGGGTGTCGCCCCACAGCAGTTCATCGGGATGGCTCGCGAGCGTCGGGCCGCTGAGCAGCCACGCCAACAGCCAAAGCGGTTTTCTGCAGGTCATTGCCGTTGATCTCCCTTTGTGTGCCGTTGCCGCCACAGACAAACGACCACCCGCTAGACTGGCGCGTGCGCTAGCTCATCGAGGGCCTCGGCCAGGTACTGGCCTAGGACGTCCACATCGCCCAACTGCTCCGGGTCGGTCATGACCCCTAAGTCGAGGTTCTCGCAGTAGCGGCGCAGGGTGATGTTCAGGAACCGCCCGCTGCCGAGGATGGGTGTGGGGTAGTTGGTCAACATGCGGGCACCGGCCAGATAGACCGGTTCGGCAGGCCCCGGCACGTTGGACAGCGTGATGTTGCCGGCGATCACTGCCTGCCCCCCGGCGGTGCGCTTGGCGTAATCGGCGTAGCGCTTCCTGGCACCGAAGGGGGTATCGAACTCGCTGATCAGGGGCTCCGTGAGCTTGGCGCGCTCGACCTCGATGGCGGTGGAGCGCTGGATGGCCTTGAAGCGCTCAATCGGGTCGGCCAGTTCCACATGGATGCTGGGATTGAGCGTGATGATGCGATTGCCAAACGGCCCGTGCACCGGCTTGCGATAACTGCGCGCCGCCACGGCGACCAACGGTTGATCCGGCAGGTCGTTCACGTCGATGAGATGGCGGCGCAGGGCACCGGCCGCGATGGCCAGAAATGCGTCGTTGACGCTGCCGCCCAGCCGTTTGCCGGCCGCGCGCACCCGGTCCAGCGGCAGGCTAAGCGGCAGGTAGCTTCTTTGCTGACCGGTGTTTTGTGCCAACTTCAGCGCAGGGGTTGGCGCCCGCTTGTTGGCCGGATCGGCGCGAAAGGCCTTGAAGGCAGCCCGCGCGACGCCGCGTTGCTCTGACTGCGCCTGCTTCAGCTTGGCTTCCCGCCGGAAGCGCGCCGCGGAGCGTGCCATCCACAGTGCAGCCAGCGGCGCCTTTTCGTTGGCAGTGCGCGGGGACGCATCGTAGGCGGGGTCCGGCGTTGGGTCGGTCAACAAGCCCATGATGTTCTGAAACCCCACGCCGTCGGCCACGCAGTGATGCACTTTCAGGTAAATCGCGCCAACGCTTTCGGATCCCTTGGTTGCGCCGGACCCTTCTGCCCCGGGGGACACTTGGTCGAACACATACGCCATGAACGGCGGTCCCGTCAGATCGATGCGCTCCACAACCTTGCTCTGAATGAAGGCGCGAACCTCCGCCGGCGACATGGGAGAGGCGGCGGGCACCCGCTGAACGTGGTGCGAAAGATCGCACCCGGCGAGGTCCAGCCACACGTCCGCGTCGTAACCGAAGGGCGCTCG
>CAZRBP010000308.1:0-3045 GCA_964598305.1 uncultured Pseudomonadales bacterium | reverse complement strand
GCTGGCGCGCCCGGGAGGATTCGAACCCCCGACACCTGGGTTCGAAGCCCAGTGCTCTATCCAGCTGAGCTACGAGCGCGGAGTAGCCTTCGAGGAAGCGGCATAGTGCAGCAAGGGGAATGGGGATTCAAGGCGGAACGCTCTTTCACTCGGCTGGGCTGTTAGGCCCGCTCCACTTCAAACGCGGCTAAGTTGCGTTCCACCTTGCTGAATTCCACGGCGATCAGGTGGATGGGTTCACCAAGGGCGCGGTACTTTTCGGCGTAGCCCTTGGCCTTCAACTGCCCCATCGCCGCGCCCTCCGGCGCCATTTCCACCACCTTGAACTCGAACAGGTACACGTGGCCACCGAAGCGCACGGCCATGTCCAAGCGGCCGTGGCTGCTGCTGTCCTCGACAGTGATGTCAAGCCCCAACCCAGCGAAGTAGGAGTAAAAGACGCTGGCGTAGTAGCCCTCGTACTCGGCGATGTGGTTGTTGGTGTACCACTGGTGCGGGATGCTGGCAAAGAAGGCGTGGAACAGCGTTTTGAGGCCGTCGAAATCGTTGGCCTCAAGAAGTCTGATGAGCTGCAGGCTGTTCGCCGTCTGCTGGGTGGCGTCCTGCACCAGGTGGCGCAGCAGGCTGCGGTTGAGGCTTTGCCGCACCTCCCGGTTGGGATAGCCGAGCCGGTAGAACGGTTCGCCGCCGAGGCTCAGCTCCTCCGCGATGGTCAGGTAGCCGGTCTGGAACAGCAAGGCCTCGGTGCCGATGTTGTCCACGTCGAATTTGGACAGCAGATCGTCAGCGCCCGCCAAGTCCTCCAAGGTCACCGAGTTGATCCGGCGCTGGAACAGGGTCTCCACCAGAAACGTCGGGGAGCCGGTCTCGAACCAGTGGGCCTTGAACTTCCGGCTGTCGAACAGCAGCAGGATGTCGAATGGGTTGTACAGGCGCTCCGTGCCCAGCCAGTTATAGCCGTTGTACCAATTGCGGATCTCCGCCCGGTCCAAGCCCGGCAACTCCGGAGCGAAAACCGTGTCCAAATCCGCATCGGTATAGCCGCAGATCGCGGAGAAGCGGCTGTCCAAGGTGATGTCCTTGAGGTTGTTGAGGCCCGAAAAGAGGCTGACCTTGGAGAATTTGCTGACGCCGGTGAGGAAGGCGAAGCGGACGTGCGCGTCGTGGTCCTTGATGACGGAATAGACGCCGCGCAAAAAATCCCGGTTCGCCCGGGCCACATCCGGAGCATCCAGAGCATCCAGAATGGGCTTGTCGTACTCGTCCACCAACACCACGACGGGCTGGCCGGATTGCTCGTGCAGCGTTGCGAGCAGGTTCGCGAACCGGCCAGCGCTGGTATTGGAGTCCGAAGTCAATCCGGCTCGTCTTTCAATGGCCGAAAGTTGTTCAGCCAAGCTGCCCTGCACTTGGCCGGACTCCTTGAAGTTTCCGCTGCCAAAGCTCAAGCGCAGCACGGGATGGCGGACCGTCCAATCCCAGCTATCCTGAATCGCCAGCCCTTCAAAGAGCGCTTGGTTGCCTTCAAACGCCTCCTTCAGCGTGTCCAGGAACAGGCTTTTGCCAAAACGCCGGGGTCGCGAGAGAAAATAGTGCGAACCGCCATCGACCAACGCCTTGACAAAGGGGGTTTTGTCCACGTAGTAGCAATTCTGCTCCCGAATCTTGCGGAAGGTCTGAATGCCGATGGGCAGCATGCGCTTGGTCATGTGCGCACCTTACACCTGCTGCCAAGGCATGTGAAAGGCGGCAGCGCAGTGCGGGTCAGTTCATCTCGTACCCGCCCGCCACGCTCAGGGACACGCCGGTGACGTTCGGCGCGCTGGCCAGATAAACGGCAGCCTGCCCCATGTCCTCCACCGTCTGCGGCCGGCCCAACGGAATCATCGACGCCATCGCCTCTTCAAACTGCTGCTGTTTATCGGCCGCATCAGTGGTGTTGGCGGGCAAGAGATGCTCCAGCCACATGGCGGTGCCCACCACGCCGGGACACAGTGCGTTCACCCTGATCCCATCGGGCGCAAGCTCCGTCGCCAGCGCTTGGGTGATGCCGACCACGGCGAACTTGGAGCCGCAATAGGCCACTAGATTGCGGAATCCCTGCTTGCCGGCAATGGACGCCGTGTTGACGATGGCGGCATCGGAGGATGCCTTCAGCGCCGGCAGCGCCGCTTGCGTCATCAGGAACACCCCCTTGGCGTTGACCGCGAACACCCGATCCCAGTCCTGCTCCGCGAATTCCTCAATCGGCCCGGATTGCAGCACCCCGGCATTGTTCACCAGCACATCGAGGCCGCCGAAGCGGGAGAGGGTCGCCTGCACGGCCGCCTCGCAGCTCGCTTTGTCGGTGACATCGAGGTCGGTGGCAGCGACCTCGCCCAATCCCTGGACTTCAGCCAATGCCGCTTGCCGATCATCGGCGGTGGCCAGCTCGTAGTTCCACTTCCCGCCGTCGGGCAGGTCGGCAATCATGACCTGGTCGCCATTGGCTAGGAAGGCGTTGGCGATGCCCCGGCCAATGCCGCGGGCACCGCCGGTGACTAGAATGGTTCTGGGCATGGTATTGGGTCCGTTGTGGTTGGGCCGAGGACTAACCTCGAACAAAGGTCGGCTCGAGGGCATAACGAACCTTTGGTTCGCGCCCTCGTCTTGAACCGAGTGAGTTCCATTGTTTCCTGCTGACTATTAGAAACGCGCATTCGAACCAGCCACGGTTGAACAGGCGGCGTTCGCACGGCAGATCGGCGTCCGTAGATCGAGCGATCAGGACTCTGATGTGCCTGCTTCGCGAGCAAGGACTTCATGGGTGACCGCCGCTGTCTCCTTCCCGCATTGCCGCAGCAAGTCGATTTCGTATGGTGTCAGCATCCGGGGAGCGGGCGAGATACCGAGCCTCCGATTGAGTAAGGCAATCGAAGGTGTGGCCAAACTGTTCGCCCCACCAATGCTCGAAGTCTGGGCCGTGCTTTTGTCTGAGCTCATCGAGTTGCTCCTGGGTAGGGTTCAATTTGGCCGAATAGGGCTTGCCAGTCAGCCCCACCGCAT
>CAZRBP010000307.1:0-3089 GCA_964598305.1 uncultured Pseudomonadales bacterium | reverse complement strand
CTAAAGAAAATATTGGACAGTCAGGAGGAGCCGGGCTTCTTCTCTCTCAAAATCCCAATGCCCCCAGACTAAGATGCGAACCGCTCCGAGTTGGCCAATCGCCCCACCGATGAGATAGGGCGCATCCGGCTGTCTCGTCATCTGACGAAGGCCACCGCCAATGAAAAGCCAGTCGTGCCAGCTTCTTCCCGAAGCGAACTGAAACGGAAACCCAATCAGTTGCCACTCGCGGTTGGTGATTCCAGCCGCGTCGCGAATCTCCGTCACGCGGCCATTTAGCAGTCCCCCCACCTCGGTCACGTCGAACAAACGATTCCACATGGGTTGCAGAAATCCGTTGGGGTTGGTGAATGCCAGTCCTTGAGGGCCTAAGGCCCGACCAAGTCGGCTGTCGTGGCTGAGAAAGCCCCACCCTTCGTAGCCCAGCGTCGCGGTCGCCAGTAGGAACTTCCCACCATTGCCACCGCCAATCGTCTCATCCACGTAGAAGAATTCAAATGCCGGACGGAATTGTCTGCCTGTCGCAGGGTGAACGTAGCCTACCGTAGTGCGCCATTGCTCACCGTCCGTGCCGCCCGTGAACATCAGGCGAGTGTTGTACAGGGCGAGGTAGCCACCAGGCGAGGTTCTCTGTCCAACCTCTTGGAGTTGTGCCCAGGCAATCGTTTGCCACCCATACTCCAGTGCGTCGCGATACGAGAACTTGGCAAACCACATATCGGGGCCGAAGCGATCTTGTGAGACATAGCCGCCACCAACCCCAAGCGAGCCAGGAAGCAGGACGCCGGTGGGGAGGCGGTATTCACCCTGGGCTTCCCACGCCTCCACTCCCGTGCCCCTGACAGTCTGAGCAGCGAGAATGAGATCGCCCGCGTCTGGAGTTGCGGCCAACGCACGAAGGAATCCGCCCCCATAGGTGAGGGGTAGCCCATGTTTCAGATCGATGCGGCCTACACCGCCGCGAAAGACCGGAGTCCACAGCGCGAGATTCGTCGTCTCGCCACCGTCGTTCACCCGTTGATGAAAGTCCACCATGCCCGGATGGAACAAGGGATTCTGCACTTGGAATCCCTTGTTCCATCCGGGGGACTCTTTTTCAGGGTCCCAAAACGAGTGGGCGATGCTCATCGCGCCGAGCGCAAACACAAGTACGACGGTGACGCTGACGACTCCCACAGACTTCCGTAGTCCCTTCACGGGGCGATACCGCAGGCGCGCCGTTAGGCTCCGCATTAAGCTTTTCTTCGTTCCCGCGCCATCAGACGCGAGACGGTGGCGAGATGGAGGTTGAAGAAGCGCGCCTGCGTCTATTCCTCGATTTCGCCCCATCTAGACCCCACTTGTTCCACGATCTGGGCCACTCATGATCATGGCTTTGCCAAAAATGCGGTGGCCTGTGCGAGTTCCGGACGTTCGGTATCATGATCAGCGGTCAACGTCTGCAACTTGGCGTAATGCTTGCGGGCCGCCTGGCGGTTGCCGGCTGCTTCGGCAGCGCGACTGGCACCGTACACGACTCGGAAACGGTTGGGGTCACGTTGCAAGGAGCGCTCGAATTCGATGAACGCGTGCGCTGGTTGGTTGAGCGCTAAGAGCATCTCGCCCAGCAGTCCCCGTAGAGGGACAACATTCCCCGGAGTCACCGGCGCTTTATCACTGGTCTCTTCTGCTTCGGCGGCGGTGCGCATTAACTGAATCGCTTCCTCATCACGCTTCTCCGCCAGGGCGATCCAGGCAAGAATCGTCTTGATTTGAAAGTCCGTCTGGTTCGCCCAGTAGTCGATCTTGGCTGCCGTCATCACGTCCTTAAGCGCCTGCAATCGCTCCACATCCTTGCGCGCCGCCGTAACCTCTCCACTGCGCGCCGCACCCAAGCCGCGAGCGAAGACCAGAATGGCCTCCGCATGAGGGAACTTGTCCCAAGCCATCTCGTGTGGGCTGCGTTGGAGCGCCGCTGCCTGCTGCCAATCGCCGCGCTCTAACGCATAGCGAGAGGGAATCGCGGCAAAGGCGTAGGCGGCTGAAAAGTCTTCCACCTTGACCTTGCGTATCGCCGCAACCTCATCCACCAGGCGCTTCGCTGCCTTATCCTGCGCCTGCTGGAGATGGCCAAACACCATGTAATCCATGGCATGTAGCGCATCGTATGAGCCGAGCCCAAGGGTTTGCCCGGAGAGTTGATTCTTCGCCGCACGGTACGAAGCACGATTGCTTTCGACCATTTCCGGCCAGAGACCAACCCGGCTGAAAATATGTGAGGGCATATGCAACGCGTGCGGCACTGAAGGCGCGACGGTGGCGTAGACGCGGGCAGCGGGCAGCCCCTTCTCAGCCAGCCCGGCATAGTCGTATGTGTGGATCAGGTAGTGGGCAATACCCGGATGGTGAGGGTGTTGCTTGAACAAGGGCTCCAGGATGCTTGCGGCCTTAAGCTGGTGAGCGAAGGTTTTGTCGGTAGGCACGGCGGTCATGTTGAGCACGAGCGCGTACAAGATCTGCGCTTCGTCATCCTTGGGATAGCGTGTCGCTACACCCTCCATGCCCTTTTCGAAGGCCAGCACTCGCGACCGATAGTCCACCGTCTGCCACTCTGTAAAGAACGCGGCCAGCGCCGCAATATAGTCGCGTTCGCGCTCGCTCTTGGCGCTCACGCGCTGCGCCTCCGCCATGGCCGCTGCGCCCGCCTTCGGCGCGTTCGGATTGATGGACCAGCCGAAAGGATTGCCCATCGACATGATGGCGATGCCCCAATACGCCATCCCGCACTCAGGATCGTGTTCCAGAACCTTGGTGAAGGATTGCTTCGCCGGGTCGAACCAGAAGGAGTGAAACATCGCCATCGCCCGATTGAACTCCTGTTGCGCAGCAGCATTGCACGAGACGCGAAAGTAGACTTCCCCGAGTTGCTCGGGTGAGGTAGCTGCTGGGGAAGCGTGGGGGTCATGCTCACTCTGTGCCCAAGCGCTGTGAGTGGAGATGCTAAGCAAGGTTACCAACAGCCATACGATCAGTCTTGCCATTAACATAGAGGCTCCCGACACCGCCGCCAAAATGATTTTTTCTCGCTCATGATTTGCTGCGTTCATTGA
>CAZRBP010000306.1:0-3090 GCA_964598305.1 uncultured Pseudomonadales bacterium | reverse complement strand
TTGATGACGCGGCGAGTCCCGAGTGGGCTTCGCGCGGTGACCATACCCGATTTGCTTTCGCCAACTTCGCCGATCCGGCTGCTCTGTGCGCCGTGGGAATGGGATTGCATGATCTGGAGGGCTGCATCTACCTGAGCTGGCGGCACAAAGGCGATAAAGCGGCCCTCATTCGCCACGTAATGGGGATCAAGTCCGAGGATTTCGCAGGCACCTCGCACGTGATCGCTGACGGGGACCGATGTTTCGTCAATCTCGATCGGCCGCTGGGCCGCTTCGGCGATCTCTACTAGGGCGCTGGCCAAGCCTCCTCGCGTAAGGTCTCGCAGGCAGTGAACTTGAATCCCGGCTTCGAGCAGGTTCAGTACCATATCTGCGACACAGCCGCTGTCGCTTTCGATGGGCGATTCAAATTCAAGCCCTTCGCGGACGGCCATGATGGCCATGCCGTGGCGACCAATATCGCCGCTGACCAGCACGGCATCGCCCGGACAAATGGATCCGGGACAAATGGGTGTTGCGGATTCGACGAGACCGATCCCGGCCGTGTTGATGAACAGGCCGTCCCCCTTGCCCCGGTCCACTACCTTGGTATCGCCCGTGACTAGCTGTACGCCGGCCTCGCGGGCCGCTTGGCGCATGGAGTGGACGATGCGGGATAGGGTCTCCATCGCCAAGCCCTCTTCGAGGATGAGGCCGCAGCTCAGGTAGAGCGGTCGAGCGCCGCACATGGCCAGATCGTTGACCGTGCCGAAAACGGCGAGCGAGCCGATGTCGCCGCCGGGGAAAAAGAGGGGATTGACCACGTAGGAGTCGGTTGAGAAGGCGATTCGGCGGTCGCCGCATTCCACCACCGCGCCATCGTGGTGTGCCTCTAGATACTCGTTCCCAAAGGCCGGCATCAATAGCTGCTCAATCAGGTCGGCCATCAGCTTCCCACCGCCGCCGTGCCCCAGCAGGACGCGAGGGTGGGAGTTGAGGGGCAGGGGGCAACTGAGGTTGAATTCGCTCACAGTTCCCCTCCCATTCTCCGGTGAGCGTAGTACGCGGCGCAGGCTCCTTCCGACGAGACCATGGTCGCCCCTAGCGGATGTTCCGGTACACAACGGTTGCCAAAGGCCGGGCAATCGGTCGGTTTGTTCCGGCCTTGGAGGATGAGGCCGCTGATGCACTCGCCAGCCTCCTCGGCTGCATGTCCAGCCACGCCAAAGCGCGTCTCCGCGTCGAGACCGGCATACGCCGGTCGCAATCCCAGCCCGCTGGCGGCGATCTCGCCGACGCCCCGCCACTTGCGCGGCGCGATCTGAAAGACCTCCCGAATTAGCTGGACGGCGGTCTCATTCCCCTGCCGCCTGACCGTGCGAGCATACTGGTTCTCGACTTGGGCACGTCCCTCTTCTAGCTGCCTGACGGCCATGTACACCCCTTGGAGGATGTCCAAGGGTTCAAATCCGGTCACGACGATGGGAACGGAGTACTTGCGGGCGATGGGTTCGTATTCGGTGTATCCCATCACCATGCAGACGTGGCCAGCAGCGAGGAACGCCTGCACTTGGTTGTTCGGCGAACTGAGGATGGCTTCCATTGCAGGGGGGACTAGGACGTGGGAGACTAGCATAGAGAAGTTTTCGATGCCCTCTTGACGGGCGCGATAAGCCGCCATGGCGTTGGCCGGTGCCGTGGTTTCAAATCCCACGGCAAAGAATACCACCTGCTTGTCTGGATTCCCTTGGGCGATCTCGAGGGCGTCCAAGGGAGAATAGAGAAAGCGCACGTCTCCTCCCTGCGCTTTGACGGACAATAGATCAGACTTGCTGCCGGGGACGCGCAGCATGTCGCCGAAGGAACAGAAGATGACGTCGGGACGGGCGGCGATTTCGACCGCCTTGTCGATCAGTTCCACGGGGGTGACGCAGACCGGGCATCCTGGTCCGTGGACGAGGCGGATGCGCTCGGGAAGTAACTGGTCAATGCCAAACTTGACGATGGCATGGGTCTGCCCGCCGCACACCTCCATCAGCGTCCAAGGCTGGGAGACCAAGCAGGCGATCGATTCGGCGTACTCGCGGACGGCGCTGGGATTGCGGTATTCATCGAGGAACTTCACTGATTCTCCTCCAAATCCTGCAACTCGCCCACTTCGCGGAGATACTCGAACACGCGCTCGGCCTCCTCTGGGTCCACCACGCTCAGGGCCAGACCCACGTGGACGGTGACGAAATCGCCGACGCGGGCCTCTGGAACGCAGGCCAGATTCACGGTCTTGACGATGCCGCCAAAGCTGACCTTGCCGGTGCGCAGCAGCGCGTCGTCACCCGATATTTCGAGCAGTTCACCCGGAATGGCAAGGCACATGTTTAGCTCCAAGTTTGCTGGTCAACGAACGGGCCACGGCGACGATCTGACCGAGCGCAATGCCGCCGTCGTTGGGTGGGATGCGCTGGTGCCAGTAGGGCCTGAACCCCTCGTCGCGCAGACCCTGCACGGCTCGTTGAAGCAGATGGGCATTCTGAAAACAGCCGCCGGTGAGCACGACCTGCTCCTCGCCCAAGATACGGGCCATTTGGACGATCAGCCGGGCTAGTCCGTTGTGAAATTTGGCGGCGATTTCGCCAGTGGACGCGCCTTCGCACACATCTGCCAGTACCTGCAGAATTACAGGTTCCCAGTCGGCTACGAGGGCGGGGCCAGAATTCGCCAGCTCGAACTCGTAGTGGGCGTCCACCCCTTCCCGCACGGCGAACTCCAGTTCCATGGCCGCCTGCCCTTCAAACCGGCTGTGGTGGCGCAACCCAACAATCGCACTCACCGCGTCGAATAGGCGACCGATGCTAGACGTGCGCGGACTATTTACCTCTCTCACGAGCGCCGTGCGGAGTAACGCAGCTTCCGTCCGGGCGAATCCACAGAGCCGGGTGAGGTCCGGCCGCTCGAATACCTTCTCTCCGAACAGCTCGAAGAGCAGCCCCAGAGCGGATCGACGCGGTTCCCTAATGGCGGCATCGCCGCCGGGCAGGGAGAAGGTGCGAAGGTGTGCCGCCCGCTCAAAGGAGTCTTCGGTAATGCGCAAAAACTCTCCGCCCCAGATGGTCC
>CAZRBP010000305.1:0-3092 GCA_964598305.1 uncultured Pseudomonadales bacterium | reverse complement strand
CCTAGAACTTACGTCCTTCCTCGATCATCTGACGTACGGACAGCCCGTCCAAACTATGGGTTTCCTGAAAGGCTTTCAGCCAAGCGATTGCGGCCCGGACCTTGTCGGAATCCTGTGGCTGAAAGGGAATCAACTCGGCGATGGGTTGGCTGTGCCGGGTGATGACGAATCGCTCTCCAGCCTGAACGCGTCGCAACAGCTTGGGTAGATGGGTCTTGGCTTCGAATGCGCCTATGTCGGGCATGGAGCGGGCCTCCGATGTGACTTATTAGACCAGTTACAGACTAGTTTAAATTGACGGCTGGAGTCAACTCGTCCGATACGCTGTTCGGTGCCTGCATGGCGCACCCTGGGTTAGGGGAGGGGTGCTGGCGGCTATTCCCTACGCCTTGGGCAACCCGCTTGACTCGCCGCTGGCCATGATCAGCGAGGGGACCACGAAGTCCTTCAGCATCTCCCGCAGCCGAAACTCGTTGCTGGCGAAGGGAAAGTTCACCGTCTGCAGCGACATGACGATGAACATGCACCACTCCACGTACTTGTCGAGGGTGATGCCCTCGCGCAGGCGCCTGAGGCGCTTGGCGCGTTCATACGTGGGTAGGGAGCAGGCCATGGCCGCCTTGTAGCAGCCGGCCAGCGACTCCTCGATTCGCTCGTAGAGGTGGGCGCTGTTGTTGGCGAACATCAGCTTTAGGGCTGGTCTGCGGCGCAACTGGCGAATGAACCAGACGATGTCGTCAACGAGTTGCTCCTCAAGGCCCTCATGTTCATAGCGCTGAGTCTCGAAGTCTGCCATCAGGGCGTCGAAGTCTCGGGTCACCGCCTGATTCAACACATCGTCGGCGTCCCGGAAGTAGCGGTAGAAGGTGGTCCGGCCCAATCCGGCCCGCTCGATCACGGCGCTGACCGTGGTGTTGTCCGCCCCTTGGCTGAGATAAAGCTCCACGGCCGCATCGAGAATGGCGCGGCGGGTGTCCTCGGCTCGCGCCTGTAGGTTGCCGGTGGCGTTTTTGGTGCTCATGGGGCGCTCAAGCTAGCAAAAAACGGGGGGTCTCTCCACCGCGCCCGCGTCCGTCGTCGAGAATCAAAAAGGAACGTCTATGAGTAAATTGTCCTATTTTCAATCGGTTAGGGAACAAAATATTACATTAAATTCCCTAGTGGACTCTATATGGGACAATATATAAAAAAATGTAGTATTTATACTGTGTTTTTGGAACATAAATAGGTAATATGTTCCTTAACTAGGGTGTGTGTCCCATAGGAGGCGAGTCATGAGCCTGCCCATTCCCTTTGGCTGGTACGCCTTGGAATACAGCGCGGAGCTGTCGCCGGGTGACGTGAAGCCGCTGTTCTACTTCGATGAGCACATGGTGCTGTTCCGCACCGAGGACGGTCAGGCGCACGTGATGGAGGCCTTCTGCCCCCATCTCGGCGCCCATCTTGGGCACGGTGGCAAGGTGCAAGGGGATGCGCTTACCTGCCCCTTTCACGGTTGGCAGTTCGACGGTGGCGGCACCTGCGTGAGCGTCCCCTACGCCCGCGCCATGCCGAAGCGGGCGACTGAAGGGCCTTGCCTGTACAGCTACCCGGTGCAGGAGCGAAACCAGATGATCTGGGCTTGGCATCACCCACGCCGGGTAGCGCCGTTATGGGATATCGACGACCTCCCGGAACTGAGCGATCCGGACTGGAGCCCCATCGACTGCTACGACTGGGAAATCAAATCGCCCATCCAGGAAGCGGGCGAGAACGGCGTGGACATCGCCCACTTCGTCGCCGTGCATGGTGCCTTGGAGGTGCCCAAGGCCGACATCACACTCGTCGGGCATCGCCGGGAAACCAAGTTGGCCGCCCTGGCGCCAGCCATTGATAACGAGGGAAAAGTCGACTTCGCCAAGACCGAGACCATCCATTTGGTCACCCGCAACTACGGCCCCGGCATGACCACCCAGACCTTCACCAGCAAGCTGAAGACCGCCATGCTCGGCACGATTACCCCGATTACCGCCAGCCGGTTGAAGCTGTGCTTCGCCTTTACCAAGCCGCGCAACATCTCGGCGCAGTTCGACATGCTGGCCGACGGGATGATTGCCGAAATCGTCCGCCAAGTGCAGCAGGACATTCCGATCTGGGAGCATAAGGCCTATCGTGAATCGCCCATGCTCTGCGACGGCGACGGGCCCATCGCCAAGTACCGCCGTTGGTTCAGCCAGTTCTATGACGATGCGTCGGTGCGCCCGAAACGCGCCGCGGTGGTCGCATCGTCCGAGCGGCCTGAGCAGGCGGCGCTGGTGGGCTAGGGCAGGGCGCTCCGCCGGGAGGGGTCAGCAGAAGCAAAGCACCCGCAGTTCGATGCTGCGCCGCGGCTCGCCTTGGGGATTGGGGTGCGCAAAGGAGGCGTGGGGGCAGGTCCTGCCGATCACGCCCTCGGAGTCGAACGACTTGATGACCAGCACGTCGTCGGGCGTCATGCCCGGGTAGTAGTACCACCGCTGGCGCTCGGAGGCGGCCACGCTGAACGTCTCGATGCCGATGTCATGCCAACTGTAGTTGGCGGCCCCGTAACCAGTGATCAGCGTTTCCTGGAGGTCCTCGGCCCGCACCGTGCGGGCGTCGCAGACCGCTAGGGGGTGGTCGTCCACTGAAGGGCTCAAGGGGCGCCAGAAGTTGAGGGCGTACACGCGGCTTGCGTTTTCAGGCACTCGTTCGCCGTGCAGGGCCAAGTACTTATCCCAGGTGGTGTTGTCGGTGTAGTCCATGTGGACGCTGCCGATGTAGCCGCCGCCCTGTTCCACGCCGGTTGTTCTTTGCGTACCGTCCGTTCCGCCTCCGGAATGCTGCACGCCCGGTTCGCGAATGATGTGATCGTAGGTAAAGGTGGCATCGGCGCCGGTGAGCTTCTGGGCGAGTGCCTTGCATTCTTCGTAGTAGGTTGCCATCACCTGCTGGCAATCGTGGAAGTCCGTCACGGCACTGGGGCTGCGCACCAATTCGAAGCCGCTGGCGTGCAGGCCGAGGTCCGATCGGCCGTGGGCGTTCATCACCTTGAGGTCGGTCGGTTCGAGCAGGCCCAAGCCGTTGGACCTTGC
>CAZRBP010000304.1:0-3148 GCA_964598305.1 uncultured Pseudomonadales bacterium | reverse complement strand
TCGTAGGCTTCGCACAAGGGGATGAGTTCGTTTTCAATGCGCCGGTCGAGCAGGTTGTAAGGGGGCTGCTCGCTGACGTAGCGGTGCAGGCCGCGGCGCTCGCTGATGGCCAGCGCCTCCATGACCTTCCACGCGGGATGGGTGGAGCAGCCGATGTAGCGCACCTTGCCCGCCCGGATGAGGTCGTCGAAGGCGCGCAGGGTTTCGTCCTGGGGCACGTCAAGGTCCGGGCGGTGCAGTTGGTAGAGGTCGATGCAGTCGATGCCAAGGCGCTTGAGGGAGGCCTCGCAGGACTTGATGACATGATCCCGCGAGCCGCCCCGGTCGTTTACTTCCCGGCTCATGGGACTATAGACCTTGGTGGCGATCACTAGCCGGTCCCGTTGCCCACTGTCGGCGATGGCCTTGCCGACGATGCGCTCGCTCACGCCCCGGTTGTACACGTCGGCCGTGTCGATGAAGTTGATGCCGGCGGCCAACGCGGCATGCACGATGTCGATGCTCTCGGCTTCCGGGGTTGGGCCGCCGAAGTTCATGGTGCCCAGGCACAAGGGCGACACCCGGATGCCGGTCCGGCCCAAAACGCGGTAGTCCATGGCTTGATCCTGCCTGATGGTGATGGCCGCCATGATAGACTGTCGCTGCGATGAACGCCCTGCTTCCCCTGCTTTTTCTCGCGCTTTCAGCCACCCTGCCCGCCGCCGGGGCCCTGGCCGCAGAGGCTTGGCCGATGCCCAATCCGGATAACGCCCAGGTCACCGAACTCGGGCGCTACCGGATCAGCTACGCTTCCGCACTGGAGCCGATCGAGATCAACCGCATTCATGTTTGGGTCGCGCAGGTGATGGATGCCGACGGCAATCCGGTGGAAGGCGCCACCATCAGCATCTCCGGCGGCATGCCCGACCACGACCACGGCCTGCCCACCGCGCCCCGGGCCACCGCCTATCTCGGCGAAGGGCGCTATCTCATAGAAGGCATGAGGTTCCACATGGGTGGCGCTTGGGAAGTGGTGCTCAACGTCAAGTCCGGCACGGGAGACGATGCCCTGTCCATCCCGCTGGATCTTTGATCCCCACCCGCCCGCCACGGTTGCCCATGGGCAAGGACTTGACCGGATTGATCGTCCTGCTCCTGGCTTTGGCCGGAGCCGGCGCGGTCTACCTGAACGCGCCACCGCCAGCGCCTTGGAACGACGCCGAGCGCACGGCCATTCAATCCCTAAGCCTGGACGCCTTGCCGCCCCTACCGAGCGATCCCAGCAACGCCGTCGCCAACCATCCCGTCGCGCAGCGCTTCGGCCACCGCCTGTTCTTCGATGCGCGGTTGAGCGCCAACGGCGCGGTTTCCTGCGCCACCTGCCACCAGCCGGCCCTGCGCTTCACTGACGGCCTGCCCCGGGCCGTGGGGCTTGCCGTCGGCACCTTCAACACCATGAGCCTGGTCGGGGCAGCCTACAGCCCTTGGTTTTTCTGGAACGGCCGCCAGGACAGCCTCTGGGCGCAGGCCACCTCGCCCTTGGAAAGCCCCATGGAGCAGGGTGTGAGCCGAGCGGAGGCGGCTCGCCTGATCGCCGGGGACCCGATTTACTTGACCGCCTACGAGGCGCTGTTCGGGCCGCTGCCGCCGTTGCCCAGCGAAGGGCCCGCCACCACGCAGGACGAGGCGGCCGTCACCGAGGCATTCGCCAACATCGCCAAGGCGATCGCTGCCTACGAGCGCTTGCTGCTGCCCGGGGAGACACGCTTCGACCGCTATGCCGCGAGCTTAGGACGGGACGGGGCAAACGCCCCCGACGTCCAGTTCAGCCACGAAGAAGCGGAGGGGCTGCGGCTGTTCATCGGCAAGGCCCAGTGCATCAACTGCCACAATGGGCCGCTGCTCACCAACCACGAGTTCCACAACACCGGCGTGCTGCCGGCCATCGGCGCCCTGCCGGACAAGGGCCGCGCCGAAGGCGCCCGCCTGGTTCTCGAAGACCCGTTCAACTGTTTCAGCGTCCACAGCGACGATCCGGCCAAGGACTGCCCGGAACTGCGCTTCATGCGCACCGGGGATGATCTGGTCGCGGCGCAGAAGACCCCGTCGCTGCGCAATCTCGAGGGCACCGCTCCCTACATGCACGCCGGGCAGATGGGCACGCTGGCCGAAGCGCTGGACCACTACAACCGGGCGCGCAACGCCATCGTCGGCCACAACGAAGCCAAGCCGCTTGGCTTGCTGCCTTACGAACTGAAGCGCTTGGAGGCGTTCCTGAACACGCTCGACGGGCCGCTGGCCACGGCCCCGGAGTGGCTGGCGCCACCCTGAACCACTGGCCTACTCGTCGTCCCGAATCTCTCCGACCTTGTGGTGAATGACGTCCAGGAACAGATCCCGCAAGGAAATCATGCCGATGGCCTTGCCCTCCTCCACCACCGGCAGATGGCGGACGTGGTGTTTGTGGGTCAAGGCGATGCAGTGGACGATGGTGTCCTCTCGGGTCACGGTGACCACGTCGCGGGTCATCACCTCTGAGACCTTGGTCTTTTGCGAGGCGTGAATGTCCAGAATGACCTTGCGCACATAGTCGCGCTCGGACAGGATGCCGACCAGGTAGCCGTCGATTTGCACCACCACCGATCCGACGTCCTTCTCGTTCATCAGCTTGAGCGCATCAAACACGGACTCAAGCGGGCCGATCCAAACGAGCTCCTCGGATTTCTCCTGCAAAATGTCGCCGACGTGACGCACGGCCATCCCTATTTCCCAAGCTTGGATAAAGTAGAACGCTGCGGCCCGCTTCGCAAGTCCTTATGAAAATTCCGGAAGCGTCAGGTAGGCCACTTCGGTTCGCCAAGCCAAGGGATCCGGATCATCCATCGGATCGGTGAGATAGAACTCCACCCGACCGGCCCAGCCCGGCGCGCCATCGCTGCCATCGAAGGCAACGTCATGGTCCGCAGCCCAACTTTGCAGATCGGCATTGGCCTGCACAAGGCCCTCATAGGGGCCCACATGCACCAGCACCGCATAGCGCCCCGCAGGCAGTTCCCCAACTTCAATGCGTCCATCCCCAACAGCCCCCGACTCAACCGGCAGGCCCACGGAAATCTCCACTTCGGGCATGTCGATGACGTGATAGCGGATCAGCGGGCGGCCGGCGGGC
>CAZRBP010000303.1:0-3152 GCA_964598305.1 uncultured Pseudomonadales bacterium | reverse complement strand
TCGGCCACTTGCCCACATCGTCGTTCCCCAACCGTTCCCGCTCCGCCAAGCCCACCAGAAACGGCAGGCTGAGAAAGTGCAGCTTGCCATCTTGATAGACCTGCAAAACTTGATCAGGCACGGGGATATCCTCTCTGTCGGCCACCCTTCGAAGGGCGTTGAGCACGACTTGGGTCAGATCGTCGTCTCCGGCCAGACTATCCCTGATCTCGGCTCGACCGTCCTTTCCCGTCGGCCGGTAGGAATTGCCCAGGTAGGATTGCGCCAATCGATGGAGAATTCCTGGCGGCGCCCGGTTTTCGATGAGTGCAGTGCTATGGCTTCGAATGGCCTCTACCCATTCCTTGCGCTGCCTTCGCCGCTGCATTTCGAGCTTTTGGCGCTGGCCTTCGCTTGCAGCGTCTCTGGGGGGTGCCAGGAGACGCTCAAGGCGGGCCTTGAGATTGGGTGAGCTGGCAACTGTGTTGATCAGGAGCGCTTCGGAAAGCCCCTCACCGCCCTGCCCCTGGCGAAGCACCTCAAACGCGCGATCAAGCAGATATCGGGCCATTCGTGGTTGTGCGTCATCCAGACGGACAGCCTGCTCAAGGCACCAGAGACCAAAGTCGGGTGGGATTGGCGCATTGTGCAACCGCGCTTTCAGGTCGAGAAGATGGGACCCGAATTCATCGGAATCGGGAGCCTGACGCAGCCCTTCAGAAAAGATGTCCTTTACCCGATCAGGATGTTCGGCAAGCCAATCCCGCACTCTCGCTTCAGTATCGGCGCCTGGGCTTAGCGGCATGCAGTCCTCCACGTTCACGCCCAGCCAACCGTATAGCCTCTTGGCTTCAACCAGTTCGCCGTGGGCCGCCAGCCCCCGAACGAGAAGTTCTCCCGGCATCTCTTGCAAATAGTGCGGCTCCAGAATTTGACGGCGCGCCAGTTTGCGTCGAACCAGTTCGTCGAGAAGCTCCGCCACCTGTTGATCTGATGAATTCTCAAACAGCCTGTGGCTCCAAAAGTGGAAGTAGGAGCCCATCCACGAGTCGTCGGGGTTGTCCACCAGATAGTCCCAAACGGCGCGCGGCCCCACCACCTTTGGGTACAGTGCGATCAACAGACAGCCCAGCAGTTCATTGCGATCATCCCGGACGTTGCCTGATTGAACGTCACCCAACAGGCGGACCAGGTTGCTTTCCCGTTGTTGGGTTGCGGCGCAATGCAGGAAGGCGTCGAGTGCGGCGCCGTTGACGCTGGACCATCGCGTGCCATCGCGCACGAGTTGCATCAACAGATCGGCCAGATCAGGCAGTGGATGCCCTTCCGCTGTCAATTGCAACACGAAGCGCGTAAACACCTGGGCGTCGTCATCCCGGTCGGAACCGGTCAGAACTTCCCGGATTGCTTCCTCGACACCGGGTGCCGCCACGGGTCCAAGCGCTTTCGCTGCATCGTAGGACGAACGGACGGCCATGGGGTTTCGCTGAAGGGCGTGGAGCAGCATGCTTTTCTCAACTGGCGAAAACGATCCAATGTCCCCATACAGGCCCACGCCAATTGCGTCTCGGTCGATCAGATCCAAGCGGGCGGCGGGGGAGTGTGCAGCAACCCAGGCGGAAAGGCCCCGTAGGGGAGTGACCACCGTGCCGTCCCCGCCCGTCATCAAGGCGGTGATGCGGCTCAGCGGCACCCCGTCGTCGATGCGTTTGGCCAAGTAGCGGCCACCGAGAAACTCCGCTATTTGGCGGTGGTTGGGCTCAACGTGGCCCTCCACAGGACTTGAGAATAGTTTGCTGGCAAGAACCTGACGACCGATGTTGCCCGGTGACGGGTCGCAGAGCCTCAAGTCAGGGTAGTCGTCATTCACCGCATTTGGAAGGATTGCGAATCCGGCATTCCCGGAGATCAGTTGCAGAGCGCAAAGCCGCCCAGCAATTTCCAGCAGGTCTTCCGGTGGCGCAGCGGCGGGGAGGGCGTTGTGTTCGTGGTTGTGCTCAAGCACGAGCTGCTGGCAGGCCACTTCGAAGACATCCCGGCGGCTGTCGGGAAGTTCACCGCGCTCGGCGAAAGCCGTGATGAGCATCTCAAGGCTCTTCGGATTGCGCAGCAGCGGCTCGATACCACGTTCCTTCGCTCGGTCGAGAAACGCTTGGGGATCGTCAATGTTCGGATGATTCCCGATGAGTTCCTTGAGGTCGCCATCCGTCAAAGGCTCCAAGCGCAGCACCGCAACGACGCCATCCGGGCTCACGGCATTCAAGTGATGCCGGTCATTGGCACCCAGCCAATCCGCTACCCGGCAGGACAGGCGGAAGGACGGGTTTTCCAAGGAGTCCAAGTGCCCGCGAATGGCATCGAAAGGCGTTCGCGCATCGGTTTGCCCGGCCCGAACCTCATCAAGTCCATCAATGAACAAGATTTTTCCGCGCCATTCGGGTTTCGGACCAAGAGCCAGAAAGTTGCGGGCGGTGATCCAATGCCCACGGTCGCCCAGCGCCTCGCACTCCGCCTTGAGCGATGTGGTTTTGCCTTCACCTGGATCGCCCAGCAGCACATAGGCGGGCCGGTCGCGGAACGCGGACAAAGGCTGGGGTATTGGCGGGTCGCGCCGACCGTCCTCTTGGGCCGGGAGTTCGGTGCAGGAGCGGGGAACGGTGGTCATGAGGAGTCGAACCAATCCGCCGCGGGCACGCTCAGGAACTCATGCAGCGGAACACCCGTCTCGCCGACCAGCAAGGTGCGTTCAGGGTCGAAGCGCTGCTCGAAGGCCTTCATGCCGGACAGTGGCCCGGTTTGGCTTGCGCTCTTGACTTCGATGGCCACTAGCCGGGGGCCGCGCCGCAGCACAAAGTCCACTTCGTCCCGGCCTTTCCGCCAGTAGTGGACTTCTATGGCACCGGTTGCGGTGTTGATCAGATGAGCGCCGACCGCGCTCTCCACGACACGGCCCCAGAAAGTGCGGTCAGCCTTTGCCTCGGCAAAGGTGTAACCCGATTCGGCGGTCATCAGGGCGGTGTTCAGCACATTGAGCTTGGGGCTGGATGCCCGCTTCCTGAGCAAGGCGTTGCCCGAGTAGTTCTGCAGCCCCGTCAGCAGGCCCGCGTCGCCCAACAGGTGAAGGTGCCGCGCCAAGGTCGTCGTGTTGCCGGCGTCGGCTAACTGTCCAAGCA
>CAZRBP010000302.1:0-3176 GCA_964598305.1 uncultured Pseudomonadales bacterium | reverse complement strand
CTGGCGGAAATGCAACTGCGGGTGCTCTGGGAGGAGATCATGCAACGCTTCAGGATGATCGAGGTGGTCGGCCCGGAGCAGCGCGTGCGCTCCAACTTCATCCGCGGCTACACGGAACTGCCGGTCGTTGCGCATCCGCTCTAGGGTTCGTGCGCGATTCCTCGGGGCGAGGGCATAATGAATTTTGCGGCACATGGTTATGCTGGCTAGGCCGGGATGTCTCCGGACCAGAGCCGAAGACGGCTGCGTTGGGCAATCCGCCCGAAATCAAGATCGGTCGACAGCATGACCAAGTCGTAGCGGATGCACAGTTGAGCCAGCAGCGCGTCTATAGTCCCAACCTGTACGCCCTCACGCCGGCACCGGTTGCGAAGCTCCGCCGCATCGACATGGTCGCCACGAGCAGGTGCGATAAACGGCAGCGCAGCAAATCGATTCAAGATTGCCGACTTGGCACTCGGTCCTCGGTATCCTTGCAAGAGCTCCTGCAGGACGATCCCTGTGGTGTGTATGGCCTCACCGCTGTTCAGGGCATTCCTTAACCGACTCACGGCTGGACCTTCGGGCACACTATCTCTACGCAGGGCGAGCGACCAGACGCTCGTGTCAACGAATAGGGTCACGAGCGGGTGCGTTCTCGTTTGTAGTCGTAGTCCTCGTCCCAATCCAAGGTGCCGAACAGCTCCAAGAGATTGCGCTGTTCCCGACGTGCGACAAACTCGCGCAACGCTTTGTTGACAGTGGCTTTTTTCGTCTTCTCCCCGCCCACCTCCAATGCCTTGGCTAGCAGTCTGTCATCTATAGCGAGATTAGTCGCCATGTGTCTTTCTCCACACATCAATCTACACAAACAACGGTAGCCCCCTGGCGCCCGTGCGTCAACTCAGGCTAGACCCTTGGGCTGTTCCTTCATGCTGGGCTGCACGAATGTCTCGGCGGTGACTTGACCGGTTGAAACAACCCGCGTTCTATCTGGCAGAATAGGGGCCCTGATAGGAGGCAAAGGAGGATGGCCATGTCTGAACAAGCGGAAATCTACGACATCAACGCCTATCCGGAGCAGCGCACGCGCGGTTCGCTGCTGGAGGGCTATCGCTACACCTCGCAGGCGTTCTTCGAGAAGGAGCAGGAACGCATGTGGACGAAGGTCTGGCTGCTGCTTGGCCGCGAATCCGAGCTGCCCAACCCCGGCGATTGGCAGATGGAGCCGGTGGGGGCCGAGGAGATTCTGATGGTCCGCCAGAAGGACGGTGGGGTGAAGGCGTTCTACAACGTCTGCCAGCATCGCGGCAACCCGCTCGTTGAGGACGACCAAGGCAGCGTCAAGCGTTTCGTCTGCAAGTACCACAGTTGGGCTTACACACCTGATGGTGAACTCAACTTCGCGCCCGACAAGGACGACTTCCCGGAAGGCAACCCCTGCGGCAAGGTGCGCCTGGCGGAGTTGCGCTGCGAGACCTTCGCCGGCTTCATCTGGGTCAACATGGACCCGAAGTGCATGAGCTTGAAGGAATACTTGGGGCCGATCTGGGATGAGTGGCAACTGCGCGACATCCACACTTGGCGGCGCACCATGGCCAACAGCATGTGGCTGCCCTGTAACTGGAAGGTGGTGCTGGACAACTTCAACGAGTCCTACCACGTGCCCACCGTGCACATGGGCGCCACCACCGAGACCAACCGCAAGGAGATTCGCGGCCACATCAACACCTACTTCAAGGAGACCCGCTTCGACCTCTCCGACGAGGGGCACAACCGGATGATCATGGAGGGCGGCTATGGCGTCGGATCAACGGACAAGGAAGGCAATGTCCTGGAGCCGTTGGCCAGCCAGTTGCGCTACTGGGACATCGACCCGGAGCGGTTCAAGGGCAAGCCGGAAGGCACCCGAGAGGCCTTGCAGGAGGCCAAGCGCCGGCTCGGGGCCAGCCGCGGCTTCAGCCACTACGACAAGGTTCCGGATGCGCAACTGACCGATGCCTTCCACTACACCCTGTTCCCCAACTTCGCGGTGTCGCTGTGGTCGGACGGCTTCCATTTCCTGCGCGCCCGTCCGCACCCGGACGACCCCCAGCAGTGCCTGTTTGACAACTGGTGGTACGCCAGCCCCGCCTCATTGGAGGCGGGCACCGAGCGCAACCATGGCGGCCAGGACGAAGTGGAGCGCACCCTGCTCGATTACGGCTCCGGTGTGTCCATCGGCCCTGGCATCGAGGACGATGTGCGGGTGTTCGTCACCCAGCAGCGTGGCTTTCGCTCACGGGGCTTCAAGGGCGTGTACCTGGCCAAGCAGGAATCGCGGATCCGCCGCTATCACGAACTCATCGACGACTACATCGAAGGGCGGATGCCGAAGTAGGGATTACTTGGATTCCGCCTCGATGCGCAGCTCGCGCCGCAGCGCCCGGCGCTCGTCGCCTTGTCGGCGCAGGACGTCTAGGTCGGCATCACGAATGGCCATGTAGTTGTCCCGCCAGCTCTGGTCCCCACCCCAACGGTAGGGCAAGCGCAGGGTGGTGCGTGGCCCGGCTGCCGTCTCGAACAGGGCCATCGCCGAGGCGGCCACCTGCCCTTGCATGGCACGGTCCCATGGCTGGCCGCAGGGGTTGCCCAGCGGAAAGTCCGTGAAGGCAAAGCGCGGCACGCCGCAGTGCTCCACGATGTCGATGGCCGAGCCGAGCACGACGGTGGCGATGCCGCCCGCCTCCAGGCAGCGCGCGACCAGACTCACGGTCTGGTGGCAGACGGGTCATAGGGGGACCAGCAGGGCGATGTCCGCGCCATCCTCCCGGCAGCGGCGGAGAATCTCCGGGGCATCTTCGGTTTGGGTGCGTCGCTGACTGTACTCCGTGGGCACGCAATGGAACCGCTCCGCGAGCGCCCCCAAGCGGCCGTCGTCCACCATCGCCCGCAAGGGGGTAAGAGGCAGGAAGGATTCGCGGTCATCAAGATGGGTGGCCTTCTTGTCCCAGGCTAGGTCATTGGCGAACAACGGCGGCGCTGCCGTTGTGGAGGCCGAGGCAACGGCCCGGGGGTCCGTGGCTTGGCGGTCGTGAAGGGCCGAGGTAGTGACGATGGCGAGGGTCGATTCCCCTAGCGGCTTGGCTGGCTTGGTGAAGGGAACCTCATCGAAGTGCGCCCAAACATAGGGCTTGGCATAGCCCTGCGCCTCGTAA
>CAZRBP010000301.1:0-3187 GCA_964598305.1 uncultured Pseudomonadales bacterium | reverse complement strand
GCGTACTCATCGACCTCGGTTTCCTCATCGAAGTCGAACAGGTTGAAAACGTCCACCCTCAGGGTCAATTCGCCGTCGGCGAAGGCCTCGCGCGTGTACTTGAGGCCGAGGTCGAGCCGGTACAGGTCGGGCGTCCTGCCCAGGGAACCACGCGGCACGGGTTCGCCCTGCTGGAAGAATGATGCCGGACCATACTGTTGCGCGTAGGGGTCGGTGGGGTGAAAACCGAATGCGTTGCGCGGCCGGCCGCTGGCGAACTCAAACGCAGCGCTGACCTGCCAGCGATCGGCAAACTGCCACACGCCCCAGAGCCTCAGTAGGTGGCGACGGTCGTTGGGCAGGTTGCCGGTCGCCCCGTCCAGCATGCCCGCAAAGTCGAACTGCGTGGTGTAGCCAGCCAAGTCCTCGCCGGTGTCGCTGCGCACCGTCCCTTCGTAGTTGCCCTTGCTTTGCGACAGGGTGTACTGGCCCCGCACTTGGAAGACGCCGTCCCATAGCCGCTTGAGGTCCAAGGTCAATGCCTTGTAGCGGCGCTTTGCCTTCGGGTAGCGAAGGTCGCGGGCGGCGAGAGCGACCTCATCAAGGACGCCATCGCCGTCCACATCATGGAACGTGCGAATGTCCCGGCCCGGGTTGGCGAGGACATAGTTGTAACCCCCGGCTATGCCAAGCGCCTCGTCGATCGTGACGTCCTCGATCGCCCGCACCAAGTCGCGATAGGTGAAGGTGACGCTCGCCACGTAGTCGGACAGCAACTGCCACTCATAGCCCAAGATGTACTCATCCTGCGCCATGGGCTTGAGATTTTGATCAACGAGGGTGCGCACGTCCGGGGAGGCGCCGTCGCGGTAAATGGTCGGCGCGCCGATCGGCGGGCCGAGCGCCGCGCTGCCATCTTCGGCGAGGGGTCCATCAAGCACGTGCCAGGCTTCGGTGAAAAGCCTTGCGCCCGACAGCCGAACGCTGGCCGCGCTGGCGACCGGCAGATGGTAACGGCCGTAGTTTGCGAACAGCCGGGCGGTGCCGTCGCCCCGTGGATCCCAAGACAAGCCGATGCGCGGCGCAACCTGATCGTTGATGCGGACAAAGCTGCGGCCGTCGGCGTTTCGATTGTCGAAGCGTTCGTGGCGCAGACCGAGGCGCAGGGTGGCGTTGAGGGGCGCAAGCTGCCACTCATCCTCCAAGTAGTACGCGGTCGCGATCACGTCGAAGTGGCCACCCCGTCGATACTCGCGGTAGCGTGCCGCCTCGGTGACGCCCTCTGGAACCAGCGCGCCGTTGCCCAGCACGTCGCCGGGGTTGACGTTGAAGTAGCGAAAGTAGCCGCCTCCCGAGTACGCGGAGCGGTCGAACGAGGTCTTCTCCTCGCGGTCGGCGCCAAAGCGCAGCAGGTGGTGTTCACCGATGGCCCACTCGAAATCAGCGCGCAGGATGTCGCGGTCATCCCGACCACCGGCGGTGAGAAAACGGGTCCAACAGCCGATTGCCCTGCTGCGTCCGGACCGGGAGTCGATCGCCACCGGGCAGTTCGCGTCTCCGGGCGATGTTTCGTTCAGGTCGTAGCGGCCGGTGCCCCAAAGCAGGGAGGCTGCGACGCGGGTGCCGAAATGGCCCCGGTAGGCTACGATGTGGTTGACGCCGCCGCGCTCGAACTCGGTCCTCTCGACCTCTTCGCCCACCGTGTCCGTCCACTCGTCCCACTCGAAAGAGGTGCGTTGAACGGTGCGATCATCCGAGAACCCGGTGTACTCGATGCGGTGGTCGTCGGTGAGCAGCCAGTCGAGCTTGACGCCCCAGAATCCGTCGTCGTCAACGTCCTTGTGCAGCCGGCCCCAAGCGCTGTGGATGCGCTCGTCAACCGACCGGAAGTCGTAGATCGCGTAAGCCAACAGGCGGTCGCGAATTAACGGGCCGCCGGCCGAGACGAAGACATCGAGTTCGTCCCTTTGGTCGAATCCCGCCACGGTGTCGTAGCGGCGCCTGCTGGAGGGATGCTCGACATTCGGCACGTCACCGCGCAGCGAGTCGGGCGCAAAGTAGCCGCCCACCGTAAACTGCCAGCGGTTGGTTCCCCGTTTGGTGACGGAATTGATGACCCCGCCGGTGGCGCGTCCGAACTCGGCGCCAAAGCCGCCGGTCTTGACTTGAAACTGATCGTAGAACTCGAACGGAACGGTGCTCGCCCCAAGGCCGGTGCGAAAGTTCGTGACGTTCATGCCGTTGATGTAATAGACGTTCTCGGCGACGGAGGCACCGCCGAGGGATGCGTAGCCGAAGCCGGTGCCGTACTGCTCGCGGCGCCGGCCCGTGCCGAACGCCGTGTCGCCGTACACCGCGCCGGGCGCCATCAGCGCCACCGCATTGGGATCCCTCGTGATGGGCAGCCGTTCGATGTCGCCTGCGGTGACGATCCGGGTGGTCTCCGAACTGGTGACGTCAACCGGCGACACCGGGTCCACGACAACGACGACTTCCTCGACCGCCCGCGGGCTTTCCACCTGCAGATCAACGACCGTCCCCTCGCCGACATTGACCTCCGCGATGACTGTGCTGGTCTGCCAATTGCCGACCACTGCGGTGACGGCGTAGCGCCCAACGGCAAGCCCCGAGAACCGGTAGCGGCCATCCGCGCCGCTGACCGCGCTGCGTGTGCGCGCCGTGTCGACGTGCCAAGCCGTGACCTGCGCGTCCGCCACCGGACCGGAGTTCGATACCACGATGCCGAGAATGTGACCCAGCGTCTTGCCCTGACCATGAGCCCCCGATGCGGAGACCAACACGAACCCAAGCGCGACGCAAAACAAGCGCCGGCCCCAACTACGCGGCATTGACATGAGCCGACATCCCTACAACAGCATGAGTCCGATGTTAACATGGGCCTTGCCGCCACCCGGTACCCAAACCGGGCTGATAGCCACCGAAGGACCGTCCCGCAACCCCAGAGCCACCCCCAGTATCGCAAGGAGACCGCGAGCCATGAGCCCCATTCCTAGATCCCGCCTGAGCGCCCTCGCCATCGCAGCACTGCTGCTGGCGGGCACCGTTGCCGCTGCCGACGACGCGCTGACCGTCGTGTCCTGGGGCGGGTCCTACGCCAAGGCCAGCGTCGAGGGCTACCACAAGGCCTTCACCGCTGAAACGGGCATCGAGGTCAAACTCGATGACTACAACGGCGGCCTTGCGCAAG
>CAZRBP010000300.1:0-3199 GCA_964598305.1 uncultured Pseudomonadales bacterium | reverse complement strand
TCGAGGGCGGGTCGCCCTCGCTCCGGGCGTTCTTCCTTGGAGGGCGACCCGCCCTCGATTGGCCGAGGCTCGCCATCGTGATCGCTGACGCCCACGGCCGCCGCTTCCGCAACCTGCGCATCAGCCTCACCGCGGCCTGCAACTACGCCTGCACCTACTGCGTGCCCAACGGCAAGCGCTTGCAGGCGGCGGTTCGCGAGTTGAGCGCCGAGGAGATGGGCCGGGCGGTGGAGCTGCTCATCGAGGCGGCGGGCATCGAGAAGCTGCGCATCACCGGCGGCGAGCCCCTGCTGTCGCCCAAGTTTGACGCGCTGCTGCCGGTGGTCATGGCGTTGCCGCTTACGGATGTGTCGATCACCACCAACGGCCAGTTGCTGCCGCGCAAGGCGGGGCTCATCATCGATGCGGGCGTGCGCCGCATCAACGTCAGCCTGGACACCCTGGACGCCAACGGCTTCCGGGCCATCGCCCGCAGCGGCGACCTCGCCACGGTGCTCGGCGGCATCGAGCAAATGCTGGCGGCGAGCCTGCGCGTCAAGGTCAACATGGTGCCCATGCGCACCCGCAACGCCAACCAGATTCTGCCCATGCTCGACTACTGCTTCGAGCGCGGCATCGAGCTGCGCTTCATCGAGCTGATGAAGATGGGCCACCTGCGGGCCGGCAACCAGTACCTCCAAGACTTCTACGGCATGGATGAAATCCTGGAGGCCATCGGCCAGCGCTACGAGTTCACCCGCACCGATGCGCCCTTTGATTCCACGGCGGCGCGCTTTGAGGTGCCGGGCGGGGGCGTGTTCGGCATCATCGCCAACGAGAGCGAGCCGTTCTGCAGCACCTGCACCCGCCTGCGGCTGTCTTCCGACGGCTGGCTGTACGGCTGCCTCTCAAACGCCCGCCGCCACGACCTGCGCCCGGTGCTGGAACTGCCGCGCCTGCAAGCCCTGGCCCGCCTGCGGCAACTGCTGACCCGGGCCTTGGGCGACAAGCAGAGCCTCAGCTTCCGCGGCGAGGTCACGGTGATGAAGTTCATCGGCGGGTGAGCGCCAGCCCTCAAGCCCATTCCGGCCCGGCCGACCCACTCTCGCCGTTTGCCGAACTCCTTAAGTTGCAAGCCGCCCAACGTCTACCGCCGGTGGCGCAGTGGCAGCCCACCCGTAAAGGGCAGATCGACATCCGCATCGATCGGCAAGGGGTTTGGCATCACGAGGGGGCGCGCTTCGAGCGTTCGGCCTTGGTGCGGCTGTTCGCCAGCATCCTGCGCAAGGAGGAGGGCGGCTACTTTCTGGTGACGCCCCAGGAGAAGCTGCGCATCACCGTGGAGGATGCGCCCTTGCTGGCGGTGGAGTGCGAGTGCGCGGGGCAGGGCGGTGACCAAGAGATTCTGCTGCGCACCCAGACCGATGACGTGGTGCGCCTTGATGCGGAGCATTCCTTTTGGCTAAGCGAGGGTCCGCAAGGCCCCCGGCCCTATGTCCACGTGCGCGATGGGCTGAACGCCCTAGTTGCCAGAGCGCCCTACTATCAGTTGATCGACTTCGCCGAAGAGGCGGACGGGCGCCTGTGGCTGCGTTCGGCGGGCGCCTGCTTCGACTTGGGCGCCAGCGAATGAGCTACATGTTCGGGTAGTTCGGCCCGCCGGCGCCTTCCGGTGCCACCCAATTGATGTTCTGTGCCGGGTCCTTGATGTCGCAGGTCTTGCAGTGCACGCAGTTCTGGGCGTTGATCTGGAAGCGCGGCGTGCCGTTCTCCTGCACCACTTCGTAAACGCCCGCCGGGCAGTAGCGCTGGGCGGGTTCGTCAAACTGGGGCAGGTTGTCGCGGATGGGCAACTCGGGGTCCGCCAGCGTCAGGTGGCAGGGCTGGTCCTCCTCGTGGTTGGTGTTGGACAGGAACACGCTGGAGAGCTTGTCGAACGACAGCTTGCCGTCCGGCTTGGGGTAGTCGATTTGCGGCGCGTCGGCGGCGGGCTTGAGGGTGGCGTGGTCTGGCACCGGGTCCTGGAGCGTCCACGGGGTCTTGCCGCCGATGAGCTGCTCGGCGAAGGAGTAGGCGGAGCCGAAGAAAATGCCGAGCTTGTGCCAGGCCGGGCCGGCATTGCGGCATGAATGCAGTTCATCGTGCAGCCAGGAGGCTTCGAAGCGCTCTTGGATATCGACTTCTGTGCCCGTCTCGCCGCGCTTGAGTGCGGCAAACACGGCTTCCGCGCCGAGCATGCCGGACTTCATCGCCGTGTGGCTGCCCTTGACCTTGAGCACGTTGAGGAAGCCGGCGTCGTCGCCGACCAGCGCCGCGCCCGGCACGGTCAGCTTGGGTAGTGCTTGCAGGCCGCCCTTGACGATGGCCCGGGCGCCGTAGGAGACGCGGGTGCCGCCTTCCAGGAAGTTGGCGATCAGCGGATGGTGCTTCCAGCGCTGCATCTCATCGAACGGGCTTAGGTGTGGGTTGGCGTAGCTGAGGTCCACGATCAGGCCCAGGGAGACCTGGTTGTTGTCCAGGTGGTAAAGGAAGCTGCCGCCGGTAGTGCCCGCCAGCCGGCCCAGCGGCCAGCCCAGCGTGTGCAGGATGCGCCCCGGCTCGTGCTTGGCCGGGTCGATGTCCCACAGCTCCTTGATGCCGATGGCGTAGTGCTGGGTGCCGCTGTTGTCGCGCAGGCCGAACTTGGCCATGAGCTGCTTGCCGAGGTGGCCCCGGCAACCTTCGGCGAACAGCGTGTACTTGGCGTGCAGTTCGTAGCCGGGCTCGTGGGTGTCCTTGGGTTCGCCGTCCTTGCCGATGCCCATGTCGCCGGTGGCGACCCCCTTGACGCTGCCGTCGTCGTTGTAGAGTACTTCCGTGGCGGCGAAGCCGGGGAAGACGTTGACGCCCATTTCCTCCGCCTGCTCGCCCAGCCAGCGGCAGAGGTTGCCCAGCGATATGGCGTAGTTGCCTTTATTGTGGATCGGGCGGGGAATGATCAGGCGGGGCAGGGCGATGCGCGCCTTGGCGCTGGTGAGCATGTAGTACTCATCGCTGGTGACCGGCGTGGTCACCGGCGCGCCCATGGATTGCCAGTCGGGCAGCAGTTCGTTGAGCGACTTGGGCGCGAGAATGGCCCCGGAGAGGATGTGCGCGCCCACCTCGCTGCCCTTCTCGACGAGGCAGACGGACACTTCCTCGCCAGCCTCCGCACCAAGCTGCATCAGCCGAATGGCCGCCG
>CAZRBP010000299.1:0-3200 GCA_964598305.1 uncultured Pseudomonadales bacterium | reverse complement strand
ACGCGATCACCGTGGGCACTGCCCATGAAGACTCGATCGCCAACCTTAAGCGCCACAGTGGCATAGCCCATGGGTGGACCACTTTCCTCGAACACAACTTCCGGCTTCATAGTTGCCGGATCCACTTTGATCACATCATAGGGCAACAGGCACGGACCGGCTGTGACTGCCTCACAAGTCTGAGCCAGCGCATCATGCTTGTGTGAAGCGATCCAGAGATTTCCTTCATCGTCCACAGTGACGTTGTCTGGCTGGCGCACCTCCACTGAACCGTCAACCTCGCCCGATGCACGGTCTATGCGGATGGTTTTGTTGCCCAAGTAGATGTTGACGAACACCTTGCTGTTGTCCGCATTGACCGCGATGCCGTTTGGCGGCGACTCATCTGACCCGGCCAGCTTGCTGAAGCCGCCATCCCGCTGCCACTCCCACACCCAGCCCGTGCTCTCACCATTCAGGGTCTTTTCGATGGCCTTCTCAAACGGGGTGCTTTTGTTGAACATGTGAGTGACGAAGAAACCGCCATCCCGCAGTGCGGCCACATCATTGAGAAAGGGATCGCCGGGCGGCAAGGCACAGCCGCGCCAGACGAGGGACCAGCGTCCTCCATGCTGCAGTAGTTCAAAGAACTCTACAGCTTCGCGCTTTCCGTGATTGACCACCAACAGCTGATGCAGGCCATCAGGCCGGGTGATCAGATCAATGCCATGGGGACTGAAAGCGGCCACATCAGGCGCTCCGCAATGCGCATCGCCCCAGGTGGGGTCCGCACCGGTCCAGTCGATCAAGATGTTTTGCCGTTCACCACTACCAAGGTCCAGCATGGACAACCCACCTGGTGAATCGAGCAGGAACTCCCCCATTTCACTGACGATCAGCGCATCGCCACCCGGCACCAAGACCAGGTCCTCGGGGTTTTGATAGCCACAATGCACCGCCATGCCGTTCATGGCCTCGCAGGTCAGAAGGTCTAATGCGGTTTTCGGTTGCGGTAAGGCTGAAT
Organism: uncultured Pseudomonadales bacterium; assembly: GCA_964598305.1. Classification (GTDB taxonomy): domain Bacteria; phylum Pseudomonadota; class Gammaproteobacteria; order Pseudomonadales; family Azotimanducaceae; genus Azophilus. The sequence goes on along the minus strand of CAZRBP010000299.1, from coordinate 2,197 downwards.
GCTCTGGCGCGCAACTTGCGGCTACGCCTAGAGACAGCACAAGTGCGATGAATTTAGTCATGTGGATTAGCTCATGACGGTTTTCGAATGCTCCAGTGCCGCGCCAAAATCCTGGCCTCGCTCCATGGACGGCATCCAGCCGGGATAGACAAGCTTTCTTGCGCTCACCTCGTTCAGCCTATTCAGTTCATCGTCACTCAGCTTGAGATCAACCGCTGCGAGGTTGTCCTCCAACTGCTCCTGCTTGCGGGCTCCGATGATCACCGAGGTCACCCCGTCCTGAGCGAGAAGCCAGCTAAGCGCAACCCGGCTCGGTGATGCACCGCCGTGGGCCTCGCCGATGTCGCGAAGAACCGCAATGATCTCAGCACCCTGCTCGAAATCCACCGGCGGAAATTCCATAGCGCTGCGGCGACCCTTGCTAGCCCCCTCACCGGTGTACTTTCCGGACAGGTAGCCGGCGGCGAGCGGCGACCAGATCATGGTCCCCAGCCCCAGGTCTTTGGTGGCAGGGATGATGTCCCACTCAAGTTCCCGACCAACCAGCGAATAATAGGCCTGCACGGAGCAGAATCTCTCGGTGCCCAGCAAACGCGCTACCCCATCGGCCTTGGCGATCTGCCAGGCCCTGGAGTTGCAAAGCCCGATATAGCGGACTTTGCCCTGCTTCACGCAGTCATCGAGCGCACGCAAGGTCTCTTCGATGGGCGTGGAAGAATCCCATTGATGAAGCTGGTACAGGTCAATGCGGTCGGTGCCGAGCCTTTCCAAGCTGCCTTCCACCTCCCGCATGATGGCCAAGCGGCTCGCGCCCAATCTGTTGACGTCGCCGTGCGATGGGAAGTAAACCTTGGTGGCGATGATCGCGTCCTCGCGCTTGCCCGCGAGGGCTTTGCCGAGCATGCGCTCAGAATTGCCCAGACCATAGGCGTTGGAGGTGTCAAAGAAGTTGATGCCGGCATCGAGGGAAGTCGCCACCATGCGGTTGGCGGATTCCTGGCCTTCGTTGCCGATCCACGCCTGCTCCTTTTGATGTGTTTCGCCGAACGTCATGGCGCCGAAGCAGAGCCGCGAAACGTAGAGGCCAGTATTGCCTAGAGGGAGATAGTCCATGATGTTCCTTTTATGGTGAGGTTTAGTGGAACTCGTAGTTCACAGGCAGCGAGGTAAGACCGCTGACGAGATTGGCCTGCAGGTAGGAGGCTTCTCCGGCCAGCTCCACGCTCTTCAGCCTAGGCAGCAGCTGTTCGAAGAAACAGCGCATCTCAAGCCGTGCCAGGTGCATGCCAAGACACAGGTGGGGACCTGTGCCAAAGGCCAGGTGTTTGTTGGGTTCACGATCGATGCGGAACTCAAAGGGGTCATCGAAAACTGCTTCATCTCGACAGGCAGAGGCGAAGAAAATCACGACTCTTTCGCCCTCACGAACGGTCTGGTCACCGATCTGAACATCTTCAGTCGCCGTGCGAGCAAAGTGTTTGACCGGTGCAACCCACCGCAAGAACTCCTCGATGGCAGTCGGCAGAAGGTCCATATTCTCCCGCAGCTTGCTGAACTGGTCTGGATGCTCAATCAGCGCCTTAAGACCACCAGCCGTGGTGGCACTGGTGGTGTCGTGCCCCGCCGTCGCAGTGATCAGAAACAGTCCGAGCGTTTCAGTATCACCAAGCGGCTCACCATCTATGGTTGCGTTGGAATAGGCACTGGCCAGATCATCAGTGGGATTGGCCCTGCGATCCTCAATAATCGGTTTGAAGATGGTCATAAACTCACGGTGGGACTGCGCAAAGCGATCCAACCGATCCTTAATCGACGCCTCTACATTGGGGTCCGCCGCACCAAATGACAGTTGTGTAAGGCGGAGAAAATCAGCATCAACAGACTCAGGCAAACCCAGGATCGAGTTGACCACACGGAGCGGATACCAAAAGGCAACGTCCTGGGCAAAGTCACATTCACCATTCATGGCCGCCATTTTCTCAATGTAGGTGCGGGCGATGGCATCAACTTCCGGGATCAGCTTCCTGACGTTGTGGGGCATGAACCACTCTTGAGCTATCAGGCGATGCTTGCGATGAACCTCCCCATCCATGCTGACCAGCGTAGTCGAAGGACCCGAGATGCTGCCAAAGAGCTCAATGTTCTTCTGCTCCTGGTCCTTCATCAGCATCGCCGGCCACGGCTCGGCGATGAACTT
>CAZRBP010000298.1:0-3211 GCA_964598305.1 uncultured Pseudomonadales bacterium | reverse complement strand
CTGGCGGCGATGTCCGCCAAGCTCAGGGGCTTGACGTCCGCATTCACGCCCGGCGCCGGAATGGCCTGGCCGTCCTCCCACTCCACCTGGTCCTCATCCATGCTCCAGGTGGCGGCGGCCCGCGACTTGCACTGGGCGATGATGTCCTCGCAGGCCTGCACCACCGCCAAGCCAGTGGCGAAGGTGGTGCGGCTGCCGCCAGTGACGTTGCAGAAGCCGGTGCTTTCGGTGTCGCCCACGTAGGTCTTGATCTGCTCGTAGGGCACGCCTAGGGTCTCTGCCGCCATCAGGCCCATGGAGGCCCGGGAGCCGCCGATGTCGGGGCTGCCTTCCATGACGATCACGGTGCCGTCCTCGTTGATGCGCACCTCGGCGCTCGACTGCATGCCGATGTTGAACCAGAAGCCCGCAGCCACCCCGCGCCCGGCGCCTTCCGGCACCGGCTTGGTGTAGTTGGGGTGCTTCTTGGCCGCTTCGATGCAGGCCTTGAAGCCGATGGCCGGGAACTTCGGCCCGTAGGGGGCTTGGGTGCCCTCATCCGCCGCGTTGACCATGCGCATATCCAAGGGATCCATGCCGATCTGGCGGGCGATGTCGTCCAAGGCCACCTCAAAGGCGTGCATGGCCTGGGGCGCGCCCGGCGCCCGGTAGGCGGCCACCTTGGGTTTGTTCACCAGCACGTCATGCCCCTCGACCAGGAAGTTCTCAATCTCATAGGGTGCGAAGATCGACATGGCGCCGGGCATGACCGGGGCACCGGCAAAGGCGCCGGCCTCATAGGCCAGCCAGGCCTTGGCGGCAGTGATCTTGCCGTCCTTTTGCGCGCCGACCTTCACCCGGCAGACGCTGCCGGAGGTGGGGCCCGTGGCGCGGAACACTTCCTCTCGCGACATGACCATCTTCACCGGTCGGCCGGCGTGCTTGGACAGCATCACCGCCACCGGCTCCAGGTAAACCACCGTCTTGCCGCCGAAGCCGCCGCCGATTTCCGAGGCGACGAACTTCAGGTCGCCGATCTTCCAGTTGAGGATCTTCGAGGTCATGGCGCGGAACTCGAAGTGCCCCTGGGTGCAGCACCAGACGGTGGCCTTGCCTTCCTCGTTGACCGTTGCCGTGCAGGCGTGGGGCTCGATGTAGCCTTGGTGGGCCATGGGGATGCGGTACTCGCCCTCCACCACCACGTCGGCCTGCTCAAAGCCCGCATCGAGGTCGCCCCGGGCCAGGGTCATCACCGAGGCGATGTTGCTCGGCTTGTCCGGCTTTTCGGGCAGGTTCTTGGTAAAGCAGTTTTCATCCAGCAGGGTGGCGTCCGGGGCCATGGCCTCAAGCACGTCGAGCACCGGCGGCAGCGCCTCGTACTCCACCTCGATGGCCTCCAGGGCCCGCTCCGCAATCTCCACGCTAGTGGCCGCCACCGCCGCCACCGCGTGGCCGTGGTAAAGGGCCTTGTCCCGAGCCATGATGTTGCAAGCGATGTCGGCCACGTCGCCGCCACCCTCGCCGCCGATCTCGCCGCTGGCCACCGCCGGGAAGTCGGCGCCGGACACTGCGGCGTGGACGCCGTCCATGGCCAGGGCCTTGGACACATCCACGTTCTTGATGCGGGCATGGGCGTGGGGACTGCGCAGAACCCTGCCGTGCAGCATGTTGGGCAGATTCTGGTCGGCGCCGAACTGCGCCCTGCCGGTGACCTTGTCCACCCCGTCCGGGCGTACCGGGCTAGTTCCCACATATCGATAATCTACGGCCTCAGCCATTGGCGACCTCCTGTTGGACGCTAAATTTCAGTTCAAATCATGCCTCGTGGGCGAGTTCTTGGGCAGCATCTTGGACTGCCCTGACAATCTTGTCGTACCCCGTACACCGACATAGGTTGCCAGCCAGCCAGTAGCGGATGGTGCGCTCGTCGGGATTCGGGTTGCGGTCGAGCAGCGCCTTGGCGGCGACGATGAAGCCCGGGGTGCAAACCCCGCATTGCAGCGCCGCGTGCTCAAGGAACTTCTCCTGAATGGGATGCAGGCCATCGCCCTCGGCGATGCCTTCAATGGTGGTGATCTCCGCCCCTTCGGCCTCCGCGGCCAGCATCAGGCAGGAGCAGACCAGGCGGCCATCGACGATCACCGAGCAGGCACCGCAGTCGCCGGTGCCGCAGCCTTCCTTGGTGCCGAGCTTGCCCACCTCGTCGCGCAGCGCGTCGAGCAGGGACTGTTGCGGCGAGCCGAGAAAATCGACTTGGTCGCCGTTGATGGTGGTGTGGATGTGCATTTTGCTCATGGGTGGTTCTCCTAGGCGGCCAGGGCGCGGTCGCGGGCGATGGCCCCGGCGCGCCGGCACAGAACGGCGACGACCTTGCGCCGGTATTCGACGGTGCCGCGCTTGTCGTTGATGGGCGACGCGGCGGCCGAGCAGGCGGCCCCGGCGGCGGCCAGCGCGGCGTCATCCACGGCGGTGCCGACCAGTGCCGCGGCGGCATCGGCCACCAGCAGCGGCGTCGGGGCCACGGCGCCGATGCCCACCCGGGCCGCCGTGCAGGTGCCGCTGCCGTCCAGCGTGACGCTGACGCCGGCGCCGGCCACGGCGATGTCCATTTCGGTGCGGGGGATGAAGCGCAGGTAGGCGTCCCCGCTGTTGGCCGGCGGGCGCGGGAACCTCAGGCCGAGCAGGAACTCATCGCCGGTCATGACGTTGGTGCCCACTCCGGTGCAGAAGTCCTCCACCGGCACTTCCCGCTCGCCACCAGCACCGGCGATGACGCAGATGCCACGGTCGGCGATCATGGCGGGGATGGTGTCGGCGGCGGGCGATGAGTTGCACAGGTTGCCGCCCAAGGAGGCGCGGCCCTGGATCTGGGTGGAGCCGATGAGGTCCGCCGACTCGATCAGGCCCGGCAGGAGGGACTTCAGCTCCTCGTTCTCGTTCAGGATGGCGCTGGGAATGGCGGCGCCGATGTAGATTTCATCGCCGCCGATGTCCAGGCGGTTGGTCTCTTCGATCTTCTTGACGTCAACGATAGTGCGCGGCGTCTTGTCCAAGCCGCGCAACTGCACCAGCAGATCGGTGCCGCCCGCCAATACCTGGGCACGCCGCCCGTTGTTCGCGTGGTCCTGCAGAATGCCGACGGCGTCGGCAACGCTGCGCGGGGCCTCGTAGGCAAATTCGCCCATGAATCCTCCCTGTCAGATTTTGGATTTACTTCCAGCGCGGCTTGAAG
>CAZRBP010000297.1:0-3211 GCA_964598305.1 uncultured Pseudomonadales bacterium | reverse complement strand
CGAGCGTGCGGTTCCGCTCGATGATGCGGTCGATCCGATCCTCAAGGGCTTCCCAACTTGCGCCGGGAACATCATTGGCGGGTTTGGGGTCCATGCTCATGAGTGTACCCCAGCCGCATCCGGCTCGGGTGAGGAGTTGCTGACAGGGACTTCCCGTAGAGCGGCTCGGTTGTACTCGGAGTTCCGGCGTCGATTGCGACAATGCGGATTTGACGGCGTTCTTCCGGTGATAGCTGGGCCATGAGCCTATCTTCGAGTTCGCCTGGGTTCTTTGGCTTCTGCCCTTCTGGGGGAAGTTGAGCTGTATCGGAACCAAACCAGAACACCAAATAGATGCCCGGGCCATCGCCCGCGTACTTGGCGATTAGCTGCTCCCTTAACGCACGCCACAAGTCTCGACTCTGGCTTCTTTTCGCCTCTACCTGCAATTGGAGGCCGTTGTAGGTCACCACGATGTCGGCTCGGCCATCGTTCGCTTGATGGCCTTCGGGTTCGGCTTGGACCCCGGCGGGCAACTGTTGGCGCAAGTCCGAGAGCAGGGCGTCGCGGCAGTCGTTTTCATGTTTGGGTTTGACGGGCTTTCCATGCAAATCCAAGTTCCAATACTGGCGCCAGTCATCGGTGTTGCTGTTGCGGACTGTCTTCGCGATGGCCCGCAGCCGGTCCGCTACCAAAGCAGTGAGGTCGGCAGCGTTGGCCGGCAGCCCTTGGTTCAGCGTCTCGTTGACTTGATTGATTGTGGGGTGACGGTACTCCGCATCACGTCGAATCCCGCGCTGGTCTTCTAGCGCGTGGCGCAACGGCCTCTGCCAACGCGAGAGATCAGGATTTGCAGCAAGGCGCGCCAATGCCTCCGATGCTTGTTGGAGCGGGCTTGCTGACAACTTCGCCACAAGGCTGCGTACGAGTCCCGAAGCCTCCCCAACTGAGGTGACAATGCCTTCGGCAAACTCGTCTTCGGGTCCACAGATACTGGCAAACAGGCGAATCAGCGACTCGATTCCGCCGATGCCGAATTCGTCTAACGAAGGCATCTTGGCTGCACTGCAAGAGAAAAAAACAACCAGTTGCGCGATCCCTTTCTCATGCCTTGGTGTGGCGACGCTGGCTTCCAGTTCGGATTGAAAGGCGTCGCCGAAGGCGGTCCGTGCGGCGGCCAACCAATGGATGCGTTGGGTTGAGTTCATGCTCTTGCGGGTGAGCTTTTGCTCGGCCAGTTTGCGCAAGGCATCCTGGTCGGCGTGTCTGACTGCCGCCCATAGCAAGTCGTCCAACGCGCCTAGCTGGTCCACGCGGCATCGAGTGGGGAAGGCGCTGAGTAGAGGCAAGCACGAGTCTTCGGCGACCTCACCGTACGCTGCATCCCGCGCCAAGGACCAGAACAGGCCACCTGCTGCCTTGCCCTGCTTCAGCTCCGAAACGCCGATTCGCACAATGGCGATTGCCACCTCGGCGGGGCGCAGTTCGACCAATTGCTGGTGCCACGTAGGGTCGTGGTCGCCCCAGAGCGCGCAGTGCCGCATGATCAGCGCCGTTCGAACGAAGTCCTCCGGCCACTTGCGCACATCGTCGTTCCCCAGCCGTTCCCGCTCCGCTAAGCCGACCAAAAATGGCAGGTTGAGAAAGTGCAGTTCACCACGCCGATAAAGCTGCAGAACTTGATCGGGCGCAGGAACATCGTCTCGGTCGGGAACTCCTCGAAGGGCGCTGAGTACCGCTTGGGTCAGATCGTTGTCTCCGGACAGGCTCTTCCGAATGTGTGCCGGGCCATCAGTTTTCGCCGGACGGTAGGAATCACCGAGGTAGGTCAGCGCCAATTGGTGGAGAACTCTAGGAGGTGCCCGGTTTTCCATCAGTGCGATACGGTGGCTGCGAACGGCTTCCAACCACTCCTCACTCTCCTTTTGCAGTTTTGTTTCGCGCTTCCGGCGCCAGCTTTCCCTTTCAGCGTCCTTCGGCGGTGCCAGGAGATGCTTAAGGCGCGCCTTCAGACTTGGCGAGCCGCTCACCTTGTCAATCAGAATCGCTTCGGAAAGCTGGCCACTTTCCTCACCGCAGCGAAGCACCCGAAACGCTTCGTCGAGCAGGTATTCAGCGGCCTGCGGTTGCGCGTCATCCAAACGGATGGCCTGTTCTAGGCACCAGAGGCCGAAGCCGGGTGGGCTTGGGGCATTGTGCGCACTGTGCAGTCGCGTCTCCATGTCTAGGACGTGAGTCAAGAATTCATCGGATTCGGAAGCTTGGCGCAATCCTTCAATTAGGATGTCCTTTATGCGGCCAGGATGTTCGGCAAGCCAATTTCTCACCTTCCCTCGGGAATCGGCGTTCTCGCTAAGCAGCGTGAAGTCCTCCACATTCACGCCCAGCCAATCGTATAGCCTTTTGGCTTCAAGCTGTTCGCCGTGGGTCACCAGTCCCCGGACGAGAAGTTTTGCCGGCAAGCCTTGCAAATAATGCGGCTCTAGAATTTGACGGCGCGCCAAACCGCGCCGAACCAGTTCGTCGAGAAGCTCTGCCACTTGTTCATCTGATGACTTCTCAAGCAGCGTGTGGCTCCAGAAAGTGAAGTAGCGGCCCCCTGTCTGCGAATCTTCTGAACCGTCCACCAGATAGTCCCAAACGGTGCGGGGAGCCACCGCATTTGGGTACAGTGCGATCAGCAGACGGCCCAGCAATTCGTTGCGATCATCCTGAACCTTGCCTGATTGAACGTCCTCCAACAGGGTGCCTAGCTTATCCTCGCACTGTTCGGGCACGCAGTAATGCACGAAGGCGTCAAGGGCCGCGCATTTGACGTAGGGCCGCCACGTGTTGTCGCACACGATCTGCATCAGCAGGTCCGTCAGCTCCGGTAGCGGATACCCTCTGGCTGCCACCCGCAATACAAAGTACGTAAACTGCTGGGCGTCGTCGTCGCGGTTGGGATCGTTCAGAAAATCCCGCAACGCGTCCTCGATGCCAGGTGCCGCCAGAGGTCCTAGGGCTTTCGCCGCGTCGTGGTATGAACGATCGGCCAAAGGACTTCGCTTAAGGGCGTGGAGCAAATTCCGTTTTTCATCTAGGGAGAACGATCCAATGTCCCCATACAGGCCCACGCCAATTGCGTCGCGGTCGATCAGATCCAAGCGGGCGGCAGGGGAGTGCGCAGCGACCCAAGCGGAAAGGCCCCGTAGGGGAGTGACCACCGTGCCGTCCCCGCCCGTCATCAAGG
>CAZRBP010000296.1:0-3219 GCA_964598305.1 uncultured Pseudomonadales bacterium | reverse complement strand
TACGCGGCCATGGGCCCTCCTTCGCAGTTCGCGCGTCGGCTGGCCGCGCGTGCGTATTCCCATGATATACGGCGAAGGACTTACGGCGATGGGGTCACGGCGTACGGCGACGGGTGATTAGGGCTTGTACGCGGCTATCGCCTGCACGATGGACTTCTGCCGTCCGTTCACGTTGGGCTCATCGGCAAACAGCATCCGGTAGTGGGCGAGCATTTTCTGAACGGCGTCGCTGCTAGAGTCCAGCCCGAGCATCTCCGCTACGACCGAGTCGATCTCATGCCGGTTCTTGTCGCGGAAGCAGTAGGCGAACGGTTCCAGAGTCAGCCTGGACAGTCGGTCGAAGTGCCGCCCGGCGACATCGCGTGCGTGTTCCGCTTCCGGCGTATCGTCGTTGAACGCCGGACAGGGAAAGCCGGCTACGCTTCCGATTTGAATAGGAGCGCGTCCTGCCTGCGTCGATTGCCCGTAGGCACTTCGCACGATCCCACCAAATATGGAGTTGCAGTACAGAGCGATGCACCGGCCCGCGCTATCGGACAACGCTTGCAGTGCATTCCAGCCTCTTCCACCATGAACCGGGTTTGCAGCACTTGCGGCTGCGGTAGGCTGGGATGTCCACCTGATGTTGCGGCTCAGGAACCAGCGGCTGCGCATCTTCACCATGCGCTTGGCGAGAGCGGCGTCAACGATGGTCCCTCCGTGCGTCGGGCTTGCGGCGATGGTCGTCTGGGCCTTCGAGTCCGCCGCCCATAGGGACTGTTGGGCCGGTTTCTTCGCCAGTTGCTTCAACGGCGTCCATTCGAATGCGCCGATGGGTTCGAAGTCGGGGCCTTTGGGGTGACCAATGAGGTGATGCGTCGGCCCTGTGTCCGCGAGGTCTCCCAGCGTCGCCATTCGGAGCGCCAACTTGTGTGTGGTCAAGGTGAGGGGGTCATACGCATTCCCTTCGAGGAGTGCGGCGCCGACGGCGGACAGTTCTGTGTTGCTGTTCCCCACTGCGCCCCACGGGAACCCGGCCTCGGCTTGCGACATCCGGGTCCAGTTGCCGTGATTCAGCAGCCCTGCCCGCTGCCCGCCGGGTATTGCGGCGATTTCCCGGGCAAGGGCGTAGCCCTGCGCCAGCGTCGCCGGGGCTTCGGTCAGGTTGACGCACAGGATCTCCGTTGGCCGCCATTCGACGGGACGGCTGCTACGCTTGGTGGCGACCACCAGCATCTCGCTCATGCCTGTGTCGGCGCTCATACTCTGCAGTTCCAGCGCCGACACGTTGGCGATGGCGACGATGCCCTGAAAGTCCTTCTCCAGTCCGGCGCGCCACTGCTTCCAGCTGCCCGCGTGAGCGGCGGTCAACGGGAGGACGTGGGCGAAGACGCCGTTGGGGGCCATTCGCATATTGCAGAGATTGCCGAAGTCGCTGGCGAGCCCCGCCTGCCCGTGCGACATCGTGTAGCCGTTCTGTCCCTTCGCGGCCAACCGGCGCAGTTTGTCAAGGCCTGTCGTGGCTTGGACCCGCCCCTTGCGGGGTCGGCTGAAAGGCGGATTCATCAGCGCGTACTGGACGCTTCCATGAGCGATATGGAACAAGCCCAACTCGTTGCTGAGCCCCGGAGTAGCGGAGACTCCCCCGTACCCCAGATAGTCCGTAATGCCGGTGATCTTGGGGTCGAGCAGGGAGAGGCTTCCGGCTTGGTGGGTGACGACGGCGATCTTGCTCTTGCCGTAGTCCTGGGTGACCTCCATATCGGTGAGACGCTTGGCGGTGAGCGTCCCGGCGATGCCGTTCACATCGAGCGCGATGATGTGCTCCTCCATCCGGTCGCGGTGCAGGTTAGGGTTCCGCCCGCCTTTTAGCGCATAAAGGCGGCGCAGGGCGCGCTCGCCCGCCCCGATGAGCGTTCCGGTACCGCAGGCTGCGTCCATCAGGTTCAGTTCTCGCAGTTCTTCCGCGCTCCGATCCTCGAAACGGCACGCTGAGAGCGTGGCCAGCAGTTCGGCGGTTTCCGGCTTCGTGTAATGAGCGGCGCGCTCCTCCCTGTCCCCCACCAGCCGCTGCCACAGCTCCCCCGCAAAGTTGTAGATGTGCTTGGCGTGCAGACCGTTGAGGGTTGCGCTCATCTCCTCGAGCGAGTGCAGCACGTCGGGCAAGTCGCTCCCCAGATTGCCGGCCTGCAGGCTGTCGATGGCCAACTCCATAACCGGCAAATAGTTAACGCCTCGGATAGTCTTCCAGGACTTCAGCAAGTCGTCCCGCCGCAGGACGCTACTGGCGTTGTCTCTCAGTTCTTCAGTGGTCTGCAGGTTGACGTTCTGCAGGGCTGGACTATGCGTCGCCAGGTCGTTCTGCAAGTCGATTGCAATGAGCCAGACGGCGCAGGCGGTGCGGGCGGCCTCGCCGTCGTGCTCACAGCCGACGATGCCGCGGAGCCTTTCGAGCGTCGCCTCCTGCCGGTTTCCGGTGCGCTGGATGCTGGCGTGGAGTTTTTGCCCTGCGGACTCGACTTGTTGGGCGATGTTCCTGCTCTCACGGTCGATCACTGCCTGGGGGACCTGCGCGTACTCGCAGTAGGCGGCCAAGTCGGAGGGGGCGGCAGGCATGGGAACATCGGGCCAAGTGCGGCTGCTTGCACTGTCGCCAGAGACCAATTGCACGGTGAAGATGCGTTCGTTGGCGTCGAGGCGCTTACGGAAGGCGGCGCGCGCATCGCCCCTGCAAGCATCGTCAATGCCCACAGCCACGACTTCGGTAAATGGCCGCGTTTCCCCCACCAGCGTACGGCCCAGCCGTTTGGCGGCGTCGCCGACAGCGGGGCTGGCGTACTCGCACTCGATGATGACCGGCATACGGTCGCCCTGCCGGATGATGATGTCGGGCCTGTCGTTGCTGCCGATCAGCGCGCCGGTGCGTTCCGCATCTGCCTGCCAACCGCGTCCGGCGTCATTGAGCCAGTCCGCTATGGCGGAGTTGGCCTCCTGTTCGTGAAGCCCTCCGACGACTTGTTGCACCATACTTACGCCTACCTCACATCCGGTCACGGGAGAATGCTAAGACCCCGAGAGTAGATCGCTCAATCGGCAGGCGTCACACTCGGGCGCTGTTGCGCTCCCCATCCCTCACGCTAGCCCTCTCCCGCCAAGGGCGAACAAGCCCGCCCTACACGTACTGCTCGGGGTGGGCGGAGAACTCCTCGCGGCAGCCGGGGGCGCAGAAGTAGTACGTTT
>CAZRBP010000295.1:0-3273 GCA_964598305.1 uncultured Pseudomonadales bacterium | reverse complement strand
GTGCGTCCGGGATTAGTGCCAACGGAAATGGCAGCGGGACTCGAGCAGACAGATGCCGTTCGCGAAGACTACCTCGCACAGATGCCGCTTGGACGGCTTGGGAAGCCGGAGGACGTTGCAGCCGCAGTGCGCTTTCTCGCTGGACCCGAAGCCTCTTGGATCACCGGGCAATTACTCGGAGTTGACGGTGGCCATTCACTTCGGCGCGGGCCCGACCTAGACCCACTGTTCTCCACAACGACGCAACCGCAGATGGATGAAATCATGGGGTAGGCACCCGAGACATCGCGAGGGGCAAGCCCTCCGGCTGAGGGCTCCGTCTGCGCGAACGCGCAGGACCCGGAACGCTCCCGCTGCCACTGATGCGACATTTTCAGATTGATGGAGCACTAGGGCTTGACAACGTTCCGTGTGCCGATAGAGTGCCCATAGTTGGATTCTCATAAAAACCGCCGCGCCGCGCTGCTACAATTCAAGAGGGCCTTGGCCCCGCGCGCGGTTGCGGCACCCTTTCTTGCCTAAGGGCACCCCAATGCTCAAATACGCTGTTTTGATCGATGCGGGGTTCCTTAAGCGCAAATTGGGAACTCGCGACAATCCACTCACCGCCAAAGCAGTCAATCAGTTCATTGAGAGACTAAGTGATCATGAAAGTCTCAATGAGCTAACCCTCCACCGAATTTACTTCTACGATGCACCACCACTGGATACCGTCAAGCAAAAGCCGCTCGGTGGCGAGCCCATGGACTTCGGCAAGACGTCCATGGCCAAGGTAAACCGCCGCCTGCACCGAGAACTGCAAATCAGTCCTTTCGTTGCACTGCGGATGGGGGTTGTTCAGTTTAGAGGATGGACGCTAAAGGCTGGGCTATTGGAGCAAAAGGGCGAAGGCGAAGCATCGCTCAGTGCCGACGAAATCGTGCCCAATGTGCAGCAAAAGGGGGTGGACATGCGGATTGGCCTGGACATTGCTTCGCTCACGCTCAAACAACATGTTCAGGTCATCGTCTTGGTCACTGGAGACAGTGACTTCATCCCGGCCATGAAGTTCGCCCGCAGGGAGGGAGCGCAGCTACTCTTGGTTACGCTGGGCCACAAGGTCACCTCTGGAATGAGAGAGCACTCCGACATGATCCTGAGCATGGCCAACACCTGAATCAGTACCTGAAGGGACGTGGCGCCCTATTCCTTGGCAGGGCCGGTGAGTTCGCTCGGAGATAATACTAAAGTCACTTTTGAGTCATCGCCGAAGCAGTGACGCAGACGAGGTGATGCCCCTGATCGGCGAGAAGGCTGTCGTCTGGCATGTGACGCCAGACAAATGAGCACTAGGGTGATCACTTTGGTACTAACACGGCGTTTCCTCTCCGCATCTGTATGTGGGCTCGGAAGATGCCGGAGTCCCTGCACAAGGACTCAACCTGCCCCTTGCAGCGCGGATCATTGAGCACAAGCGCCGATTGGAGAATGCGGGATGGTAGGTGATGCCTTCCGCATTCCTGCATGTGCATTCTTCCTCCATGAAACCCGCTACCGGGGGTCAAGCTGTCACCCAAGTCGAGCCTGTGCAGCTTGGCCATGCTCGACCACCCTGCGGACAGAAGGGGTCGGGCAAATTTGGACAGTCTGCTAAGGTGGTTTTCGGACCAAGGAGACTAGCGATGAAGAGGCGGAAGTACACTGCGGATTTCAAGCGGAAGGTTGTTTTGGAGGCCATGCGGGGCGACGAGACGGTGCGCTCGATCGCCGCTCGGCACGGCGTGAATACGGCGTGCCTCTGGGCAAGATGGACTACTTGGGACAACTGCGCGTAAACCTGTAGCTGGAGAGAGAATGTTATGGCTTTGGAGTTATGGACCTCGCCCACGCCCAACGGCTGGAAGGTGAGCATCATGATCGAGGAACTGATCGAGGCCGGCATCGACGTTGGCCCCGTGGAAGTGCGCACCATCAACCTGATGAAAGGTGAACAGTTCGAGGATGACTTCACCGAGCGCAATCCCAACCAGAAGATTCCGACGCTGCGCGATGGCGACCGGGATGTATTCGAGAGCTGTGCAATCCTGCAGTACCTCGGCGAAAAGCACCCGAGCCCGTTGCTGCCGCTCGATGAGCGCAAGTGGGACGTGTTGCCCTGGGTTTACTGGCAGGCGGCCAATGTGGGACCGGTGTTCGGCAACAAGCTGAGCTATACGCGCTACATGGATGATGTTCCGGACATAAAGAAGGAGCATCCGTTTGAGCGGTTCAACAACGAAGCGCTACGGCTGGTGCGTGTGCTGGATGGCAAGCTCGGCGACAGCCCCTGGGTATGCGGCGGCGAATTCACCATCGCCGACATCGCGCTGTATCCATGGATACGGGGGTGGAAGTGGAGCAAGGTGAACATCACCAACCGACCTGCCGTAATGGAATGGGTCGACCGCGTGCGCGCGCGGCCGGGCGTCGAGCGCGGGCTTGGTTATGGCATACCGAAAGAAGAGATCGACCAGTGGAGTGCTGAGCGCAAGGCAAGCACCGCGCAGGGTGGCTCGACGATCGCCGACAACGAGAACATCAAGGATTCCATCGAATGACGGTATCAGTGCTTCACGCGACGCCGTACCGCCGCTCGTTCGTGATAGATCGATAGTTGATAGTATCTAGGTGGTTTATGGAGTTTTTCTATGTCTGAACAGTCGAAAGCCGATACCTTGCTGATTGTCGATGCCCAAATTGGTTTGCTGAGAGGCGAGTTCGACGTGAGTCAGCCGGAGAGCGTCATCGCGAATGCGAGCACGGCGCTGGACAGGGCCCGGAGTCGTGGCGCGAACGTTGTCTACGTGATGCACGTTGGAGACGAAGGCGGTGCGCTGGACCCGAAGACACCTGGGTGGCAGGTGGTTCCCGAGTTGGCGCCGAGAAGCGGCGAGTTGATATTGGAGAAGGAAGTAAGCGACTCTTTCTATCAGACGGGTCTGGAGCAGGTACTTCGTGACGGAGATGCCAAAACCATAGCGCTGGCTGGTTGCATGACGCCTTTTTGCATCGACACGACGGCGCGATCTGCGGTTTTCCGTCGGTTTAATGTCCACCTGCTTGGCGATTGTCACACAGGGCCTGGCGTGGGAGGCCTGAGTTCCGCAGAAGTTGTGCGCTACCACAACGCAGTCCTTGATGATCTCGGGAGCGACGATGCTGTCATCGTCGTCAAGGACAGCGATCAAGTTGACTACGCGCTTCAACCTGGGTCTCGAGCCGGACGAGTGGCCTGAGTGCCGCGCTTGGAATTTG
>CAZRBP010000294.1:0-3278 GCA_964598305.1 uncultured Pseudomonadales bacterium | reverse complement strand
ACTTCCCGTTGGAAACCCGCCTCCCGTTCAGGCTCACTTCTCGTTGGACAAGGCTGCTCGTGGACACGGCGCGTTAGTCAAGCGATTATCTGGTAAGGATGCCTATGCGGAGCGACCTATGAGTGGCGAAGTGATTGCGCGGCGCACAGTAGCTTTGATGGATGTCGTGGAATGCGAACTGGGTCGGTTCAAGGATCGGGATTGGGCGAACGATGGTGCACTTGGTGCCGCCGATGCACTTGCTGATGCCGAATACGGCAACAAGCTACTGCGCACCATCGGAGAAGAGATCGGCGCTGTGGACAGCTACAACCGCACCACTGCCCTCGCAAGTAGTGCGAGACGAGTAACGGCCGCAATGCACCGCATTGTTAGAGACAGCTCAAGTATCGTGGGGAGTGGAAACCGGTTATTGTCCCAGTTTTATGGCGATGCGGTACTGGAGGACGCCGCTGACGCGCAAATCGCGTACAAACTCATCGACAGCCTTTTCGATGAGGTGATTGAAGATGCCTCCTCAAGTCTGGAAGTGGCAGACCAACGCTTGGAGGCCATCGGCCAGTTCGAGAGGGACAGCAGTGTCGCCGATGAAGACGGAACGGTGTGGTTCCCTACCGTCTCCGGTCGAATCGGCATTACCCGTGCAACGCTGACTGCCGAACCCAGCGCAAGGAATTGGGCAATGGAGTTCGCGACGGATGTTGCACAGGTCGCGGTGAACCTAGAAGGGGTTGCAAGCGAAGAAGAGCTAGCTGGACTGCGGCGCCCAATCTCCGGCGGGGTGATTTCCTCGACCGTGTCGTCCATCATCCTCACCCAAGGCAATGGGCCGCTCGAAAACTGGCGTGATGCCTTTTTCGAAGACGCCCTTACGGGATGCTATGCAGTCACCGAACAAGAACGGTCAGATTGCGATCAGGAAGATCTAGCGGACTACGAGGCGGAATGCACGGGAGCGCTGAAGCACCTTCTCGACACGGCTAGGGACTTCGCTGCGGGCATCACGGCATATGCTGCCCTCGCGTCTGCACTTAGATAAACCCCTTCGCGCAGCGCTCAGGCCGTAGGTGGGTGCAGCTCGCGCCCTGCCGCTATTGACGTAGCTGCCATTTTCGGTATGGTCAACGCTATCGCCTCGGGGCGAGGGCGGAGCTTGTCCGCCTTTGCGCCGCGTAGCGGCCAGCGTCTTTTCCCCGCGTACCTTTTCGCGGTTCGCTTACCCTGTTGACTCGACCACATGTCCGCTCGCCGGGCACCGCTGCTGTTTGCGCGGTGCCTGCGGCTCGTTTGCGGTCGCCTCACACGGGTTCGCGTTCACCCATTTCCATTGCGAGTGCGGATGGCGCTGCTCTCGGGCTTAGGAAACTGGATCAACAAACTGAGGAGTTAACGTATGCACAAAGACATTGCAAAAGACGTTGCCGAGCTGCGCCCACAGTGGCGGTCACTGGATTTTGGTTCGGGACGGTCGGCTTCGATGCCGCCGAACTTGGTGTCGGCGATCAACCAGTACTGCCAATTAGCGGTCAACCGGGATGGACGGGGGGTGACTTCTGCCACCGTTGCGGAGGTACGAACGACTTTGCGGCACATCCGTTCCGCACTGCGGAAGGCCTCATCGGGCAGAAACGGACCCGCTGGGCATGCTGCGAAAAAGCTACTCAAGTCACTGCACCACGAAAGCGACTTTGAGGTTATGGCCGAGCGGGCGCGCGCTTATGCCGGCAGGCTGCAGAGGCTTGGGAGGAGAAGTGCTAGGCGAAGTGCCGTTTGCCCGGAACACTCTGTCTGCCTCGGCCAAACCAGCGAGCTTGGCACGGTTCATCTCACTCGCGTCGTCTCGGTAGCTTGTCTCATGTCGGTAGGCCGCCATCTCGAACTCTGCGTGGCCCACGAGGACAGCGTGGGCCGCGAGTACCACCACCGTCTAAGGAGCGGGGAATCGGCGTTTTGGCAGATTCGAACAGAGAAACCGTTGGCGCTACTCGAAGTGAGCATCGGCGCGGACGGGGATCCCGGAAAAATCATCGAGTGCGAAGCGGGCCGAGACGACGATCTAAATCTACCGAGAGCCATGTTGTTGCGAGTACTATGCGAGACGCACGCGTCTGGCGACGAAGCCCACGACTTCTCACGCGCGGGCGCGTTCTGGGCACTTCGACACTCGCCGTCCTACGCTGCGAAATTCAAGGTGGGTCCTGCACGCTACCATGTGTGGCGATTTCCCGAAGAGGTCGTCATCCGGGCGAGTGCTGCTACCAAAAAGGGGCGGCGGCGCGTTAGGTGGTGGCGTTTCATACGTGCCCGCATCAACCCTTGGTATTCAAACACGAGAGGTAATCCTGCGAAGGTCAAGCGGGCTGGCAACCAGGAGTCGAAGCGCGGTGGCACTTGGGCGTGGCGTGCAGCTGAAGGACAGCATTTGGCTGACAACCAGTTGCAGGCGCTGATGCTAGCCAGCCCAGAACTGTATGCTTTCCTCGCGGACACAAATGCTGGCGATGACGAAGCCCGAACAAGTGTTTTCCAATATGGAAATGAGCCTGAAGGAAGGGGTTCGTTGGGAAGTCCTGCCGGGCCGGTCTCCGGGGGTTGGTTTGAGCGTTGATGATGGCCCTTCCGGGGCCCTGCGCGCAAGCGGAGGGCGTTCGAGGGGGCCGTTGAACCCGGATCGCCGTCCTTGAAGGGCGATCCCCCGGTTCGGAGCGCAGCGGTGGGGCGCCCCGCGCGCCCGGCGCAGCGGGCGGGGCGCTGGCGCGATGCCCCCGCCACTTCGATCCATCCCCTCCCGGCTGCCGGGAAGGCCCCGCGTCAGGCGGCGGCCGAGGCCTCGCCGATGCGGCGGAACAGATCGTCGCGGGCGGCGTTGAGCGCCGCGGCGGCCTCGAGGTCGTTTTGCGCGAAGGCCACCGCGTCGAGCTGCTCGAAGGTCACGCCGGGCCTCAGGTGCCCCTCCGCGTCCGGCAGCGACTTGAGGCGCTCGTAGGGCGTGGCCACGTCGGCGTCCCGGTAGCGCCGCTTCCTGCGCCCCTTGGCATCCTCCACCTCGGTGGGGAACATGCAGGGCCGGTGGAAGTTGAGGTACGGCGACAGCGCGCCCTGGGTGAAGGCGTCCACCTCGGCGGCGAACGCCTTGGGGATGTGGCCGTGGCCGAGCCACTTGCGCACCACCGAGCCGTTCTTCCCCTCCACCAGCGCGTTGTCGTTGGAGCGCCGGGCGCGGGACTTGGTGAAGTCCCCGACGTGCAGCTTGTTGAGCAGCTCGGCCACCCGGTGGT
>CAZRBP010000293.1:0-3285 GCA_964598305.1 uncultured Pseudomonadales bacterium | reverse complement strand
GAGCCCGGCGACGCCGTGTTGCTCGAGGAATACTCCTACCCCGGCACGCTGTCCGCCTATCGCTCGCTGAAGCTGGAGCTGGTGGGCATTCCCTTGGACGAAGGCGGCATGCGCCTGGACGCGGTGGAGGCCGCCCTGACCCGCCTGCGAGCAGCTGGCCGGACCGCGAAATTCATCTACGCCATCTCCACCTACCAGAACCCAACCGGCTTCGTCATGCCGAAGCAGCGCCGCTTGGAACTGATCCAACTCGCCCGCCGCTTCGACGTGCCGGTCATCGAGGACAACTGCTACGGAGACGTCCACTACGAGGGCCCCATAGAGCCGGCAATGTACGCCTTGGACGACGGTGCCGATCAAATCTATCTCTGCTCGCTGTCGAAGATTCTCGCCCCCGGCTTCCGCCTCGGCTACATCTACGCCCGGCCGCCCATGCTGGAACGGATCCTGGCCCGTCGCCACGACGCTGGCGGCAACAGCTTTGCGGCGGCGGTGGTGGCCGAGTTCTACCGCAACGGGATCGCCGACCACGCCGCGGTCACCACACCGCCGCTGCGGCGCAAGCGCGATCTGACCTGCCGGAAACTAGAGGAGTCGGCAGCGGACCTGTGCGTCTGGTCAAAGCCGGTAGGGGGACTGTTCATCTGGGTGCGGCTGCCCGACGACGTGGACCGGGGACGGCTGGGCAAGCTGGCCCATAGCCGGGGCCTCGCCTATCTGCCCGGGGCGGCCTTCCACTACCAAGGCGCCGACGCCCCCTATCTGCGGCTGGCCTTCGGCCACCTCACGGAAACGCAGATCGACGAAGGCGTGCCCATCCTCGCCCGCTGCATTCGCGAAGCCCGGACCAGCAACGAAGCGATCGGCTTCAACTCACTGTTTTAAGGAACATCTGAATGAGAATCGGCGTATCCCTCCCCGTGCGCGAGCTTGAGGACGACCTCGGCGCAATCAAGGACTTCGCGCAAACCGCCGAAGCGCTCGGCTACACCCACCTGCGCGTCCCGGATCAGGTGTTGCGCCAAGGCAACAAGCATCTGCATGAACCCATGATGCTGCTCGCTTGGATCGCCGCCGCCACCGAGACGATCGAACTGGTGCCCTCCGTCATCGTCCTGCCCTCGCGGCAAACGGCGCTGTTCGCCAAGCAGGCCGCGCAGCTCGACCGGCTCTCCGGCGGGCGCCTGCGGCTCGGCATCGGGGTCGGCGGCAGCGCCGACGAGTACGAGGCTTTGGGCCAGGACTTCTCCACTCGGGGGCGGCGTTGCGATGAGCAGCTCGAACTGCTCAAGCGGTTGTGGAGCGAGGAAACAGTGGATTTTCAGGGGCGCTGGGACCGCATCAGCGGGGCGGGGCTCAATCCGCTGCCGATGCAGCGCCCCATCCCGATTTGGATTGGCGGCCGGGGAACGCCGGGGCCGGCAGTCACGCGCCGCATCGGCACCCACGCCAACGGCTGGTTCGTGCTCTGCTCGCCGGAGGAATTTCCCACTGTGAAGGGTGCCATTGACACTGCCGCGGAGGGCGCAGGGCGGGATGCCGACACCATCGGCACCGAAGCTGGGGTGGCGGTGGTGGGGCCGCGTCAAGCCGAATGGCGGGACCGCGTCGCGGGCTGGCGGCAGATGGGACTGACACACCTGTGCTTGCGCACCCTCGGCGGCGGCCTTACGCCCACCGAGCACATCAAGACGCTCAAAGCCGCAGCGGATGAAGTTCCGGGCGGCCTTCAATCCACGAGCTGACGCACCGACTCGGGGCTTGGGCCGCCGGGCAGGATAAACACCACGGCGTCATCGAAGCCCGCCTCGGCAAAGCGGTCGAGCTTAGCCTTGAGTTCGCCCAGGTCGGTGCCCGGCGGCAACTGAATGGTGGACACCACCGCCCGGCCGCCGCCGGCTTGCCGGTAGCGGCCCAGCGCGGCGATGACCTGATCCGCGGATCTGTAGTGGGCGGAGGCGATCCAGCCGTCGAATTCGGCGGCTGCTCGTTCGACACCCTTTCCCCAAGTGCCGAGAAAGAGGGGCGGTCCGCCGCGGACGGTGGGCCAAGGCGTCACGTCCACGCCTTGGTGCTGGCCGGTGCGGAGAATCTCCCGCAGAACCTCGATCATCGGCGGCAGGTCGGCAAACCGGGATTCGAAGGGCCGGTCCAAAGCGGCGAAGTCCTTGGGCGTCGATCCAGCGCCCAAGCCAACCACAAGCCGGTCGCCGCAGATCTGATGCAGGGAAAAGATGCGCAGTGCCAAGTCCACCGGATGGTAGAGCGGCGCCTGCAGCACCGCCGTGCCAATCTCCACCTCTTCCGCCACCGTGGCCGCAACGCTGAGCGCCACGAAGGGCTCAGTCAGCATGAAGCCGCGGCCCAGGGCGTGCGCCGACCAGAGGCTTGAATACCCCTCGCCAGCGTATGTGCGGGCCTGCTCGGCCAGCCGATTCGGGGCCGATTCGCCGGTCACCGGCCCCAGGAGCGCACCAAGCCTCATAGCACCAACCATCCGCCGTCAACCGGCAGATAGGCGCCGGTGACGAAGTCACTCATGGCCGAGGCCAGGAATACCGCCGCCTTGCCTTGCTCCATGGGATCGCCCCAATGGCCAGCGGGCAGCCGCGCGATGCGGTCGGCCACGGTGTCCGCCAAGGGATCGCCAGTCGGCGGTGGCGGATGGCCGTCAACGGGCGGGGGCTCACCGCCCTGCACCCAAGTCGGCCCCGGCGCCAAGGTGTTGACGTTGATGCGGTGGGGCGCCAATTCCAAGGCCAGCGCCTTGGTGATCTGCGCCACCGCCGCCTTGGAGCCGTCGTAGGTGACCCCCACGCCCGGCGTCACCGCCTGGGTGGAACCAATGTTAATGATGCGCCCACCGCGGCCCGCCTCGATCATGATCCGCGCCGCCGCCCGGCAGCAATAGAACACCCCATCGACGTTGACTGACCAGAGCTTGCGCCACATCTCGTCGGTGATGTCCCGCACCGGCCCGCCGTAACCTTGGTAAACGCCCGCGTTGTTGACCAGAATGTCCAAGCCGCCCAACCGATCCACCGTGGCGGCCAACGCCGCATCCACCGCATCCCGGTCGCTGACGTCGAGCGCCATGCCGATGCCGCCCACCGCTTCGGCGGTTTCGCCGGCACTGGCCGCGTCAATGTCGCTCACCGCCACCTTAGCGCCAGCTGCGGCCAACGCACGCGCAATGGCAGCGCCAATGCCATGACCGGCCCCCGTCACATGAGCCACCTTGCCGCTTAAATCAATCCAATCCGCTGCTTGCATGCCACCTCCACA
>CAZRBP010000292.1:0-3308 GCA_964598305.1 uncultured Pseudomonadales bacterium | reverse complement strand
CTTACGCCACGACGGCACCAGGATGCAACCACGCCAACTGCCCGCCATCGGCAAACTGCTCGACGCGCCGGAGATCAAGGCGCTGGCCGCCCGGCACGGCACGGCAGCGGTGAAGGAGCGGCTGCGGGCCTTGCAGCAGGCCGCCCGGGCCGGCGCCGAGGTGCCCGGTTGGGCGGGCGCGCCGGGAGAGTACGCCACGCGCATCGAGACGGCGCTGGCCGGGCGCGGCTACCAAGCCGTGCACAACTTTACCGGCACGATCATCCACACCAACCTCGGCCGCTCGCCGCTCAGCGGCGCGGCTTGGGATGGGGTGAAGGGTCTGGTCACCGGATCGATGAACCTGGAGTACGACCTGGAATCCGGCCAGCGCGGCCAGCGCGAGGGCATCGTCGCCGAGCGCTTGGCCGGGCTGACCGGCGGTGAAGCGGCCACCGTGGTCAACAACAACGCCGCCGCCCTGCTGCTGGTGCTCAACACCTTGGCGCTGAGCCGGCCCGTGACCGTCTCCCGCGGCGAGTTGATCGAGATCGGCGGCAGCTTCCGCCTGCCGGAACTGATGGCGCGGTCCGGCTGCCACTTGCTGGAAGTGGGCACCACCAACCGCACCCACCTGCGCGACTACGCCGCCACCGCCAAGGAGGCGGCGCTGTTTTTGAAGGTGCATCCGAGCAACTACGCCATCTCCGGCTTCACCAGCGAGGTGGACACGGCGCAACTGGCCGAATTGGCGCACGCCGAGGGCCTGCCCGTCTGCGTGGACCTCGGCAGCGGCGCGTTGGTGGACCTGACCCGCTTTGCGCAGCCCTACGAACTCATGCCCCGCAAGGTGCTCGACCAAGGCGCGGACTTGGTGACGTTCAGCGGCGACAAGCTCATGGGCGGCGTGCAGGCGGGTTTGATCGTTGGCCGTGCGGACTTGATTGAGCAACTCAACGCCAACCCGCTGAAGCGGGCGCTGCGGGCCGACAAGATTACGCTGGCCCTGCTCAACGAAGTGCTCAAGCTGCACGAAGACCCCGAACGGCTGCCGGACGCCCTGCCCGTCCTGCAAATGCTCACCCGCCCCATTGACGCCTTGACCAAACGGGCCGAACAGCTACGCAGCGCCCTTGCCGAGAAGCTGCCCGGCTACGACCTGCAATGCGAGCCGAGCGAAGGGCAGATCGGCAGCGGGGCGCTGCCGGATACGCGCATCGAAAGCCGGGCGTTGGTCATTCGCCACGATGACGCCGCCGAAGTGCGCCGGCTAGAGCAACAACTGCGGCGCACCACGCAAGTCATCGGGCGTTTGCGGCACGACGCCCTCTGGCTCGACGTGCGCTCGGTGGCAGACTTCGACGGCGCCTTGGCCCAACTGGCGGCGTTCCAACCCGAATGATCGTCACCCTGGCCGGCCACGTGGACCACGGCAAGACCAGCCTGGTCAAGGCCCTGACCGGGGTGGACACCGACGTGTTGGAGGATGAGCGCCGCCGCGGCCTCACCATCGATCTCGGATTTGCCTACCAACGACAAAACGGGGGCGTCTTAGGCTTCATCGACGTGCCCGGCCACCATCGCTTCATCCACAACATGGTGGCCGGGGTGGCGGCCATGCAGTTTGCGCTGCTGGTGGTGGACGCCGGCGACGGCCCCATGCCCCAGACCCGGGAACACCTGCAAATCCTCACCCTCACCGGCGTGGGCCGGGGCCTGGTGGCGCTGACCAAGTGCGACCGCGCCGCCGCCGAACGCATCGAACAGGCCGAAGCCGAACTGCGCGCCTTCCTGCAAGGCACCTTTCTCGAAAACGCGCCGATCCTGCGCACGTCCGCCAGCACCGGCGCCGGCATCCCGGAATTAGAGCAAGCCCTTTGGACGGCGGCGGCGGCCTCCCCTGCCGCGCAAGCCCAAGGACAATTCCGCCTCGCCGTGGACCGCGCCTTTAACATCCAGGGTGCCGGCTTGGTGGCCACCGGAACCGTCCATGCCGGGACGGTTCAACAAGGCGACGAAGTCCACATCTTCCCCACCAACCAAGCCGCCCGGGTGCGCGGACTGAGGGTGCAGGAGGCGACTGCTGACCGGGCCGCCCTAGGCGACCGGGCAGCGATCAATCTGGCGGGCGTGGGCCTCGATGACGTCCAACGCGGCTGCTGGCTCACCGCAGCGCCGATGCCGGCCTGCCGCAACTTCGCGGTGGACCTGCGCATCCTCGACGACTTTCCGCGCCCAGCGAAGCACTGGCTGCCGGTGCACATCTACCACGCCACCACCCACAGCACCGGCCGCTTGGCGCTACTGGACCCCGGCAAGGCACTGCCCGGAGAACGCCGAACGGTGGAGATCATCGCCGACGAACCCCTAAGCGCCCGCCACGGCGACCATCTGGTGCTGCGCGACCACGGCTTGGACCGCACCTTGGGCGGCGGCCGGGTGCTCACTGACTTAGCCCCCGCCGTGCGGCGGCGCGACCCCGCCCGCCTCAGCCGGATCGAAGCCTTCAAGGCCGATGACCGCACCCGCATCGTCGCCGACCTGCTTGCCCAGGGTCCGCTGGCCGTGGACCAGCTGCAAAACACGCTCGGACTGACCGGCGAGGAGTTTGAAGAGCTATTGAGCGGCTTCGAACTCAAGATGCAAAACGGTGAAGCGGTGCCTCAAGCCCTCTGGACGGACTGGCGCCGCACCGTCCTCGAGTTCGCCGCCCAGCACCAACGCGAGAATCCGTCGGCGCCCGGATTCGCGCCCAACCGCCTGCCGAGCGCCATCCCCGACCGCTTCCAAGTCCCCCTGCTCAACGAACTGCTTTCCGAAAAGCGCCTGCAGCTCACCGCCGGCGCCTACCATCTGCCCGCCCACGTCGCCGAACTGCCGCCCCAGCAGAAGGCGCTTTTCAACCGGGTACGCCCACGCTTGGACCAAGACCAGGCCCCCAGCCTCGGCGATTTGGCCAAAGCCATGCAAACCCCATTGGCACCCCTCGAATCCGGCCTGAAGGGCCTAGCCCAGCGCGGCCTGCTGGTGCAGATCTCCCCCAAGCGCTTCTACCTGCCGGAACGACTGACCGCCATCGCCGCCACGGTAGCCACCCTCGCCAACCAAGAGCCGCTAACGGTGCGCCGCTTCCGCGACCACACCGGCATCGGCCGCAACATCGCCATCGAACTGCTGGAGTACTTCGACCGCCGCGGCTACACCCGCCGCCACGGCGACGCCCGAACAGTGGTGGGCGAACTGAAGTTGCGCTAGGGCGCAGCATGACCCGGAGCGAGGGCGACCCGCCCTCGAACGAAGCCCCCCGGAGCGAGGGCGACCCGCCCTCG
>CAZRBP010000291.1:0-3355 GCA_964598305.1 uncultured Pseudomonadales bacterium | reverse complement strand
TTCCTGATCCGGGTGCTATAGCGTCGCGGATCAGGCGGGCAAACGCAACGGCGCAACCTGACGGTCGCATTGGATGCAGGGCGCCCTCCTCGCCGATGACGTACTCAGGGAACTCAACGTCGTAGTTGCCGAGGCTTGCGGCCTCAACGCTGGTGCGGGTGCCGCTCACCATGCCCAAGGTGCCGTAGGTGCGCAGGCCCATCCGGGCCTTGAGCTTCGGGCTCGCCTCGTCGAGCACCTCCTGCAGGCAGGTGATGCCCCGTTCGGGCGTGAAATCATCCAGCAGCCAGAACAGGTTGCAGATGGCCGGAAAATCCGCCGTGGCCGGCACCTGCCCTTGGTCCCGATGCAAGGGCTGCACGTCGGAACTCGCACCATGAAACAGGCCGCCCGTCAGGCTGGAGACCAGAAAGTGCTTGCCGAGCAGATAGCCCGCTAGCGCATCGGTCTCCGGGCGCTCCGCCAAGTTCAGAAACACCTTGCCTTTGTTAACTAGGTTCGAGAGCTGCTGCCTCGGCCCCTCCGTCCCCGGCGGCGCAAGTACCCCCAACGAACGCTCCGCCGCAGCCTGCCGCTCCAATTGCTCCCGGAGCGCATCCACTTCCGCCCCGCTCAGCGCCCCGGTCAAAAAACACAGGCCGTACTCGGTGAGGTTTGCCCTAGCCTGCTCAATATCTCCCGCCGGAGCGGGTAACGGCAGCGGAGTCGGCCCCTGCAACGGTGATGCGGCGACGTATTTTGTTTGCCGATGGGAAGCGGATTGCATTGGAGTCATCTCCGGCGCTGGGTTGCAGTAGGCGTAATCTTAGTCCGGTTTAGAAAGCATGGGGGGTCAGTGGCGACCCGGCGCGAATTGTGGATTTGGGCGGAGATCCTCTCGGATGTCGCGCCGCACTGGGTAGGATATCCTGCCCCAGCACTCATCAGGGTTTTCCTCCATGATGCCGACAAATAGAGGCACGAGCACCTCAAGTATCTGAGTTCCGTCAACGACCTGTCGTCGGTTCAGCGTACCTTGCTGGGTTGCGCACCCGTGCATGAGTTGGTTGCGCAACACCCCTAAGCGGTCGAAAACATGCCTGAGGATACGTTGGGTGTTCTCAGTCGTGGCCCGCCTTAGCCGATTCCTAACTTGGTCACGCTCGTACCTGAATCTCCCTTGGCGCGGCCAGTTTGCCCAGTCGAATTGGTCGTCGGTGAGGGATTCCCAGAACCCCCCAAAAACGTACTCGTTCGTCATGATGTCCGCAACCGGGTTCCAGAGTTTTTCTCTGATCGTGGTATGGATATGCTGAGAACGGACACGCGTCAGTATCTGGAAGAACCGTTCACGGAGTCTCCAGTCCGGCGGATCGTTGCCGTCTTTACCCAATTCCTCCCTTGCCGCATTGCGTTCCAGCGCGTATGCGGCGTTGAATGCCACCCAGAGCAAGATGTACTTCGTGTCGATGTCCTGCTCGGAAGATGCGCGTTCGAGCCAGCTCTTGCTTCTATGAAGTCGATGCTTGAGATCCTGTATGCCGCTCATATGTTGCTCCCACACCTGCCACTGACCGCGTCGAATGTTGCCACATCCGTTTGAAAGCAGCTTTGTCCGCACCGAAAAGCTGCCGAGTTGACACCCGGACTCGGGGTTTCGACGAGGCTACCGAAAACACCTGCCGCAAAGTCACCGGGGGTGAATCTGCCGGGTTATCATGCGCCTCGCTAACCACTTCCCATTGGAAACAGAGACCACTCCATGGCAGCCAAGCGCAAGCTGCCCACTGGCATCCAGACCTTCCGCACCCTTCGGGAGGACGGATGCTACTACGTTGACAAGACCGGCTACGCCCTGCGGCTGGTGCAGGATGGTGCGCACTATTTCCTCTCCCGTCCGCGCCGTTTCGGCAAGAGCCTGTTTCTCGACACCCTCAAGGAACTGTTCGAGGGCAGCGAGGAGCTGTTTCGGGGGCTGAAGGTTCACCCGCACTGGGATTGGTCAGTGCGACATCCAGTGCTGCGATTCAGCTTCGCCGGCGCCAGCTTCAAGGTGGCCGATGCGCTTGAGAAGAACCTTGACGAGCACTTGCGGAAGTTCGAACAAGGCATTGATGCAGTCTCCGGCGCCTCCACCCTGAGCGGGCGCTTTCGGTGGCTGCTGAGGGAACTGCACGAGCGCACCGGCCAGCGCGTCGCCGTTCTGGTGGACGAGTACGACAAGCCGATACTGGACGCAATCAACACGCCGGAGTTGGCGGAGGACAATCGAGAGCAGCTGCGCGGATTCTACGGGACGGTCAAGGACGCCGATGCCCACGTCAAATTCTCCTTCTTCACTGGCGTCAGCAAGTTCTCGAAAGTCAGCGTGTTTTCCGATCTAAACAACCTCACCGACCTGACGCTCCATCCCCGCTACTCATCGATTTGCGGATACACGGACGCCGACCTTGATACTGTGTTTGCCCCTGAGCTTGAGGGGTTGGATCGCCAGGCCGTCCGCCGCTGGTACAACGGCTATAGCTGGCTCGGGGATGAGAAGGTGTACAACCCGTTCGATGTGCTTTTGCTTTTTGAGCAGCGCCGGTTCAAAGCCCACTGGTTCGAGACCGGCACCCCGGCGTTCCTGATCGAGAAGCTTCTCGAACGTGGTGTTCCGGCTACATCGCTCGACGGCATGATCGTAACCGACAGCCTGCTCTCCACCTTCGATGTACACCGCATGCCGACCGCGACCCTGCTGTTCCAAACCGGATACCTGACCATCGCGGAAGCGCTCGATGACGAGGACGAACCGCGCTACCGCCTGGCTTATCCAAATCACGAAGTTCGCCAAAGCTTCAATCGGAATCTGCTGCAGGCCATGACGCCGGAGACGACTGACCGGCTCATGCAGAGCGGAGACTTGCGCCGCTTCCTGCGGGCCAACGACTTCCGAGCCATGCGGGTTTTGCTTGAATCCTTCTATTCCAGCATTCCCTACAACTGGAACGTAAACAACAACATTGCTGACTTTGAGGGCTACTACGCCAGCCTCTTTTACGCTTGCTTCATGGCGTCCGGCTTGGACGTGCGCACCGAAGACGCGAGTGCGAGCGGTCGTTTGGATATGGCCGTGTTGTTCAACGGCCACATCTACTTGTTCGAGTTCAAAATGCAAAAAGGCGAAGCCCAAGGCGCGGCACTAGCCCAATTGAAGGAAAAGGGCTACCACCAAAAGTACCGTTATCTCCAGCAGCCGATTTACCTGATCGGGGTGGAATTCAGTGCCGAGAGCCGTAATCTGATTGGGTTTGATGTCGAGAGCGCTCGCTCCTCTTAAGGTCAAGGGCGCTCCCCTGCACGTCAGCGCAGCAGAACGGATGATCGCATCGCC
>CAZRBP010000290.1:0-3364 GCA_964598305.1 uncultured Pseudomonadales bacterium | reverse complement strand
GTACATCGGCGCCGTGGCGGTGCCCAGCTCGGATACAGCCAACGCACCGGCGTTGCAATGGGTGAGCAGGTTGCTGCCCGGCCTGATGAGGCCAAGCCCATGTTCCCCGATGCCTCTACAGGCGGCGGCATCCTCCCGGTGAATGGCCTCGGCTTCATCCGCCAAGGCCGCCACTGACCCCTCTGCCGCGCCACGCCGGCGCAAACGCTCCACCGCCCAACGCAGATTGACCGCGGTGGGCCGGGCGGCGATCAACGCATCGCCACCGTCCTTGAGAACCTGGGCCACATCATCCGAGCGCTGCGCCGCCACAGCCAGCGCGTAGGCCGCGGCGATGCCGATGGCCGGCGCGCCACGCACCGCCAAGCTGGCGATCGCCTCCACCGCGTCCGGGATGCCGGCAATGCGCAGATACTCAACTCGATGCGGCAATTGGCGCTGGTCGAGCAGGCGCAGTTCACCTGCCTCCCAGAGTATGGCGGACGGGCTGCTCATGGCATGCGGCACGTCAAGGCCCGGGCCAGAGCCGCGACCAAGGCGCCACCCGTCGCCTCAGCGCTGCCGCCGCAGGCAAACACCCCGTCCTCATGGCCCAAGGTCACGAACACCAAGGGCCGCGTGCGGTTGGCGCGCAACAGGGCGGCCACCGCTTCCGCCATCCGCGGTGAGCCGTAGCCGACACCCGTGCCGATTGCCGCCAATCCCGCCGCTTTGGCGTTTTGCCAGATATCCGGACAATGGCCATGCAGCACCCAATTCACTTCCGGGTCGGCGGCGTAGAGCATCGCGTGGGTCAGGGATTCCGAGGACGGCAGCAGCGCGCCTTCAGCCTCCACCCGAAAACCGCCCAAGTCCCAACGCCTGACCCAAGCCAGATGCTCAACGCCCGCATCGGCCAGGCCGCTGGTCTGGCTGGCGGTAATGAGGAAACCCCGCGACACGCCGGGCACGCGGCGGCTGATGTTGCCGTAGCCCAAGCCGCCGTAGCGCTGCGCAGCCTGCCCAATCAGCCTGAGGCGGCGCAGCACGGCACGCCAAGCGAGCAGCGGTTGCGCCAGGTCGTGGGGCAGTTCGGCGCCCGGCGCGGCGAGGCAACAGTTGAACTGAATGACCCCCTCGGCCTCAGCCATGCGCTAAACTTCCCATAGGCCAGCAAATAGCAGTTCCCATCCCATGGTTCTAGTCGCAAAGCAGCTTCAAGTCAAAAAAGCCACTGCGGCCATCGGCGCTTACGTCAGCGGCGTACCGCTGGAAGGGCTGGTGGAAGATGGGGGCCTTTGCAGCGCATTGCGCGAACTGCTGCTCAAGCATGAAGTGCTCTTTTTGCGCGACCAGCCGCTCAGCGCCGCCCAATTCCAAGCCTTGGCGCGCCGCTTCGGCACGGCCCTGCACCATCCGGCCTATCCGGTCGCGCCGGGCGCGGATGATGTCCACATCCTGGAAAGCACTCCGGAGGCCCCGTCGAAGATCGAAATGTGGCACTCCGACATGACCTTCAGCGCCACGCCCCCCTCCTTCACCCTGCTGCATAGCCAGATCATCCCCGAATACGGCGGCGATACGCTGTGGGCGAGCGCCACCGCCGCCTATGACGCCTTGTCCGCACCCTTCAAGACGCTGCTTGAGGACTTAAGCGCCGAACACGACTTCCGCCACGGCTTCCGCGAAAGCCTAGCCGAGCCCGGTGGCGAGGAACGGCTCGCGCCAGCCATCGCCGCCAACCCGCCGGTGCGCCATCCGGTGATCCGCACCCATCCGGAGACGGGCCGCAAGGCCATCTACGTCAACCCGCTGTTCACCACCCGCATTGTGGAAATGACCGCCGCCGAAAGCCGGCAGGTGCTGGGCTTTCTCTTCGAGCACTTGGTCACCGATGAATTCACGGTGCGCCTGAACTGGGCGCCGCTAACGTTGGTGATGTGGGACAACCGTTCCACGCAGCACCGCCCGATCAACGACTACTTTCCCCAACACCGCAAGCACCACCGGGTGACCCTCGCCGGCGAACGCCCGCAATGAGCCTTGACCCGCGCAAGGTGCCCATTTACCGGCCCTACGCGGACGAAATGCCTTGGGAGTTGCTCCCTGAAGGTCTGGCCGCGCCGGATCCGAACCTGACCCGAATCGCCAAGCTTGGCGGCGAAGTCATCGGCGCCTATGCCATCGAGCCGGTGAACGCCCTGCACTACCGCATCATCGCCTTGGTGGTGGCCGAACGCCACCGTCGCCTAGGGCTGGGCCGCTGGCTGCTCGGCCATGCCATCGGCATCTGCGAATCCAAGGGGGCGCGGGAAATCAGCGCACCAGCGACGCGCTCCCAACTGTTCGCGAACCGCGGCTTCGAGCGTGCGGGCGAAGGCCACCGGCTGCTGCTAACCCCCGAGTGACTTCAATGCTGGGAGGCCACTAGTTCCTTCGCCGCTAAGCCCGGCGTCTCGCGCACCAACCTTGGGGTCAAGTAACCCGGCAGACGAGCCATGACCCGGCGATGCAGGTCTGTGGCGCGAGTTTCGCTCACGTCGAAGTGGGCGGTGCCCGCCACGGCATCGGGCATGTGCAGGTAATAGGGGAGCACGCCGGCTGCGAACAGGCGCTCGGACAGCTCGACCAGCACGCCGGCATCGTCATTGACGCCCCGCAGCAGCACGCTTTGGTTGAGCAACGTGAAGCGGCCAAGCGCGGAGAGCGCACGCCCGCAGTCGCCGTCGATCTCGTTGCCGTGGTTAAAGTGCAGGACAATGACCACCTGCTGGGGAAGGCTGGCCAGAGCATCGATCAGCGCCGCCGTCACCCGCTGCGGAATGACCACCGGCAAGCGGGTGTGGATGCGAATGCGGCGCACGTGATCGATGGCTCCGATGCGTCGAACCAAGCTGGCGAAGTGCGCATCCGTCAGCATCAGCGGATCGCCGCCCGAAAGAATGACCTCACTGATGGTGGCATCGCGACGAACGGCCTCCAAGGCAGGAAAGTCCGAGCCTTGACGGTGTTCCGCGTACGGAAAGTGGCGGCGGAAGCAATAGCGGCAGTTGACGGCGCAGGCACCGGCGGCAATCAGCAGCACCCGGCCCGCGTACTTGCGCAGCAGCCCTGAATCGACAACCGCCGAGGTTTCGCGCAACGGATCCACCCCGTAACCCGACACGCTTTGCGATTCCGAGGCGGTGGGCAGCACTTGACGCAGCAGCGGATCATGTGGGTCGCCGCGACCCATGCGAGCGATGTAGGGCCGCGGCACCCGCAGCGCAAAGCCCGTCTCCTGAGCGGCATCGACCTGCTCCGCGGAGAGCGCCACGAGATCCAGCAGTTCCTCCAGATCAGTCACCACACGAGCCAACTCCCGCCGCCAAGCGTCGGCTGGCCA
>CAZRBP010000289.1:0-3375 GCA_964598305.1 uncultured Pseudomonadales bacterium | reverse complement strand
AGGCCCAGCCGCAGGGCGCGGTGCTCGGTTTTGTGGGCTAGGCCCAAGGCCTTCAGTGCCACCGCGCCGCCCAACGACCGGGCGGCAGTCAGCGCCTCGGCGTGGGTGCGGACCACGTGGCCGGGCGGCACCTCGACGCCGAAGGCAGCCAAACGCGCCTTGGCGTCGGCCTCGTTCAACATCACTGGTTTGCCGGTTGCCGGTTCAGCGCTGATAACGGGTGCGCCGATCGGCGCCTGCCAGGCTGTACCTATGTTGGCGGCACACTCGATGGCGGCCAGCGCCTCGCGGATGCCGCACAGGGGCGCGACGCTGCGCTCAACGAGCCAAGCTGCCTTCTCCTCGGGCATGTTCTCACCCAGTGTGGCGAGGATCATGCCCTTTGAGCCGCTTTCCGCCATCGCCCAATGGAAGGCATCCAGGGTGATTTGCCAATCGGCGGCATCGCAGCGGTCCGGACGGGGGAAATCAAGGACCAACAGGGTGGCGTCGAAGGTTGCCGGGTCGGCGAAGGCGGCGAAGATGGCGCCGAGCGCCTTCTGATCGCCCCAACTGAAGGTGTGGTAGTCGAGCGGATTGCCCACATCGACCAAGGGGTGTACCTGGGCGCGGACAGCGGCGGTTTGTTCACAAGCCAGTTCCGGCAGCGCCAAGTCGCTGTCCTCCACGGCGTCTGCCACCACGCTGGCTTCGCCTCCGGAGCAGCACAGGACGCCGATGCGCGGCCCGGCGATGGAGCCGTGGACGTGCAGCACCTTGAGCGTTTCCAGAAACTCGGGAATGCCGGTGGCGCGGGCGAAGCCCAGCCGCTTGAGAAAGGCGCCGGCGCCGGCGTCGGAGCCGGCAATGGAGGCGGTGTGGCTGAGCGTCGCCGCTTGGCCGCGGGCCGAACGCCCGGCTTTCATGACCACGACCGGCACCCGGCGCTGTCGGGCCAGGCGGGCCAGCGCTTCGAAGCCGACGATGCTGTCGAACCCTTCGACGTGCAGGCCGAGGGCGCTGACGCGCTCATCATCCAGCAGAGCGGTGGCCAAGGCCGAGACGCCGAGTTGGGCTTGGTTGCCCGCCGTCATCACATAGGCGATAGGGAGCCCTCGCTGCTGCATGGTCAGGCTGATGGCGATGTTGGAGGACTGGGTGATGATGGCGACCCCCCGGCCATCCGCCGGAAGGCATTCCGCGCCGTGCTGATCCGGCCACAGCGGCACGCCGTCGGCCAGGTTGAGCAGCCCGTAGCAGTTGGGGCCGAGCAGCGGCATCTTGCCAGCAGCCTGCAGCAGTTCCTGTTGTAGCGCCGCGCCGTCGCTGGCTTCCCGAAAACCCGACGCGTAGCAGATGGCGCCCCCCGCGCCCCGCTTGGAAAGCGCTGCCACGGCCTCAACTGCGGCGTGGCGGTTGACGCCCACGAATGCCGCGTCCGGCGCTTCGGGCAACTCTTCGATGGTGCGGAAGGCGGGCCGACCGGCGACCGCCTTGCGATGCGGGTGAATCGGCCAGACTTCGCCGTCGAAATCCATGCGGTCGCATTGTTCGACGACCCGGGCGGCGGCGAGGCCGCCGATGACGGCGATGCTCTTGGGGCGCAGCAGGCGATTCAGATCCACCGGGCGCAGCCGCCGTTCAGGAACCGAGGGGCCGCAGCAGGTCGCGGCCGATGATGTGGCGTTGAATCTCCGAGGTGCCGTCCCAGATGCGCTCGACCCGGGCGTCGCGCCAAAAGCGCTCCAGGGGCAGATCGCTCATCAACCCCATGCCGCCGTGGATTTGCAGGGCCTCATCCGCAACCCGGGCCAACATTTCCGAAGCGTAGAGCTTGGCTGACGCGATTTCGCGGTTGGCCGGCAGGCCTGCGTCGAGACGCCAGGCGGCGGCCAAGGTCAGCCAGTCGGCGGCATCGATTTCGGTGATCATGTCGGCCAGCTTGAAGGAAACCCCTTGAAAGCGGCCGATGGGCTGGCCGAACTGACGGCGCTCCGCAGCGTGGCCGAGCGCCATGTCGAAGATGCGCCGCGCCCTTCCTACGCACATCGCGGCGACCGTCAGGCGGCTGGCGTAGAGCCACTCGTCGGCCAGCTCGAAGCCGCGGTGGGGTTCACCGAGCACTTGCGCGGACGGCAGCCGGCAGTCGTCGAAGGCGAGGATGCAGTTGTGGTAGCCCCGGTGCGAGACGGAGTCGTATCCGCGGCGAATGTCGAACCCAGGCGTGCCCCGGTCCACCAGGAAGCAGGTGATGCGCTTCTTCGGCCCGCGTTCCGTCTGCTCCTCACCGGTGGCGACGAAGACGATGACGAAGTCGGCAATGTCGGCATGGGAGATGAAGTGCTTGGTGCCGTTGAGGATCCAGTTTTCGCCGTCAGCACGGGCGAAGCACTGCATGCCGCGCACGTCGGACCCCGCTCCCGGCTCGGTCATTGCCAACGCATCGAAGCGTTCGCCGCGCGCCGCAGGCAGTAGGTAGCGCTGCCGCTGCTCGGCATTGCAGCCCATTAGGATGCCGGAGGGACGGCCCCAGAACACGGAGAGCCCCATGGACGCCCGGCCCAGTTCGCGCTCCAGCAAGGTGAGGCTCAGATGGTCCAAGCCGCCGCCGCCCACCTCCTCGGGCAGGTTGGGGGCGAAGAAGCCGAGCTCGACCACCTTGCGCTTGATGGCGTCGCCCAGCTCCGGCGGAACCTCGCCGCTGCGCTCCAAAGCTTCCTCGTGGGGGTAGATTTCCCGCTCCACGAAGGCACGCACGGTGTCCACCACCAACTGCTGCTCGGTTGTCAGTGCGAAGTCCAAGCGCCGGCTCCCGCATGCGTCCTTGGCTAGAGTACCGCTCTTTGGCTCCTGCACCAACGCGGTCGGTGCGTCCCTGGCAGAGTGACGTTAGAATCCGCCGCTCATCAATCTCAACACACTCAATAGAATTGGGGGATATGCCATGAACGAAGTGGTCATCGTCGATGCGGCCCGCTCCGCGGTCGGCAGGAAGGAGGGCTCGCTGGGCTGGGTGCATCCGTCGGACACCTTGGGTCCGGTCATGATGGGCCTGCTGGAGCGCAATGGGCTGCAATCCGGCCAAGTCGATCAGGTGGTCGGCGGCTGCATCAATAAGCTGGGTGCCCAGGGCATGAACGTCATCCGCACGGCATGGCTCGCCCACGGCGGCGTCACCGAGACGCCGTGCATCACCATCGACGCCCAGTGCGGCTCCTCCCAGGAAGCCGCCATGCTGGCCCACAGCCTCATTCGATCCGGCATGGCCGATGCGGTGATGGCCTGCGGCGTGGAGAACATGACGCGGCTGCGGATCGGCTCGGACTCCATTGGCCTGTCCAAGTCCTACGGCAAGCCGGTGGCGCGCAGCTACTTCGAGCACTTCGAGTTCACCAG
>CAZRBP010000288.1:1538-3409 GCA_964598305.1 uncultured Pseudomonadales bacterium | reverse complement strand
TGGCGGTGGGCGCTGGTTCGATTCAGGTGCCGCCCGCTTTTTCGGTGACGCATAGCTCAATTCCTCGCCTTCAAGGGGTTGCCCTCAGGCGACCTTGTCTTCGCCGTGGGGAACCGTCCAGTTTTCCAGGCGCATGCCCAAGGTGAGGTCGCGCGCCTGCAGAACACCCTTGATCTCGGTAAGCGATTTCTTGCCCAGATTCGGCGTCTTCAGCAGTTCGACCTCGGTGCGCTGCACGAGATCGCCGATGTAGTTGATGTTCTCCGCCTTGAGGCAATTGGCCGAGCGCACGGTGAGTTCGAGGTCATCCACTGGGCGCAGCAGCACCGAGTCGATCTGCCGGTTGGGTGCCGCCACGGCCGGTTCAGCGGCGCGGCTGTCGGCGAACACGGCTTGTTCGTGGAGGATGCGCTCCGCCTCCCGCATGCACTCCTCCGGGCCGATGGTGCCGTTGGTCTCGATGTCCAAAATCAGCTTGTCGAGGTCGGTCCGCTGCTCGACCCGGGCGCTTTCGACGCTGTACGCCACGCGACGTATCGGGCTGTAGGTGGCGTCCAGGCGCAGCACGCCGATGGGCCGCGACTCCTCTTCCTCCTCTTCCTCCTCGCGGCTGTCGGCGGGCACGTAGCCGCGGCCTCGGGTGACCCTAGCCTCCATGCGAATGGCGCCCTTGTTGTTCAGGGTGCAGATGAGGTGGTCCTGATTGATGATTTCGACATCTTGACCGAGGGTGAAGTCGGCAGCCCGAACCTCCGTGGTCTCACCCTCGCCGCTGCGCGACAGGGTGATGGTCGCGTGATCCGATTCGTGCAGCACGATGGCGACGCCCTTGAGGTTCAACAGAATGTTGATCACATCCTCGCGCACCCCCTCCATGGTCTCGTACTCATGCTGGACGTTGTCGATCTCCACCTCGGTGATCGCGGCGCCGGGCATGGATGACAGCAGGATGCGGCGATAGGTGTTGCCGATGGTGTGCCCAAATCCGCGCTCGTAAGGTTCGATGCTGATCTTCGCCCGAGTGGGGCTGATCTGCTGAATCTCCAGCTTCTTGGCGGTGGGCAACTCAAGCAGTGAGTGTGTCGATGATGATGCCATGATTTTCTCCGGTTTCCTGCGACGGCTTGGTTCGGCTGGCGCCCCGTCATTTGGAGGCGCATTGCACAGCTTCGCGTTACTTGGAGTACAACTCCACAATGAGGTTCTCGTTGATTTCGCTCGGCAACTCGCTGCGATCCGGCGGACGCCGGTAGATGCCCTCGATTTTGCCGCCCTCGAGATCCGCTTCGGTGTCCACCCAATCGACCGGCGCCCGCTGGGCGGCGATCTGCAGCGCGGCTTGAACTCTTAGTTGCTTGCTGGCCTTGCCCGTGAGTCCGATAACATCCCCGGCACCGACCTGATAGGACGGAATGTTGACGCCCTTGCCGTTGACCGTGACCCCCTTGTGCGAAACCAGTTGACGCGCCTCGGCCCGTGTCGAGCCGAAGCCCATGCGGTACACCACGTTGTCGAGGCGGCCTTCGAGCAGGCGCAGGAGGTTTTCGCCGGTGGCGCCCCGCTGCCGATCGGCCCGTTTGTAGTAGTTGCGAAACTGCCTCTCGAGCACCCCATAGAGCCGGCGCACCTTCTGCTTTTCGCGCAACTGCACGGCGTAGTCCGACGGCCGCCCGCGGCGTACGCCGTGTTCGCCCGGCGGTTGATCGATCTTGGCCTTGGAATCGATCGGGCGCACGCCGCTCTTCAGAAAGAGGTCGGTGCCCTCCCGGCGGGACAGCTTCAGTTTCGGTCCTATGTATCGAGCCATGCTTTCCTCTTATGCGTTCTCAGCCGCGCCTGCCCTGGCGGCTTCCTAGCCGCGCCTGCCCTGG
>CAZRBP010000288.1:0-1438 GCA_964598305.1 uncultured Pseudomonadales bacterium | reverse complement strand
TCCTAGCCACGCCTGCCCTGGTGGCCTCCTAGCCACGCCGGCGCTTGCGCGGCCGGCAGCCGTTGTGCGGAATCGGGGTGACGTCGGCGATGCTGTTGATGCGCAGCCCCGCAGCATTCAGCGCCCGCACGGCGGATTCCCGTCCCGGCCCCGGTCCCTTGACCAACACGTCAACGCTCTTCATGCCCATGTCCGTGGCCATGGCGCAGACCCGCTCGGCAGCCACCTGGGCGGCAAACGGCGTGCTTTTGCGCGAACCCCGAAACCCCGAGCCGCCGGCCGTGGTCCAGCACAGGGCGTTGCCCTGCCGGTCGGCGATGGTGATGATGGTGTTGTTGAACGATGCGTGGATATGCGCCACGCCGTCGGTCACGATGCGTTTGGTTTTCTTTCGCTCAGCCATGATCGCTGCCTGCTTCGGTTACTTGCGGATGGGCCGCCGGGGGCCTTTGCGAGTGCGCGCGTTGGTGCGGGTGCGCTGTCCGTTCACCGGCAGCCCGCGCCGATGGCGCATGCCCCGGTAGCATCCGAGGTCCATGAGGCGCTTGATGTTCATGTTCACCTCACGCCGCAGATCGCCCTCGATGGGCATCTTGGCGACTTCAGAGCGCAGGGCGTCGAGGTCCGCTTCGGACAGGTCCTGGACCCGCTCCTCCGGGTTGACCCCGGCAGCATCGCAAAGCCGAGCCGCAGTGGTGCGTCCCACGCCAAAGATGTAGGTGAGCGACACGCCGGTGTGCTTGTTGTCGGGGATGTTGACCCCAGCTATGCGGGCCATGATGTTCCTTCCATTCCGTCTTGATGGTTTAGTGGCAGCCTTAGCCTTGCCTTTGCTTGTGCCGCGGCTCGGCGCTGCAGATCACCCGCACGACGCCTTTGCGCCGCACGATCTTGCAGTTGCGGCAGATTTTCTTCACTGATGCTCGAACTTTCATTTCACGCTTCCTTGGCTGCGGGGAGGCTAGCGCCGTCGCCCGTAGCCTTTAAGATTCGATTTCTCCATGAGCTTGGCGTACTGGCTCGACATCAGGTGCGCCTGCACCTGGGACATGAAATCCATCGCCACCACCACGACGATCAGCAAGGCGGTGCCGCCGAGTTGAAAGGTGACGTTGGAGGCCACCACCATGAACTCCGGCAGCAGGCAGACCAGCGTAACGTACAGGGAGCCAAACACGGTGAGGCGGGTGACCACGTCATCGATGTAGCGCGCCGTTTGCTGACCCGGACGGATGCCGGGCACATAAGCCCCTTGGCGCTTCAGGTTGTCCGCCATGTCCTTCGGGTCGAATTGAATCGCCGTGTAGAAAAAGCTGAAAAAGATGATGCCGCCGGCAAACATCAGGATGTAGAGCGGCTGCCCTGGCGAGAGCACCAAGGCCACCTGCTGCAGCCAGCCGAGCCCCGGCCCTTGGCCGAACCACTGGGCCACGGAGGC
>CAZRBP010000287.1:0-3412 GCA_964598305.1 uncultured Pseudomonadales bacterium | reverse complement strand
CGTAGCGGTCCATAAGCGGATGCGCGAAATCGACCGTGGCGTGCCAGTGGATGGGGGTCTCGGACATGGGCTTACCGTCCGACTCCGGGTACTCGACGGCCGCTGCAACCTGGCGCCTCGGCGGCTTGGCGGACGGTGCCCGAAAGGCGGTGCTGCGGGCTGGCATGGGTTCGGCTGTGGGCATGGGACACTCCTTGGGCGGGCCGTTGCCGCGCGGCAACCACCATAGCACAGCCGCACCGCCGCGTTGGGCGCAGGAGGGGGCCAAGGGCGGATTGGGCGGCGGTCGGCACGGCACTGTTCGGCTGGCTGGAACGGAGCCACCGTGCCACGAAAGTTGGGGGAAATCGTTAGGACAAAGACACCGCAATATGTGCGAGATTTCCAGGCTTGGCGAACAATGGCTTACAGAGATTTAGGCCTTTTCGCACCCGCCTTGGCCCGATGTTTAGTCTGCAAACTGCCGACGGTGGGTACGGTCTGCCGGGCGGAGACCGAACTCCCGCCGGAACGGCGGCAGGGAGTCGAGCAGGGCCTGGCCGTAACGCTTGGTGAGGACCCGCTTGTCGAGCAGGGTGATGCGGCCGCGGTCGTCGTCATCACGGATCAGGCGGCCGCAGGCCTGGACGAGCTTCAGGGCGGCATCGGGCACCGTGATCTCCATGAAGGGGTTGCGTCCTTGGGACTCGGCGAGTTCGGCGATGGCCTGGTCCACCGGATCGTCGGGCACTGCGAAAGGCAGCTTGACGACTATGACGTGGCGGCAGTAGTCGCCGGGCAGGTCCACGCCTTCGGCGAAGCTGGCGAGGCCCATCAGGTAGCTGGGCTCTCCCGCATCAACCCGCCGCCCGTGGCGCTTGAGCAGCGCCTGCTTGGAGCGCTCGCCCTGAAACTGCGCGGCATCCATGACCGCGTGATCGGCTAAGGCGTCGCGCACCGCATTCATTTGCCGCCAGGAAGTGAACAGCACCAAGGCGCTTGGCTCCAAGGCCAGCAGTTCCGGCAGCAGAGCGGCAACCTCCTCGGTGTGCCGCTCCACATCCTTCGGGTCGGCGTCCATTTGCGGCACCGACAGCACGGCTATGTTTGGGTAGTCGAAGGGGCTGGAAATCTTGACGCCTTGGGCTTCGCCAAGACCGGCGCGCTCAAAAAAGCGCTCAAATCGACCCAAGGCCGTCAGGGTGGCGGACGTGGCCACCCCGGCATGGCAGCGCGACCAAAGGTGTTCGTCCAGCAGTTGGCCCGGCTCGATGGGGGCGCTCACCAAGTCCACGTCCTGCTCCGAGCGGCCCGCCCAGCGCGCCATTCGGCCTTGGGTAGCCGCCCCGTCGGAAGCCTGCGCATAGTCTTCGAGCAAGGCCCGCACCGCCGCGGCCCGCGCCGCCGCCTGACCGACCGGCGCCAGCCAATCTTCCGCATCGATCAGGTTCGGCCAATCTAAGTCGCCATCCATCGCCTTGCGCAGCAAATCCTGAACTTCCCCCAAGGCGGCATCGATTCGCGTCAGCGGGGCGGCGGCCAGACCCGCCGCCTCAACCAAGCCGGGATCGACTTGGCCGTGGGGGAAGCGGCAGACTTCCGATGGCCCATCCCCGCCTCCGAAGCGGTCGGCGAAAGGCAGCTGCCCCGCCGCCACGCCCAAGGTCTCCATCCCCGCCTTGAGCGTCTCGCACTCCGGCGCCAAGCCCTTGGCGATGCGTTCCAGTTCCGCCGGACGCCCCATGCGCTGGGCCAACGTGCCGGCCAAGGCGTTGACTTGATCCGCCCAAGCGCCCGTGGCGCCGAGGCGCGCGCTGAGGGCGAAGTGGCGCTGGGTCTTGTCCGGCAGGTGATGGGCCTCATCGATGACGAGGATGGACGACTCCGGGGCGGGCAGCACCACGCCCCCGCCGAAGGCGTAGTCGGTCAGCAGTAGGTCGTGGTTGGCGACGATCACGTCGGCGTCGCCCAAGGCATGGCGGGCCTTGAAGAACGGACATTGGGCAAAGAAGCTGCACTTGCGATTGGCGCAACCCCGATGGTCGGTGGTCACGTTGCGCCAAGCGGCGTCTTCGACGCCCGCCTCCCAAGTGTCGAGTTCGCCGTTCCAGCGGCCGTTGCCGAAGTCGCGCAGCATCTGCCGCCACACTAGGCTGTGGTCCACGATCGCAGCGTCGGAAAGCCCCAGTTCCTGTTGCTTCTCGCCGTTCAGAATTTGATCCAGACGCTTCACGCACAGGTAGCGGCCGCGGCCTTTGGCGAGGGCGAAGTCGAATTCGAGGCCGGACCCCTCGGCCAGGTCCGGCAGGTCCCGCTCGACGATCTGCTCCTGCAGGGCCACCGTGGCGCTGGCGATCACCAAGGTCTTCTCCAGCGCTTGGGCGATAGGGATGGCGGCCAGGCAGTAGGCCACGGTCTTGCCAGTGCCGGTGCCCGCTTCGATGGCGACTAGGCGCGGCGGCTCGCCAACGCAGGCACGGGCGATGTGGGCTATCATTTCCCGCTGCCCACGCCGGGCGCGAAAGCCCCGCGACTCAAGCCAAGCGCTGTAGGCGTCCTGAATCCGCGCCTTCAATTCATCGGTCAAGGAACTCATGGGCCAAATGTTACGCGCCAGCCACACCCTCCGGCCAGCCGCCGTTATGGCGCTTATCCTTTCGGCAGCAGCGCCCATGCCCGCCCAAGGTGCCGATCTTTCGAGGCTGCGGCTGCCCGACGGCTTTTCCATCCGCACA
This sequence comes from uncultured Pseudomonadales bacterium, assembly GCA_964598305.1. GTDB lineage: Bacteria > Pseudomonadota > Gammaproteobacteria > Pseudomonadales > Azotimanducaceae > Azophilus. The sequence continues at coordinate 698 of CAZRBP010000287.1, read as the reverse complement.
CTCACGCTGGATGCGCCCGATGCGCGGCAGATGGCCCTCGCCGATGATGGCACGCTGTTCGTCGGCACCCGCCGCCGCGGCACCGTTCACGCCATCCCCAACGCGTTGAGCGCCGAATCGCCGGAAGTGTTGACTGTGGCCAAAGGGCTGAAGATGCCCAATGGGGTAGCAATTGCCGATGATGACCTCTATGTGGCAGAAGTAAGCCGGGTTCTCCGATTTCCGAGCATCGTCGCTCGGCTGGCCGACAGCGAAGGCTCGGCACCCTACGACGTGGTGACGGACCAACTGCCCGACAAAACCCACCACGGGTGGAAGTACATCAAGTTCGGGCCAGAGGGACAACTTTACGTTCCAGTGGGCGCGCCGTGCAACATCTGCCTCTCCGAGGATCCCCGATTCGCCGCCCTCCTGCGCATGGATCCGGAAACCGGGGCCACCACCATCTACGCCAGCGGCATCCGCAACACGGTGGGCTTCGCCTGGCACCCCACCACCGGCGAACTTTGGTTCAGCGACAACGGCCGCGACCTCATGGGCGATGACGTCCCGCCGGAGGAGATCAACGTCGCCAGCGGACCGGGACAGCACTTCGGCTACCCCTTCATCCACGGCAGCGACATCCAAGACCCCAAGTTCGGCAACGATGCACCGCAATTGGAATTCACGCCCCCGCTGCTGGAAATCCAAGCCCACGC
>CAZRBP010000286.1:0-3422 GCA_964598305.1 uncultured Pseudomonadales bacterium | reverse complement strand
GCCTATGTCCTGCTGCACCACTACATGGGCGAGGTCGATGGCAACGTCGGCGCCTGGGGCTTCGCCCGGGGCGGCATGGGCGCGGTGGCCGATGCCCTCGCCGCGAGCTTTCGCGCCTTCGGCGGCGAGATCGTCTGCGATGCGGATGTGCATCGCGTCATCGTCGAGCGGGGACGCGCCGTTGGGGTGGCGCTGGCCGACGGCACCGAGTACCGGGCCAAGCTGGTGGTCTCCAACCTGGATCCAAAACGCACCTTTCTGAAGTGCTTTGACGAGAGCGACCTGCCAGCGGGGGTGGTCGAGCAGGCGAGAAACTTCAAGATTCGCGGCTCATCGGGCAAGCTCAATATCGCGCTGGACGGTCTGCCGACCTTCAACGGACTTTCGCCTGACAGCCCCCTGATGCTCACCGACATGCACTGCACGGACTCCCTTGAACGCATGGAGCGGGCCTACGACGACTGGAAGGCCGGCACTTGGTCACAGGATCCTTACGTCGATGCGCTGATTCCCACCACGGTGGACCCAACCATGGCACCACCCGGCAAGCACATGATGACCGTATTCGTCCAATACTGCCCTCCAACGCTTGCCGAGGGTCCTTGGACGCCGCAAGCGCGGGACGCCTTCGGCCAGACCGTGATCGATCAGCTCGCCGAGCACAGCCCCGACCTCAAGGACCTGATACTGGATTGCGAAGTCCGCACCCCGCACGAGCTCGAAGACGAAGTGGGCCTCACCGAGGGCAACATCTTCCACGGGGAGCTGACCTTCGACCAACTGCTCTTCAACCGCCCCTTCCCCGGCTGCGCCCAGTACCGGGGACCGCTGCGCGGCTTCTACCTGTGCGGCTCCGGCACCCATCCCGGCGGCGGCGTCATGGCCGCGCCGGGCGCCAACGCCGCCCGGGAAATATTGGCCGACCTCAGGCGTCCCGACGTGACGCCGCCGAGCTACCCCAATGACTGATGCCGCCTACGATGCACTCGTGATCGGCGCCGGCCACAACGGCCTGGCCTGCGCAGCCTACCTTGCACGCCGCGGCCGCAAGGTGCTGGTGCTCGAGTCCGGCGAGCGTCCGGGCGGCTTGGCGGCCACCCGGGAATTCGCGGACGGCTTCCGGGTGTCCGCCGCGGCCCACCTGCTGAACATGCTCAGCCCCGAGGTGGCCAAGGACCTGGCTTTGGAGCGGCATGGGCTGGCCTACGCCGCGCGCAATCTCAAGACCGTTGTCCTGCCCGGTGACGGGCGGCAACTGGCCATTGACGGTGATCGCCTGGAAGGCGCTTCGGGCAACGACCAAGCCGCGTTCACCGAGTTCCAACGCCAGATGCGGCGCTTCGCCAAGGTGCTCAACCGCTTCTGCACGCGCCCCTTTCCCCGGCTCACCGAACGCCGGAGACGCGACAACTGGCTCCTGGCCAAACTCGCTTGGGATGTGCGCACGCTCGGCAAGGCGGAGATGCGCGAACTGTTGCGCATTGGCGCGATCAACATCCACGACGTGGTCGAGGAGAAGTTCGAGAACCCGCTGCTCAAGGCCGCCCTCAGCATGGATGCGGTTTTGGGCTCGCACATGGGGCCGCGCTCGCCCAACACCGTTTACGCCTACCTGCTCCGGCACCTGAACGACGCCGGCGCCGGTCCTGCCCTCGTCAAAGGCGGCATGGGCGCGCTGGGCGATGCCTTCGCCGCCGCCGCGGAGGCTTCCGGGGCCGCCATTCGCTACGGCCAGCGCGTCACGCGCATCGACTTGGCGGACTGCCAGACGGTCGGCGTCACGCTCGCGGACGGCTCCGCCATCGCCGCTCCCTTGGTGGTGTCCAACGCCGACGTCAAAAGCACCTTCCGGCTGGTGGGGCCACTCAACCTAGACGCCGGCTTCGTTCGGCGCGTCCACAACTTCCGGGCGCGCGGCGTCACCGCCAAACTGCACTTGGCGCTCGACGGCCTGCCTGAGTTTCCGGGGCTGGACCCGGCCGATGCGGGTTCGCGGCTGCTGGCCGCCGCCACCATGGACGGCATTGAAGGTGCGTTCAACCACGCCAAGTACGGCGAGTGCTCGCCAGAGCCGATCATGGAGATTTCCATTCCCACGGTGCACGACGACAGCTTGGCACCCCCCGGCAAGCACGTTCTCTCCGCCGTGGCGCAATACGCCCCCTACGCGCTCAAGGCGGGCTGGCCGGCTGGCCGCGAGGCCGTCATGCGCAACTGCTTGGAGCGGCTGGAAGCCATTTCGCCCGGCTTCGGCGAACGGGTCATCGCCGCTGAACTGCTGACGCCACCCGACTTGGAGGCGCAGTTCGGAGTGCGCGGCGGCCATTGGCACCACGGAGAGATTGCCTTGGACCAAGCACTCTTCACCCGTCCGGTGCCGGGCGCCAACCACTACGCCACACCGGTGCCGGGCCTTTATCTGTGCGGCGCGAGCGCCCATCCCGGCGGCGGCCTGCTGGGCTTGGCGGGGCGCAACGCGGCCAAGGCAATCCTCTCGGGGGAGGCCGCATCATGACGCCCCACGACGACCAAATGCTGCTGGACACGCCCTTTGCGTCGCGGGTGCAGGCGGCTTGCGAACTTCGGGAGTGGGAGTCATGGAAAGGCTACGCTTCGCCAATCGCCTACGAGGACGTGGAGTTGGAGTACTTCGCCGTGCGCAATGCCACGGGCGTGTTCGATCTGACGCCGATGACCAAGTACCGCATTGGCGGGCCGGATGCGCCGGCGTTCCTGAATCGCCTATTGACGCGTGACGTCGGCAGGGTCCGTCCGGGCCGAGTCGGCTACACGGTGTGGTGCAACGACGCCGGCATGGTGCTCGACGACGGCACCCTGTTTCACCTAAGCCCAGGCGACTATCGCCTGTGCGCCCAGGAACGCTGCCTGGATTGGCTGCTCACTTCGGCCTTGGGGCTCGAGGTGGCCATCGTCGATGAAACCGCGGAGGTGGCCGCGTTGGCCGTGCAGGGCCCCACCTCATGCGCCGCCTTGCGCGCCATGGGCCTTAGTGGCCTCGAAACCCTAAAGCCCTTCGGCCTGCGCCACTACCCGTTCGATGGCGGCGAGTTGATGGTGTCCCGAACCGGCTTCACTGGCGATCTGGGCTACGAAGTCTGGGTCGCCCCCGCTCATGCCGAAGCCCTGTGGGATGCTCTGTTCGCCGCCGGGCGCAACCACCTCATCCGGCCCATGGGCAACGCCGCCCTGGAGCTTGCCCGCATCGAGGCGGGCTTCATCCAAGCGGGAGTGGACTTCGTGCCGGCCGAGCAGGTTGTGCGCAATGGACGGGCGCGCTCGCCCTTCGAGCTTGGCCTGGACTGGCTGGTGGACTTCGACAAGGGGCACTTCACCGGGCGCACCGCCCTGCTCAAGGAGCGGGCGCAGGGCTCGCGCTTCCGCTTCGTGCGGCTGGACGTGGA
>CAZRBP010000285.1:0-3427 GCA_964598305.1 uncultured Pseudomonadales bacterium | reverse complement strand
GCTTCCAAACTGGGCAGTACTGCGAACAACTCAAAGTAGTCGAGATCATCGGCGACCACCATTAGGTCGATGTCACTTTCCGCGCGCTCCGTCCCCGTGGCAATCGATCCATACACGAATGCGGCAATGATTCGGTCCTGCAAAGGAGCAAGCGCGATTCGCAGCGGGCCCGCCAAACCGACGGTCTTGCGCACCAGCCCAGTCAGTTCCTCAAATACCGGAGAGTCCGCATTAGCTTGGTAGTGCTTCTGATTGCCAATCTTGTCCACGGTAATGAGTCCGGTGGCCACCAAGCGAACCAATAGGCGGTGAACTGCACCGGTACCCGAATTGGCCAGTCGAATCAGTTCGCCGCTCTGAAACCTCCGCTGAGGCTGCCCAAAAAGGAGAGCCAACACGCGTTGACGGACGGGCGAAAAAAGGACGCTGGCAAGGCCGGAGTCGCCAAATCCGGTTTCCGCTTCGGATGACTTACTTCTCATATTGAGAACAATCCTACCCAAATCGGGAAGTATCGCCAACTGATTTCAACTTTCATCATGGCGTGCCGCCCCGTGAGCGGATCGCGAAGCACAAATCGAGGGCGGGGATGCCCTCGCCCCGGGCACTCCGCCCGCAAACGGCTAAAGCCGGTCGGCCAAGCTGCCGTAGGGCAGGAACTTATTGTCGCTGCGCGCCTTGATCCAGGCGGTCAAATCGGCTGGCCACGCGCCGCGGCGGCGCAGCAGGCGGCACAGCACAATCACCGGCGAGGCCGAATCGGCCTTCCACTGTGGGAAGCGTCCTTCCGCCATGGTGTAGAGGCGAACCAGCCGAATCAACTGCTCATCACTCAGCGCCGCCACTGGCTGCCACGCCTCCGCTGGGAGCCGCGTGGTCGCCGCCAAGCGGCTGGCATCGACCGCCGACAAGCCGAAGTCCTCGCGATGGAGGCAATCGGCCGCTGCCAGCAGTTCGGCAAGCACCGAATCACTCAGTTCACTGATCTGTTCCGCCGGGTCCCAAGCGCCAACGCTCAAGTTCCGCACCCCGTATGTCCGCATAGGCGTTCAAGCTTACCGCGCCTTTTTCACGAAACAACTGAATTCTGGGCGAGGGCAAGGTGCCCTCGCTCCGGAAACAGCTTCGAACAAAGGTCGGCCGAGGGCAAGGTGCCCTCGCTCCGAGGGTCTCCGCTCGACATCGGCAAGCTGGCACCGCTTTTGACGGAGCGAGGGATCCCGTCGAGGGCGGGTCGCCCTCGCTCCGAGCGTTGAAACTCGCATCAAATTCGGGTCAAGCGAATCTCCTATAATTCGCCAATCCAATCCGGGAATCGCCCCCCTATGCGCAAGATTGCGCTTGGCATCGGCATCATCGCACTGCTCGCCTTGGCTGCGGGCGCTTGGCTGTTGACGGACCTGAATCGCTTCCGGCCCCAAGTCGAAGCCCTGATCGCTGAACAGGCGGGGCTCGACATCGAAATCCTCGGCGACTTAGGCTGGCGGCTGCTGCCCGTGCCCGCCGTCACCGCGCAACGCATCCAGACTGCCGACGGCGAATGGCGGGTCGATGAATGGCGTTACAGCCCCATCCCCGAACGCCACACCCTGCGGGGCTTTCAATTCCAAGCGCAGGGCGCAAGGGGCCGCTGCGACATCGAATTCACGCCGCGCCAGAGCACATCGGCCGCGCCTCAAGCCAGCTCGCCAAGGCTCCTCCCCGTCCAAGCGATTCGTCAAGTCAACGGTAGCGGCCGTTGCAGCGAGGTTCACCTTCACATTGACGAACAGCGCTTCGAGAACCTCACCGCCGAGTTTGAAGTTGTGGACGACACGGCCCGTCTCGACCTGCAAGCTCCCAGCGTTTACGGCGGCAGCGGCTCGGCCCGGATCGAAGCGGACGCGGGGGCCGAGCCCGTCGATTGGAAGGTCCGCTTCAACGCCGACGGCCTGCGGGCGCAAGACCTTAAGCCTTGGCTCACCGAAGCCGTGGTCTGGGAAGCGGAGCTCGCCTACGAAGGCGAATTCCAGATGCAGGGCAACAGCGTGCCGGAACTGGCCGCCAGCATCGTCGGCGAATCCCGCCTCGACGGCGGTCCGGGACGATTGGGCGCGCCGTTCCTCGACCAAGTCAAGAAAGCCGCCTCCCCGTTCGCCCGGGGCGCTGGCAAGGCGGCGCCTGGGCCAGTGCGCTATCAGAGCCTAGCCGGGACCTGGTCAATCGAGGGCGCAGCCCAGCGCCTGGACGTCTCACTCGACAACCTGGTCCTGAAGGCCAAGGGGGAGTACCAGCTTGCTGAGGACCGCCTCGACATGTCGGCCAAGGTTGCCGTCGAGGAGGGTGCGGAGGATGCGGCCTTCGAGGTCAACCCGCTGCTCACCGGCGTCGGCATCCCGCTGCGCTGCGCTGGCACGCTCGCCGAACCGGCCTGCGCACTGGACGACGACGCGGTCCGCCAGCTATTGGCCGAGGCCGCCAAGGATGGCTCGGAGATGCAGCGCAAGGTGGACGCCATCATCGAAGAGAAGCTGCCGCCCAAGCAACGGCAGGCCGCCCGTGCGGTGCTTCGGCTGCTCGGCGGCAGCATCAGGGAAGACGAACAACCCTAATCCGATGGATTGGCTCGCCAGCAAGCTGCTTGCTTGGTTCGATGAATGCGGCAGGAAGGCCCTGCCTTGGCAGCAGGACGCCACCCCCTACCGGGTGTGGGTCTCGGAAATCATGCTGCAGCAGACCCAGGTGCAAACCGTCATCCCCTACTACGAGCGCTTCATGGCGCGCTTTCCCGACGTGCAGGCGCTGGCAGCGGCAGAACTCGACGAGGTTCTACACCTGTGGTCCGGCCTCGGCTACTACGCGAGGGCCCGCAACCTGCACAAGACGGCCATTCTAGTCGCGAACTCCGGGGGCGAATTCCCAACAGACGCCGCATCGCTGGAAGCCCTGCCCGGCATCGGACGCTCCACCGCCGGCGCCATCCGCGCTTTCGCCATGGGCCAACGCGCCGCCATCCTGGACGGCAACGTCAAGCGGGTGCTGGCCCGCTTTCACGGCGTCTCCAGTCCCTTGGCCAGCGCCGCCACCCTGCGCGAACTCTGGGAACACGCGGAGTCGCACACGCCAGCCAAGCGAACGCCAGCCTACACCCAAGCCATCATGGACCTAGGCGCCCTGGTCTGCGTCCGCCGCGCACCGCAATGCGCAAGCTGCCCCTTGGCGGAGCGCTGCGCCGCTTTAGCCACCCAGCAGGTCGATGAGATTCCACGGGGCAAGCCGTCGAAGGCCAAGCCGGTGCGCCGGGCCCGCCTGTACGTCATTACCGCACCGAACCGCGCCTGCCTGCTGGAGCGGCGTCCCAACCACGGCATCTGGGGCGGCCTCTGGTCGCCGCCGCAGCGCCAGCCCGAACGTTCCGTTGAAGCCGTCTGCGCGGAGTTCGGCATCC
>CAZRBP010000284.1:0-3439 GCA_964598305.1 uncultured Pseudomonadales bacterium | reverse complement strand
GTGGTACCAGCCCTCGGCATTGCGCGACTGCTGCACGATCAGGTGCGCGCGGTCCATGCGCAAGGCTTGGTAGCGCGCCAGATCAGCCGCCACGTCGCCGTTGGACCCAGCGACAATGCGTGCCAGCACCCAGGCGTCCTCCAGCGACTGCACCGCCCCTTGGGCGTGGTAGGGCAGCATGGCGTGGGCGGCGTCGCCGAGCAGCCCGATCCGTCCTGCCACCCACTCGCGCAGGGGGTTGCGGTCATGGAGCGCGGTGACGAAGGTCTCGTCGGTCGCCTCGATGACGCGCCGCGGCCGGTCGTACCAGCCATCGAACGCGGCGATCACCTCTGAGGAGCTCGCCGTCTGGGACCAGGATTCCCGCTTTTGGCCATCGGCCTGGCCAAGCGCCAGCCAGTTGAGCCGGGTGCCGCCGGAAACCCAGTAGTACACGAAGGAAAGCCGCGGCCCCATGTCCACGTGGGCCGACACCGGAACGCCCAGATCGGCGATCTTCCGGCGCTCCACCACGCCGCGCCAGGTGACGTAACCCGAGGCCCGCGGCGGATCCGGCGAAAAGACCTGTTCGCGCACGAGCGAGTGAATGCCATCGGCGCCCACCAGCACGTCGCCGGTGATGCGCTCACCGGATTCGCAATCGGCCCAGGCCTGCGCCCCATCCTGCCCGACAGCGGCGACCTTGGTGTTCAACTGAAGCCTTGATTCGTCCAGCCCCCCGGTCAGCGCGGCGATCAGGTCCGCCCGGTGGGCGTGGTAGTAGGCGTGGCCATAGGCTTGGCGCACCCGCGGCATCAAGGGCGTGCGCAGTATGGTCTCGCCGGTGTCCCAGACGCTGTACTTGTGGAAGTCCGGCTCCGTGCAGAACCCGGCGAGCGCATCGCCCAAACCGAGGGTCTCCAACACGCGCACCCCGTTGGGGCTGAGCTGTATGCCAGCACCCACCTCGGCGAACGCGGGCGCCTGCTCAAGCAGCACGTAATCGACGCCGAGCTTGGCCAACGACAGCGCCAGAGCGCTGCCGCCGATGCCCGCGCCCACGATGATGACCTTCACGCCGCCCGTCCCCCGCTGTAATTGTTGGATAATTGTGGTGCAACCCGGAGCAAATACAAGCCTTGTTCCCAGTTCGAGGGCGGGGCGCCCTCGCTCCGGGGGAATAGCGTCGAACGAAGGTCGGAGCGGAGGGCGCCCCGCCCTCGAACCGGGTCTCGGATAACCTCGGAGCGAGGGCGACTCGCCCTCGAACTGGGTCTCAGAAAACCTCGGAGCGAGGGCGACCCACCCTCGAGCCGGGTCTCGGAAAACCTCGGAGCGAGGGCGACTCGCCCTCGATCTGTGTGTCAGAATTCAACGAGGATTCAACCACTTAGAAACCTGTCCCCTAGACGGCTACCAAGGACACACCAATGCCCGACAACCCCTGGGCCAACGGCCACAGCATAGAAACCCTGCGCCAAATCGCCGCCGGAATCGTCCCAGATGTCAGCGACTTCGAGGCAACTGCAATCAACACCGCCAGCGTGCCCGCCGAGTGGATCATCGCCAATGGCACCGACCGCCGCCGGGCAACGATCCTGTACTTCCACGGCGGCGCCTACCTCTGCGGCCACCCGAAGCAATACCGCAACATGACGGTCTGGCTATCCCGCTTGGCGAACGCGGCGGTGCTAGCGGTCGATTACCGCTTGGCACCCGAACACCCCTTTCCAGCAGCCTTCGAGGACGCGATGTCCGCCTACCGCTGGCTGCTCAAATCCGCCGCCGCCGACCCCGCCCGCCTCATCATCGCCGGAGACTCCGCAGGTGCCGGACTCGCCGTGTCACTCACCGCCGACGCCATCGCCGCTGGGCTGCCGTCCCCAGCCGGCGTCATCGGCAACTCCCCGTACGCAGACCTGTCACTCGCCAGCCCGTCCCTGGACGATCCGCTGCGCAACCAAGCGGAACCCAACAAGCAAACCATCGAGTGGCTGGCGCGCACCTACCTGACCGCTGGCAACCCGTCCGCCGATGCCAAGGACCCGCGCCACTCCCCGGTCCACCGCGACCTAACCGGCTTGCCGCCACTGCTGATCCAAACCGGCGGCTTGGACAACCTCCAGGACGATGGCGCCCGGCTGGCGGAACAGGCACGGCGGTGCGGCGTCGAGGTCACCTACACGGCCTATCCAGATTCACCTCACATCTGGCCAGTGTTTCTGCCGGCGGACCAGGATGGGGAAGCCCGCCGAGCGATCGAGGAGATGGCGGCGTTCATTGGCCGGCGTGTCGGGGCAGGCAGCAGCCGATAGGGATGCGGAGCCCTGGAACAACGACAATCAGGACTCCAGCCAGTTCTCGACCCGGAGCCCCGGCACCCGACTGAATTCATCAATGTTCGCCGTCACGGCGACGAGGTCCTCGGCTAGACAATGGGCGGCGATCAGCATGTCATTCGGCCCGATGGTGTCCCCATCGGACTCAAGGTGGGCGCGTAACTCCGCGTAGCGTTGATCAGCAGGGGGTTTCAGCGGGAGTATCTCCAAGGCAGAAAGTATGGCGTCGACGTTGTTTCTCAACGCCAAGGACCCTCTTTTTTCCACGCCGAACTTCAATTCAGCAGCGACGATGATGCTGGTACACACAGCGTTGTCGCCGACGCGCTCAAGATGTGCCCGAATGCGACCTTGAGGGTGCTTCATCAGATCGGACAGGATGTTGGTGTCGAGCAAGTACTTAACCATCGGGTTGCAGGTTAATGTCGTCCAGTGTCCCAAGGCCGATGTCGATGTCGGGGAATTCATCCTTGACTGGCTTCAGAGTGGACAGAATCTCCAGCAAGCCCGTCTTTTTGATGGGCTCCACGATCAGCCTGTTGCCTTCCTTGCGGATAACCGCCTCATCGCCCTCGAGTTCAAACTCCTTTGGTATCCGAATCGCGCGATTTCGCCCGTTGCGGAACAGCTTTACGTGTCGCTCTGCAGCCATGGTCTTTGATCCCGTTGCTGGCATATGCCAAAGCATATGCCAAGTTGGTTGGGTGAACAAGTCCTAATCGACAATCCGGCGCTCAGCATGACCGAGAGCACTCTCTAGGCGCTCGCTGAACACGGCGCCTCCTAGCAACCATTCCGGCCAGTCGCACGTCCATTTGCTCTGCCCCAACGAATTCACTAGCGCGGCGGCGGGACAAAAGCCCGCGCAACGCTTCAGTTTCCAGCTCCTCAGCGCCCATGCGCTGCTTGTCGGTGAGCGAAATTGAGGACTTGACCATCACAAGAGCCTCCCTGCCGCTAAGCTAGTGCGGCGTGTCACCGAGGTCAACGCCCGGAACGAGGGCGACCCGCCCTCGACCGGCGCTAAGCGCCGTTGACTGCATCAAGCGCGTCCCTGTAAGTTCAGCAACACTCGCCGACAAGGCTCTACCGGCGGCGAAACCTGTTCGAATCAACGTACA
>CAZRBP010000283.1:0-3447 GCA_964598305.1 uncultured Pseudomonadales bacterium | reverse complement strand
AAAGCACTGCCGTGGAACTTGCGGCACATCGAGCAGTGGCAATGCGCCATGGTCTCGATCGGTCCGTCGATGGCGAAGGCGATGTCGCCGCAGAGACAGCTTCCCGTCAGCATGTCAGCCGATAAGGGTACGGGCATTTTCGATGAGGTGGTCGGGACTCAGGGTGCCGACGACGATGCTGCTGACGCCGGGGTGGTCCGCCACTCGATTCAGGCTGGTGGGTTGGGCTCGGCCGCTGTTGAGCGCTTTCTTGACTAGCACGCCGCAACCAAGCGCGTGCGCCTCGGCGATGAGATCCGCTTCGTCCAGATAGGCCGCGTTGAGGGTCGCCATGATGACGTCGGCGCTGGCGGCCAGCGCCGCTTGGCCGCCGGCGACGGTCTTGTGGGACATGCCGATGGCGCGGATCAGGCCTTTAGCCTTGAGGTCCGCCAAGCAGTCCAGGGCGCCCAAGTCGTTGATGATCCGCTCGTCGTCGCCGTTGGAATGAATGAGCGCCACGTCCAGCCGGTCGGTGCGCAAGCGCCGCAATGAACGCCGCACGCTCATGGCGATGTGCTCCGGGGTGAAGTTGAAGTTCGAGCCCATGCCGTCGAACTCCTCCCCCACCTTGGTGGCGATCACCCACTCGTCGCGCTGTCCGGCCAGCAACTCCCCCACGCGCTCCTCGCTCGCGCCATAGGCTGGCGCGGTGTCCACGAGATTGACGCCGAGGCGGCGGGCGGTGTCGAGCAGGCGGCGCGCCTCGGCGTCGGTGGGCAAGCTGAAGGACTGCGGATACTTGAGGCCTCGGGTGCGTCCGAATTTCACCGTGCCGAGGCCCAGCAATGAGGTTTCGATGCCGGACCGGCCGAGGGGCCGGCGTTCCATCAGGTCGTCCAAGGGGGTGCGCCCAGCGTGGCGGCGGGCAGGTCGAGGGTTGGGACCTCGGGGTGTTCGGGAGGCGGCATGAACGCCAGCACCTTCTGGCCGAGGTCCAGCGTCAGGGTGAGCTTGGTGGGCCAGCAAACGATGCAACTGCTTTGGACCTCGGCGAAGGCTTCATCCGGACGTTGGCCCCGGTCTTGTTGGGGCTCTGCTCGGTCTAGGCGGAAACACTCGATCTCCGCTTCCCGCCAGTCGATCCAAGGCACGCAGGCGGTGAGTTCGCTGCGCGCGACCTGGCGCTGGTCCGCCACGCTGCGCTCGGCGCCGCTGGTAGCGAGCTTACCGCCGACGGACCACAACCAAGCTCCGCCGGGTGCGGCCCGGTGGCTGGTGATGGTCAGACGCGGCTCCGCCCCCTTGAGGTCCGTCAGGCAGTGGCCGAAGAAGGGCCCGAAGGCGGCGCCTGCGGCGGGATGCCGCACCACGACCTGGTGCAGAGAACGGCGTTGCATGGCAACCGGAAGGCCCAAGCGCTGCAACAGCGCTTCGTTGCCGGCCCCGGCCGCAAGGATCAGGCGGCGGCAAGCGATGCGCAGGTTGCCGATCTCAATGCGGGCGCTGTCAGCGCCGTCATGGATTCGATCGATCCGGGATGCCGTGTAGAGGTGCGGCGCGCCGAGGCTGGCGAGGCGTTCGGTGAGGCGCACAGGGTCGAGGACAAAGTCGTTGAGCCGATAGACAACGCCCTTGAACGCTTCCGTGCGCAGGAACGCGGGAAATTCCTCGGCCCGCAAACGCTGCGCCCCGCTCTGCAGCACCTTGCTGGCGAGCAGCGCCGAGAGCGGCCCCAAGCCGCTGGCCTCGGCAAAAAGATAGGTGTGTTCACTCGCGGGCTTCAGGCCACTCAGGTCCAGCTCCCCATCGCCGTCCAGGCAGGCCCGCCAGCGCCCTGGCATGCTGGCAATGGCTTCGCTGGCCCGGCTGGGGACGCCGCCGAGCGCGTATTTCAGCCCGCCGTGAATCATGCCTTGGGAGGCCAACGTCTGGCGGCTGCCGAGGTGTTGGGATTCGAGCAGCACAGCGCCGTACCCGGCATTGCGCAGCGCGTTCAACAGCCACAGGCCAGCGATGCCGCCGCCGATGATGGCGGCGTCAGTGTGGACGGTTCTTTTCATTATGGTTTGCCTCGCTGACGTTGTTGTTGGGTCGGGTAGTTTATCGGTTTGATTCACTTTGAGCCGACCCAAAGTCTAAGCGTGAATCAGAGCGATACACTACCCTACGCCACGAGAGGACAAGCCGCACCCGCGATCAACACCATGACCCGTACGCTGTATCAGATTCTGCTCTGGCTGGTCTTGCCCGTTGTGCCGTTGCGCCTGTGGTGGCGCTCGCGGCGGGAGCCGGCTTACGGCGAACGCATCGGTGAACGGTTCGGGCGCCCACCAGCGGCCATCCCCAAGGACGGCGTGTGGATTCATGCCGTCTCGGCTGGGGAAACAATCGCCGTCGCGCCCCTCATCGAGGCCTTGGCTGACGAGTTCCCGGCGCTGCCCTTTCTGGTGACGACCATGACGCCGACGGGTTCGGAACAGGTCACCCGGCGGCTCGGCGACAAGGTGGCCCATTGCTATGCGCCCTACGACTTCCCTTTCGCCGTGCGGGCTTTTTTCGACGCCACGCAGCCTCGGCTGCTGATCCTGGTCGAAACCGAGCTCTGGCCCAACCTGATTGCTGAGGCCCATCGGCGCGGCGTGCCGGCACTGCTGGTCAACGCCCGGCTTTCGGAACGCTCGGCGCGGGGCTACGGGCGCATCCGGAAGCTGGCCCAATCGGTGCTGGGCCAATTGCGCCTGATCGGATGCCAATACCCGGACCATGCGCGGCGCTTCCGGGCCTTGGGCGCGGACCCGGCCAAGGTGGTCACCACCGGCAGCGTCAAGTTCGATGTCGCCCTGCCCGCGGACCATGACCAGGCGGTGGCGGCGTTGCGCACGGCGTTGGGCCTTGCCGAACGGCCCGTTTGGATCGCCGCCAGCACCCATCCCGGCGAGGAGGCCATCGTTCTCGAGGCCCATCGACAGGTGCGCGAACGCCTGCCTAACGTGTGCTTGGTGCTCGTGCCACGCCATCCCATCCGCAGCGGCGAGGTTCTCGAGATGGTGGCGGACAGCGGTTTTACTTCCGCTCGCCTGAGCCTGCCGCCCAGCGAGGCCACCGAGGTGGTGGTATGCGACCAGATGGGCGTGCTGCAGACCCTCTATGGCCTATCGCAAGTGGCGTTCATCGGCGGCAGCCTCGTGCCGAGGGGTGGCCACAACCCCATTGAGGCGGCGATTTGCGGCCGAGCGATGCTCATGGGGCCTTCGGACTTCAACTTCACCGAAGTGGCTGCCGCCTTCACAGAGGCCGATTGCCTAACGCGGGTGCGCAACGCTGGTGAGCTCGCCGAGGCCGTGGTCAAGCACCTGAGCGATGCGCCCGGCCGCCGTGAAACCGGCCACCGGGCATTGGCGGTGGTGCGGCGCAGTGGCGGCGCGCTGGCCAAGACCAAGGCACTGCTGCGCGAGCGCATCCGCG
>CAZRBP010000282.1:0-3452 GCA_964598305.1 uncultured Pseudomonadales bacterium | reverse complement strand
GGCGCGGCGCTCTTTGTGCTGACTGCGGCACCAGGCATGCCTGGCCAGGAGGCACGGGGCGCGGAGCTGGATGCGGTGATCGAGGAAGTCGTGGTAACCGCCCGGCGCCGGGAAGAGACGTTGCAGCAGGTGCCCCTCGCGGTGACAGCGTTCACCGGTGAAAACCTGATCGAGCAGGGTGTTTTCACGTTTACCGAGATCATGAACCAGACGCCCAACCTGCATTTTCAAGCGTTGGCGAGCAACAATGCCGTGGGCGGGATCGCCGTGCCCACCCTGCGCGCCCAGAGCAGCGCCGACGCGCTAATGACCACCGACACGTCCGTTGGCGTGTATCAAGACGGCGTGTACATCCCACGAACCTATGGGTTTCAGTCCAATCTTTACGACGTGGACCGCATCGAGGTGCTCAAAGGCCCCCAGGGAACCCTGTACGGGCGCAACACCACTGGCGGCGCCATCAACGTGTTCGCTAGAAAGCCGGACTTCGAAGGCGTGCACGGTTATCTCACGGGCGATGTCGGCAACCACGACAACCTGGACTTCCGCGCCGCAGTGAACATTCCGCTGATCGATGATCAGTTGGCCGTTCGCTTCGCCGGCAGACGCGACAAGCGCGATGGCTTCGGGCGCAATGACGTGAATGGAACCCAAGCGCAGGACGACGATGAACTGGGCTTTCGCGGCAGCCTGCTCTGGCAACCCACAGATGCCATGACCGTGGACTTTCGGGGCGACTGGATGGAGGTGAATGAGCAGCCCCGGATCCAAAAGGCCGTCGTGCCCCCTGCGGATGTCAGCGCACGGGGCGGTTTCCTTGGCTTGTTGTTCTGCAATCTGCCTCTGCCGCCACCCGACGGTTTGGGAGGCCCGCCACCGCAGGGTTGCGATGCGCTCTCAAGGGAACTGGCCTTGGACGGCGACCCGTATCGTCTGCACGGCTCGGACGAGGAAACCAATGACCTCGAACTTTGGGGCCTGGGCTTGACGGTGACTTTCGATCTCGGCAACAGCCTGGAGCTAAAGTCCGTCACTGGCTACCGGGAGTTTGAACGCAACAGCTACATTGACCAGGACGGGCTCCCGTGGCTGATTCTGGAGACCTTCACCGAAACTCGGGGGGATTCCTTCAGCCAGGAGTTTCTGCTGTCCGGCGTCTCACTCGATGAGCGCCTGACTTGGGTTGGGGGCGCCTACTACAGTGTGGAGGAGGGGGTGGACGGCACCTACTCGAAGATTCTGACGCCGGCCAGGCAGGCCAACGAGGGATTCGTCGAGAACCGAAGTTGGGCCCTGTTTGCGCAAGCCACCTGGGCGTTCAATGACCGTTGGAACCTCACTTTGGGCGGCCGCTTCACAGAGGAGGAAAAGAACCTCGACTCGCGCAACCGGCGCCCGCCGCAGGGGAATCTCAACCCACCGCCCGGAATCAATTGGCAGTGCAACACGAGCGCCGTGCCGTTTCCAACCTTCACCAACGATCCGCTGGGTTGTCAAAGCGTGACGAAGGACACGTTTAGCGACTGGTCGTATCTTGCGGCCCTTGACTACCAAGTCACGGACGAGGTGTTGATTTACCTGACCACGCGACGGGGTTTCCGCGGTGGCTCCCAGCAGATGCGGCAAACGTTCGATCCGGTCACGGCCACTCCAGTGGAGCCGGAGTTTGCCACCGACTACGAGCTTGGCATCAAGGCCGACCTGTTCAACAACCGCATGCGAGTCAACGTTGCTGGTTTCATCACCGACTACGAGGACATTCAAATCTCGACGCTGATACCGAGCGGTTTGGGTACCCAGGTGACCACGGTCGTGCAGAACGCGGCAAAAGCCAGCGTCGATGGTTTCGAACTGGAGTTGTGGGCTTATCCGGCACAAGGACTGAGCCTGAAAGGCACCCTTGGATTCATCGATGCCACGTATGACGATTTCCCGTCGCTGGCCACCGATACCCAAGGCAACGTCATCCAGGTGAACCGTGCGGGTGAGCGCCTACTGCAGTCGCCGTACAAGTGGAACTACAGCCTGGAAGCGCGTTACGAAATGCCAGTGTGGAGCAGTCAAGGCGGCCGGTTGAGCTTCCAGGTCAATTGGAACGGTCATTCCAACTTCGTGCGCGACCCGCGCCCGCAGTTCCCGGAGCCGTTGTACAGCGAGATGATCGACGGCGGATCGGGGATCATCAACGCCCGGGTCGGTTTGGAGCTGGAGAACTCGGGGATCGTCATCGCTGCCTATGCGCGCAATCTGACCGACAAGGAGCAGATTCGCGAGGGGCTGGATATCGCGGCACTGGGCATGATTACGCAAGCCATTGAGGAGCGCCGCGAGTGGGGCGTGCAGTTGACCAAGCGGTTCGGTAGCGAATAGGCGCGCCAACCGGCCCGCATCATTCTAGCCACCCGGACTTCCGGGTGGCTAGACAGCTTGCGAAGCGCCGCCTCTGCCCGTCGGCCTCAATGCCTCTCTTCATCGCGGCCGCTGCCGGCATCCGGGCGTGGCCCCTCGAAATCCGCGGCGACGTAACGGCCGCCCAGCATGAGGCAGAGCCCGGCGATCATCGTGATCGCCGCCGACCCGGTCAACGCATATCGCAGCGACTCCAACCCGAATCGAGGTTCGAGCAGATCGCTCAAAAGGCCCACGAACACCGGGCCTAGGCCCAAGCCGATGACGTTCGTCGCCAGCCCGACCACCGCCATGGCCGTCGCGATGCGGCCCATGCCGGCGATGCCGTAGGTTGCCGCATAGGTCGCCGGATTGTTGATGCACATCATCGTCACCATCAGGAAATAGGATGCCGCGAACACGATCGTATCGTTCGTCTGGAATGCGACGATTCGTATTGGCGCGTTGATCACGAAACAGATCGCGGGCAGCAGCAGCAACCATTTCACATGCCGCCGCGCCAGTTTATCGATCAGGAATCCAGCGACGATGGTGCCCGCGACCGAACCTGTGAGTACCGCCGAGCCGTAGATGGTGCCTGCTGAACTCTCGTCCAGGCCGTGGCTGCGGATCAGGAAAGGAACCGTGAAGGAGGACGTGCCGAGATCGACGATGGAGTAGATGGACATGCTGACCAGCATTGCGGCAAAAGACTTCTTCCTGAGAAGGTCGCGGATGACCGCCCGGCCCTCCGCGTCGAACAGTTCGCCCACTTTCGGCACCCGGGTCGAGCGCCGCGGCTCGTCGAGCGTCCACAGCACTAGGCCGGTGGCTAGGATTCCAGCAATCCCGAAACTCGCAAAAGCCCAGCGCCAGCCGAGTTGCGCAACCAGGAAGCCGCCAAAGCTGAGCCCGATGAATGCACCGAGGACGATGCAGAAATTCAGCACTGCCGCCGCTCGTCCCCGTTGGTCGGGCGGGCAGTAGTCGGCAACCAGCGAGTGGACCGGGGGATGCGCGCCCGCCTCTCCGATCCCGACGCCCACGCGGACGATGAACAACTG
>CAZRBP010000281.1:0-3452 GCA_964598305.1 uncultured Pseudomonadales bacterium | reverse complement strand
AGACCGTGGGTGCGCTCTCCGACTTGGCGGATGCCTTGATTGAAGCGGCCCTCGGCGTGGTGGAGCGCTGGGAGGCCGAACGCCATGGCGAGCCCCTGGGCGCATCGTCGAACCAGCCCCAGCGGTTGGCTGTGCTCGCCTTGGGCAAGCTCGGTGGCCGCGAGCTCAACCTGTCTTCGGACGTTGACTTGATCTTCACCTTTGCCGAGGACGGGCGCACCGCCTCGGGCCTTTCGAATCGCAACTTCTTCACCCGCGTGGGCCAGCGCCTGATCGAAGCGCTGCACAGCGTCACCGAGGACGGCTTCACGTTTCGCGTGGACATGCGCCTGCGCCCCTACGGCGGCAGCGGCGCGCTGGTCATGGATTGCGCCGCCATGACCGGTTACTTCGAGACCCAGGGCCGCGACTGGGAACGCTACGCCTTCATCAAGGCACGGCCCTGCGCGGGCGACCTCGCCCTTGGCGCCGCCTTCCTGGATGCCATCGAGCCCTTTGTCTATCGCCGCTACCTGGACTTCGGGGCGATCGACGAGATGCGGGCGATGAAGGCCCGGCGGATGGACGATCGCCGCCGGGCCGACGATCTGAAACGGGGCGCCGGGGGCATTCGCGATGCGGAGTTCTGTGTGCAGGTCCAACAGCTCGTGCGCGGCGGCCAGCAACCGCAGCTGCGGCAACCCGGCTTTCTGGCCGCCTTGGACGCGCTTGGGGAGGCTGGCGTTTTCGAGCCGGAAGCGGCCCGCGAGCTCGGTGCCGCCTATCGCTTCCTGCGCGACTCGGAGCACAGCATCCAAGCCGAGGCCGATCGGCAGAGCCAGCGCCTCCCGGCGTCGGACCTCAGCCGGCTTCGATTGGCGCTCAGCTTGGGTTTTGATGGCTATGAGGCCTATCTGGCTGCCTTGGCGGCCCACCGCAGTCGAGTCGAGGCGGTCTTCGAGCGCCTGCTGGTGACCGATGCGCCCGACCCCGACCGGGATCTCTGGGCGTCGCGCAGCGTTCCGCTGGCCTTGGCCCGGGCGGGCTTTGGCGACGGGACTCAGGCCGTGGCGTTGCTTGACGAACTCGCCAAGGCCCGGGATCGGGCCTCGGTCGGGGAAGCGGGCAAGCGTCGATTGAACGAATTGATGCCGCGCCTGCTGCAGGCGCTTTCCCTGGCCAAGGATCCCGTGCAGGGCTTGACGCGCCTCATGCCCCTGCTGCGCGCCGTGCTGCGCCGTTCAACTTATCTGGCGTTGCTGCGCGACCATCCCGAGGTGGCCGAGCGGCTGGTTCGCGTGGCCTGCCGCAGCTTGTGGTTGGCGGAGCAGATTCGCCAGCGGCCGAGGCTCCTGAGCCTGCTCATCGACCGCCCCTCGGTGAAGCTGGCCCCCGATCGGCAGGCGCTGTCCGAAGCCCTTGGCCAGCAGCTCGCCGAGGTGCGTGATGAGGAGGCGCTGCTCGATGCGTTGCGCGCCTTCAAGGAACGGCACGTCTTTCAGGTGGCGGCGGCGGAGGCGCTCGGCGGCTTGGCGCTGATGCACGTCAGCGACTACCTGACCCACTTGGCCGAAGCCGTGCTCGAGCACAGCCTCAGATTGGCTTGGGATCAGTGCGAGATTCGCCATGGCGCACCGGATGGCTTAAGCGGCAGGCCGTTCGTCATCGTCGGCTACGGCAAGCTTGGCGGCATCGAGCTCGGACCGGGTTCGGACCTCGACATCGTCTTCGTGCACGATCTGCCGTTGGCCCACGCCCAGTTCGCGCACCGGTTGGTGCGCAAGCTGCTCCACTACCTGACCGCGCCCACCTACATGGGGCCGCTGTACGAGGTGGACATGCGCCTGCGCCCTTCCGGGAGCGCCGGCACCTTGATGACCAGCCTGAACGCTTTTGTCGAGTACCAGCGCAGCCGTGCTTGGGTGTGGGAGCATCAGGCCTTGGTGCGGGCCCGGGCGGTGGCGGGCGACGCCGAGCTTCAACGCCGCTTTGAACAGACGCGCATCGAGCTGCTATGCCAGCCGCGCGCAGCCGAGGACCTGCGGGCGGAGGTCAACCGGATGCGCCAGCGCATCGCCACCCATCAGCGTGGCCGCGGCCCGGCTGCCGATTCCGGAGGGGAGGGCCTGAAACGGGGCCGTGGCAGTATCGTTGACATCGAATTTATGGTGCAATACATCGTTTTGGCCCATGCCCACGAGGAGCCAGCCCTAGCCCGTCACTCCGACAACGTCCGCATTTTGGAGGCCGCCAAGGAAACCGGCGTTCTTGATGGTGAAGACGCCGATGGCCTGACCCGCGCCTACCTCGCGCTGCGGGAACGCCATCATCGTGAAGTGCTGGATCTAAAGGACACCGGCGGGGACGCGGAATTGGCCGTCCACCGCGGCGTCATCCTGGACCTCTGGCAACGGCTGTTGGACCAGCCGCCGGCCTAGCGGGCGGCCGTGCGGGATCGCAGCGAAGGAGAACATGAGCACACCGAGTTTTGCCGATCGAGACGGCTTCATCTGGTTCAACGGCGAGTTGGTCCCATGGCGCGACGCCAAGGTCCATGTGCTGACCCACACCCTGCACTACGGGCTCGGCGTGTTCGAGGGCGTACGCGCCTACCAAACGCCCAAGGGGCCGTGCATCTTCCGGCTGCGCGAACACACCCAGCGCCTGTTCAACTCCGCGCACATACTCGGGCTCAAGCTTCCCTATTCGGCGGACGAGATCAACGCCGCCCAGGTCGAGACCCTGCGCGCCAACGGGCTTGGCGAAGGCTACCTGCGGCCCATGGCATTCCTGGGTTCCGAGGCCATGGGGCTGCGGGCCCAAGGGCTGACCGTCAACCTGACCATCGCCGCGTGGCCGTGGCCCAACTACATGGACGAGGACGCCCGCGAGCGGGGCATTTCGGTGCGCACCTCGTCCTACACCCGCCACCACGTCAACATCACCATGTGCAAGGCCAAGGCCAACGGCAACTACATCAATTCGATACTGGCGCTTCACGAGGCACTCGATTCGGGCTGTGACGAGGCGCTGCTGCTCGACAACGAAGGCTACGTGGCGGAAGGCTCCGGCGAGAACATCTTCATCGTCCGCGATGGCCTGCTGCACACCCCGGAGCTGACCAGTTGCCTGGACGGCATTACCCGCGACACGGTGTTTCACCTGGCTCGCGAGGCCGATCTTGAGATCGTGGAACGGCGCATCACCCGGGATGAGGTTTACATCTGCGACGAAGCCTTCTTCACCGGCACGGCGGCCGAAGTGCTGCCCATCCGCGAACTCGACGGACGCCGCATCGGCGACGGCCAGCGCGGCCCGGTCACCGAACGGCTGCAGAGCGCCTACTTCGACCAGGTGCGCGGCCAACGCAACGCCTTTCCTGAGTGGCATACGCCGGTGTAGAGGGATGAGGGCCTTGATCGTAGCGCCAGCCTGGGTTGGCGATATGGTGATGGCCCACACCTTGGTTCAGG
>CAZRBP010000280.1:0-3501 GCA_964598305.1 uncultured Pseudomonadales bacterium | reverse complement strand
TACGCCCGCTTCCGCTGGCGCTTGGGCACCTAAGGGCCGGGTGCCGGCGGACAACCCCAAGGTGATCGAGAACAGTGCGTCAACTGTCCAAGCCATCCGGCACGCCGTCGCCATCCCGGTCGATGCCCATGCGCACGCCCGAGCCCGGGGGCGTGCAGGTATAGGTTAGCGGACCTTCTTGAGCAGCGAGCGCTCGCACCTCGGCTTCGGTTGACACCCTGCCCAAGTCATCCTTGAAGCTGCCGTCGGCGAGCCGTACCCAGCCCCGCGCCTGGCCGTCAACAACGCCTTTGACGATGAGATCGCATTCGGTGACGGCGCCGCCGAGAATGAACGACTCGAACGGTGCCGAGGCGCGCTCAAGCAACAGGTCGATGCGCGGGTTGACGGATGCGCCGTTGGTTGCATCCAGCGTGACCTGCTGCCCGACAATCGGCGCGAGATCGGTGTCGAACTCCATGAGGTAGTCGACCAGGCCTTGCCGCATTCCATCCCCGGGGATGCCGACATCCATTCCGTCATTGATGTCGCAGCCGAACCAACTGCCCAACGTGCCGCCGTAACTGCCACTGCCCGGCAGCCCGAGGTCAGCACAGGTCGTTGCGCCATCGTCAAACACGCCGCCCTGCAGAAAGTTGAACAGCTTGTCGGTGGCGCCGTCGTGTAGGAACCCGAAGCCCCGGACCTGGTCCCCCTGGTGGGCATCGGTGGTGGAGGGAAGGAAGAACTCGCGGTTCGGCAGCCCAAACATGCCTACCTTCTGGTAGAGGTTGCGCAGGTGCGGGACCTTCAGGATCAGCACTTCACCGCCGTGCGCCACGCTGCCGTCGGTGCCGAAAAACCCTTGGGCGGGATCGTGGGCGTGACAAGCTTCGCAGTTGCGGCCGTCCGGTTCCGAGCCGTTGCGGTTGTTGGGCAGATCGAATGCCGGTCCGACGCCGTCGGAACGCCGCGGGCCGCTGAAGAACGCATCGCCAAGCTGCGCCGACGGGCTGTGGCGGTTGTCCAGCGGCTTGATCGGATTCGGCGGCAGTTGCACGGCGAGCATGAAGTCGGCGAAGGCATCGACGTCTTCCTCGAGTTGAACGACTTCCGGCGGCTTGTCGAGACGGCCGGCGTCAGTGAGCTCCACGTCCAGGCCGAGCAGGCTCTCGAACGCCACGATGAAGTTCTTGAAAGAGAGCTCTTCATCGAGAGCCTGTGCATCGTCGGTCCCGAAGTAGCCGGTGGCCCGGTCGCCCCGCCAGTGCATGTGGCCGTGGGTGGACAGGCCGCGCAAGGTCTGGGTGGCCATCGGACCCTTCATCGAGGCGAAGGCGAGCTGGTCGCCGTTGCCGTTGACCCAGGGAACGAATTCGCACCCGGGGTAGTGGCCGAAGAAATCGCAGTTCAGGAAAAAGTCGGAAAAGGTGGGGAAGGGTTGGGGGTTGACCGTATTGGCCGCGTCGGGGTTGCCCAAATTCCAGCTCAGATGGTCCGTGTCGCCGAAGACATGGCAGCTCGCGCAGGAGGACTCGCCGTTCGACGAGGTGCCGTTCGCGTCGTAGAGCATCCGTCGGCCAGCAACCACCGAAGCGGGTTCCGGATTGGGGAGATGCACCGTCTGCAGGACTGCGCCGGTTGCCGGATCGACCACTGTCACGCCGCGGTCGATGTGCGTGTAAACGTACAGCAGCCCGTTCTCACCGTTGCGCGATGCATCGAGCAGCAGCCCGGCGGGGCCGCCAGCCACCGGCAGATAGCCGGCGCTGGCGAGCGTCGGATCGAACTCCTCGCCGGCGCCGTCCCACAGCGCATCGCTCTCCAAATCGGCGGTGGCGAACACGCCAATCCGGTCCGAGCCCAGGGCGGCGACATAGAGCCTTGCGCCGTCGGTGCTCACCTGCAGTTCAAGCGGCGTGGACAGGCTGTGCCGGCGCACGTCGGCGGACGCCTTCAACACCGAGTAGTCGATGTGACGGTTCAGGTGCCGTGCCTTGACCGCACCGGTGGCGGGGTCGATGACCGTGATCTGCGTGCGCGCGATGTTGCCTTGAACGGTGGATCCGCCACGAACGCCCGGACCCTCGAAGCGAATGTGGTTCTGGGCGTCCGTGTTGGTAACGTAGATCATGCCGTTGACCGGATTGGTCGCCATGTTGAACAGGGTGGTGCCGACGTGCGGGAAGCTGGCCGTCTCCTGCAAGGTCGTCGCGTCGATTGCGAACACATCCTTGTCCGGCAGGAAGAAGCGGATGCCGTTGGAGTAGTTGAGGCCGCGGGAGTCGCGCCACTCGCCGGACGCCTCATGCCACTTGACGATCATGGCAGTGAACGGCGCGTGCTCGCCGTCGGCGCCCGTGCTCGGCAGCGGGCGGCCCATGGGCAGGGTCTTGTCCGCGGGTCCGTTTGGGGATGCGGTGGCATGGCGGGCCGGCATCTGGCCGGCGATGCAGGGTTGATTGCCGCGCCGGAACGCCCAGGTGGCACCGACAGCATAGCCTCGGGGCGAGTCCTCGAATCCCCGGCACATCACCGCCTCGTGAATCACGCTGGTCTGGTTGCCCGAGTGGAAGACTGCCGCGTAAACCGTGCCGCCATCGGGGCTGACGGCCAGCGCACGGGGGGTGTCTCCGAAGAGCTCGACGATCTTCAGCGGCTTGCCGCCCATACCCGCGCCGGGCTGCCCGGCGTCGAATACCCAGACATCCGCCCGGCCGACCCCTGCGGTGTGCAGTCGGGGGTCTCCCGCGCCGGGAACGTCGGCGATGGAAGGATGCGTGCGTTGCTGACCACGGTGCGCGGTGGTGACGAAGGCCCGGCCCTGGGCGAAGACGATGTCGCGCGGTTCATCGCCGACCAAGAGCGTGCGCGTCACGAACGGCACCCCGGGTTCCGCGGCCTCGGTCTCCGCCAGCGCTTGGGTGTTGATGATGCTGACCGAGTCCGAAAGATGGTTGACCACCCAAACTTCGGCAACCTCGCGGACCGCGACGGCGACCGGTTCCAGACCCACCGGGACGGAGGCTGCATGGGCCAGGGTGCCCGCATCGCTCACCGTGAAAACTTCGAGCCGGTTGTCGGGCGTGTTGACAACGTACAGCAGGCGCCCGTCCGGGGACAGCGCCATGGGACGCACCGGGCCCGATTCGAAAGCGACGAACTCCGCCGCCTGCGCCGTCGAGAGGTAGAATGCACAGGCCAGCGCAAGCCCGACCAACAGGCCCGGCGTCTCGGTCCGGCCCCCGAATGGCGAGATGCCGCCGAGATGTCCAAGCGGTGGCGGTACTGATGGTCGTGACTGGATACTGATGGTCATGGCCCGCCTGCTTGCCGATAAATGAGACATTACTGTCTCATACTTGGATGCGCGGGTCAACGGATATTCGGCGCAAGCGGCCAGGTGGGCTTGACGCGGCCAGACAATCGATGAGGACTGAGGTATGAGCGCACCTCGAAAACACGCTATTCGCCCAGCGACCTTGGAGGCGATCGTCGAAGCCGCCGTTCGCGTTCTGAACG
>CAZRBP010000279.1:0-3506 GCA_964598305.1 uncultured Pseudomonadales bacterium | reverse complement strand
ATGCGCCCACCGCCGTCCTCCAAGGTAATGAAGCTGGCCTTGCCCATCACCCGGCGCAGCATCACCCGGCCGGCGACGGCGGTGGCCACCGGATTGGCGTCGAGCCGCGCTTTGTCCCAATCCCCGTACTCCGCCTGCAGTGCCGCGGAGACGGCCTCGGGACGAAAATCATTGGCGAAAGCGCCGCCCGCCGCCCGCCACTGATCATGGCGTTGGCGGCGCACCTTTAGCGCATCCCGCTCCGGTGTGCTGCCTTCGTCGCTCACGTCACAGCCCCGCCTTCAGGCTCGCCTCCATGAAGGGATTGAGGTCGCCGTCGAGCACCGTGCCGGGGTCGCTGCGCTCAACGGCGGTGCGCAGATCCTTGACCCGGGACTGGTCGAGCACATAGGAGCGAATCTGGCTGCCCCAGCCGATGTCCGCCTTGGCATCCTCAATGGCCTGCTGCGCCGCTTGGCGCTCCAGCATCCGCAGCTCGTAGAGCTTGGCCCGCAGTTGCTTGTACGCCCGGTCCTTGTTCTGGTGCTGGGAGCGCTCGCTCTGGCATTGAACCACGGTGTTGGTGGGCAGGTGGGTGAGGCGCACGGCGGAATCGGTGCGGTTGACGTGCTGGCCGCCAGCGCCGCTGGCCCGGTAGGTATCCACCCGCACCTCCGCCGGATTGATGTCGATCTCGATGTCATCGTCGATCTCCGGCGAGACGAACACCGACGCGAACGACGTGTGGCGGCGGTTGCCGGAATCGAAGGGCGACTTGCGCACCAACCGATGGACGCCGGTTTCGGTGCGCAGCCAGCCGAAGGCGTATTCGCCGCTGACCTGCACCGTGGCGCTTTTGACCCCCGCCACCTCACCCGGGGATAGTTCCACGATCTGCATCTTGAATCCCTGCTTCTCGCCCCAGCGCAAGTACATGCGCAGCAGCATTTCCGTCCAATCCTGGGCTTCGGTGCCGCCAGAGCCGGACTGCACTTCGACAAAGGCGTTGTGGGCGTCCATCTCGCCTTGGAACATGCGCTGGAATTCGAGCCGCCCGAGGCGGGCTTCCAAACCATCAAGCGCCTCGTCCACTTCCACGAGAGCGGGTCCGTCATCCTCGGCCGCGGCCAGTTCGGCGAGCTCGCCAAACTCGTCCAAGCCGCTTTGCAGGTCGCTTAAGACGGTGACGATCTCCGTAAGCTCCGCACGTTCCTTAGCAAGGCCCTCCGCCTTTCCGCGATCCGTCCAAACGGCGGCATCGGCCAGCTCCCGTTCGACCTCCTCAAGCCGTTCGCGCCGATGGTCGAAGTCAAAGATACCCCCGAAGCGCCGCCGAACGGCCACCCAAGTGCTTGATTCGCTCGCGTATTGAGGTGATCTCCGCCATGGTTGCAGCGCCGAAAAAAGAAGCCAGTATAACGGCGTTCCACGCAACTGGCGCTAGTCCAACGGCTCGATCTGCGCCACCCGCAGCTCCAGCGCCAGATCGCGGTAGTCGTTCACCTCGAGGGCGTAGGCGAGGCGTACCCGGTTGCAGTCTTCGATCGGCTTCTGCCGAAAGGCGATGGCGCCGATGAGGCGGTCCTGGCGCTTCACCACCAATTTGAGATGCTCTTTGCCAACCACTCGTTGGCTCACCAAGTCGAAGTCACCGTGGAACAGCGGTTCAGGGAAGGCCTGGCCCCAAGGGCCGCCCTCCGCCAGCCGCAGTGCGTTGTCCAAGGTCAATTCGTCCGCGTCGAGTTCGCCGTCGGTCTCAAGGCGCCCTTGCAGCGCCTCGACGGGCAGGTGCCGGCGAACTTCCTCATCGAAGGCCTTTGCGAAACGCGGAAGGCAGCGCCGATCAAGGGTCATGCCCGCCGCCATCGCATGGCCCCCAAAGCGAATCAAGAGCGCCGGGTCGCGAGCCGCGATGGCCGCAAGCGCATCGCGTATGTGCAGTTCCGGGAGCGAACGGGCGGAGCCCTTGAGTTCCAGCCCCTCGCCGCCGGCTTCCGCGAAGGCGATCACAGGGCGCTGGTGGCGCTCCCGCAAGCGGCCCGCGATCAGGCCGACCACGCCTTGGTGCCAGGACGGGTGAAACACCACAATGCCAAACTTGCCTTCGATTCCACCTTCCGCCTCGGCGACGAGCAGTTCCGCGTCGGCCAGCATCGATTGCTCGATGCCGCGCCTTTCCCGGTTCAGTTCGTCCAGTTGAGCGGCCAGGGGCCGCGCCTCATCCATGCTAGAAGCCAGCAGGCACTGGATGCCGACGGTCATGTCATCAAGGCGCCCGGCAGCGTTGAGGCGCGGCCCAATGGCAAAGCCGAGATCCGAGGCCTTGAGCCGGGCCAAGTCGCGGCGACCCACTTCCGCCAAGGCGGCGATGCCGGGCCGACAGCGGCCGCTGCGCATTCGTCGGATGCCTTGATGCACCAGCCGCCGGTTGTTTTGGTCGAGGGGCACCACGTCGGCAACCGTGCCGAGCGCCACCAAGTCAAGCCAATCGGCAAGCGCGGGCTCAGGCCTCGCACCTTCGTCAAACCATCCGTTCGCGCGCAACAGGGCACGGGTCTGGCTAAGCACGTAGTAGATGACGCCGACGCCGGCGATGGCTTTGCTCGGGAAAGCGCAGCCCGGCACGTTTGGATTGACGATGGCGTAGGCCGGGGGCAGGCGCGAGCCGGGCAGATGATGGTCGGTGACGATCACATCGACGCCGTGGGAATTGGCCCGCTCCACCCCCGCTATGCTGGACACGCCATTGTCCACGGTGATGATCAGCTCCGGCGACCGCTGCAAGGCCAGATCGACGATCTCCGGCGACAGGCCATAGCCGAATTCGAAGCGGTTCGGCACCACGAAGTCCACCGCCGCTGCGCCGAAGGCGCGCAACAGCGATACGCCCAAGGCCACGGAGGTGGCGCCATCGGCATCGAAGTCGCCGACCAACAGAATGCGCTGCCCTTCGCGCACGGCCTCAGCAATGCGCCCTGCGGCTTGGTCGATGTGGCGCAGAGCGGACGGCGGTTCCAGGCCGCTGAGCGCCAAATCCAGGTCGGCCGGTGCCTCGATGCCCCGGTGGCCGTAAACGCGGCGCAAAAAGGGCGGCACGCCCGGCAGTTCAGGGACCGGGCCGCGGCGTTGAACGATCGGCTTCAATGGAGCGGAATCGGGGACACTAGCGCCTACTCATCGGCAAAGTGCGCCACCCGGATGCGGGTGATTTGGCCGACCACCTCCGGCACCTTTTGAACCAGGTCCAAGGCTGAATTCATGGCGGCCTCGGCAACCGCTGCCGTGACAATGACGATTGGCACCCAAGATGCGCTGCCGCTATCGCCACGAACCGCCGCCTCCCGTTGAATGGCGCCTTCGATGCTGATGCCGTGCTCGCCGAGGATGGTGGCCACCTCCGCGAAAACCCCCGGCGCATCAAGGCTCGGTATTTTCAGGTAGAAGGCCGAATGGGTCTTTTCAACGGGCAGCGCGGCTTGCGGCTCACCGCCAACCCGCCAGTCGAATTCGTCGCCGCGGGCGATGGC
>CAZRBP010000278.1:0-3511 GCA_964598305.1 uncultured Pseudomonadales bacterium | reverse complement strand
AGCCGGCGCTCGGTGTCGCGTTCGTAGCCTTTGCCCCGCGGATAGGAAATCAGTTCCATCTGCATGCCCCAGGGCGTGAGAAAGTAGCACGAGCGTAGCCCGGCTTCGGGGCCCTCTTCGATTTCAGGCCCACCGCCACCGGGCATCAAGTGCACGCCATGCTCGCGCAGGTGCTGCATCGCCGCGTCGAAGTCATCCACATACAGGGCGATATGATGCCCTCCCCAATCGCTGTTCTTAGGCATCTCGCGACGCTGGTCGGGCGCCTCATACTCGAACAACTCGATGTTGGTGTTGAAGCCGCACCGATAGTGGCGCACACGCCGAATGACCGCGCGCGGATGCACGTTCAGCATATCCTGCATCCAATCTTCGTCCTGCGACCCGAACGGCCCATGCTCGTAAAACGGCTCGAAGCCGAGCACGTTCTCGAAAAAATCCGCTGCCTCAGCCAGGTCGGGAACCGTCAAGCCGATGTGATCGGTGCCCCGCAGTCCCGGTAGTCCCTTTGATGCCATGGCTGCACTCCCTATCCAGACGCTTAACGATCACACAATCATCGGGGGATAACCAGTTCAACAACGCTCAGGCCGATTTGCCGTGCACTTTATGCCGCCAGCTCTTGCAGACCCTTCGGGCGGCATCTAATATGGCTGCCTGTGCAACGAGATATGGGGACCTGTATTGAAGACTACCATCGATCTCTCGGACGAACTCGCATCCGCCGCAAAGGCGCATGCGGCGAGTGAGAACATGACGCTTCGGGCATT
Organism: uncultured Pseudomonadales bacterium; assembly: GCA_964598305.1. Taxonomy (GTDB): domain Bacteria; phylum Pseudomonadota; class Gammaproteobacteria; order Pseudomonadales; family Azotimanducaceae; genus Azophilus. Next base: position 2,741 of record CAZRBP010000278.1, on the reverse strand, counting down.
GATTGAGCGGGGGTTGCGCATGGTGCTGCGTGCCGACCTTGAGGCGGAGCCATTCAGGCTGAGGGATGCCAGTGTGGGAGGCAGGGGGCTTCAGCCCGCCTTCCGGGATGCCGAGTGGTCCCAAATCCGCGAGGCGATCTACGAAGGCCGCGGCAGTTGATCGCAACGGACACCAATATCTTGGTGTACGCACACCGCTCGGACTCCGAGTGGCACGGTCGTGCGCTTGCGCGGGTGGAGTCGCTCGCGCAAGGCCGCACTAGCTGGGGATTGCCATGGCCCTGCATCCATGAATTCCTGGCCATCGTGAGCCACCCCAGGGTTTTCGACCCCCCTTCCTCGATTGACGCGGCGATCGACCAAGTCAGCGCTTGGCTGGAGTCGCCAGTGGCCATCCTGCTTGGGGAGACCGGCGCGCACTGGGACCTGCTGCGGGACGGTCTTCGGAAAGGACGGGTGCGGGGGCCCATGGTCCATGATGCACGCGTTGCTGCACTTTGCATCGGCCATGGCGTCACCGAGTTCTGGACGGCGGATAGGGATTTCAGCCGCTTTCCCGGCCTGACTGCAAGGAATCCGCTGCAGGACTGATCCAATGAGTCGATGCCTCAGACCGACAAGTGGACAGTCGTCGGCCTAGAAGTTGACTCATGCGACAATCCGTTCCCCCGATCAATGAAATCAGCGAGGACCATGGCGGAATCAATCTCAAGCAAGCCCGGCGCGGCGCGTTGTCCCGGCGTGACGGTTCAAGACCTGTTGGCACGTGACAGCCGCCGCGTTCCCGACTATCTGACCACCCAGAGCTACGAGTTTCTCGGCGACGAGGACATTGCCTATTCCCGTTACACCGACCGGGCCTTCTTTGACGCGGAAATTGCCAAGTTGTGGCCCAGAACCTGGCAGTGGGCCTGCCGCGAGGAGCACATTCCCGAGGCCGGCGACTACTATGTGTACGACGTGGGCCCCTACTCGGTGATCGTGCTACGCACCGAAAGCGGCGAGATCAAGGCCTTTCGCAATGCCTGCATGCATCGCGGCACAAAGCTCAAGCCATCGTTCACCAGCGGCTGCAGCAGCAGCCTGCGCTGCCCTTACCACGGCTGGGAGTATCACCTCGACGGCACCCTAAAGTCGTTTCCCTGCGAATGGGACTTTCCCCATGTGAACCCGGACGAGAAGCGGCTGTCCAACGTGCGGGCGGAACTGTGGGGCGGCTTCGTGTTCATCAACCTCGACCCGCACGCCATGCCACTGTTGGAGTACCTTGCGCCGCTGCCGGACCACATCGACAGTAGCGTCTTCGAGCAGCGCTACGTTGCGCAACACATTCAAAAAGAGCTCAACTGCAACTGGAAGATCGCCTCCGAAGCCTTTCTGGAGGCTTATCACGTGATGGAAACCCACAGCCAGTTGATGCGCACCAACGGCGATGCCAACACCCAGTACGACTGCTACGGCGACCACGTGAGCAGGCTGATCAACGTGGCGGGCACGCCCAGCGTATTCCTGAAGGAGACACTCACCGAACAGGAGATATTGGATCTGTTCCTGATCGGCGACCGGGACGATGTCGGCGCCGAGCTGAAGGTGCCCGAAGGCGGCACGGCCCGGCAGGTGATGGCGCAGCACTTTCGCGACAGCGTCACAGAAACCGGGCCCGACCTGTCCGGCGTGAGCGACTCGGAGATCGTGGATTCAATCGCCTATTTCGTATTCCCCAACCAACAGTTTTTCTCCGGCGTATCGTTCCCCATCGTGTACCGCTTCCGTCCTCTGGGCATGCAGCACGACAAGGCGCTGTTTGACCTGATCCTGCTCAAAACGCGCCCCATGGACGGCTCCCCCGTGGAAACCGCGGAGCCGTACCCGCTGAAGGCAGAAGCGTCCTATACCGAAGTGCCTGGCATGGACCCTTACGTCGGACACGTCTTCGACCAGGACACCGGCAACATGCAGGCCGCCCAGGAAGGCGCCATGGCCACGGACAAGGCGGGCGCCACCCTGGGCAACTACCAGGAAATACGCATACGGCACTTTCATCAGACGCTCACCAAGTATCTGAGCGGTTGAATTTTCTTTAGGGAGAGGGGGAATGACGAACATTCTCATTACTGGTGCCGCCCGCGGCATCGGCTTCGAACTGGCCAAGCAATACGCGCAACAGGGTGACCGGGTGTACGCGACGGTGCGCAACCCAGCCAAGGCTGGGCCACTTCAGGCGTTGGCCGCGGACAGCGGCGGCATGCTCAGTGTCCACGCCATGGACGTGGGCGACCCGGCAGCGGTAACGGCTTGCGCCGAGTCACTCGCGGGCGTTGCGATCGACGTGCTCATCAACAACGCAGGCATCTTCGGCGGACTGGACACCCAGACCTTTCAGAACATGGACTACGACAACTGGTCCCACGAGTTCAACGTGATGGCCATGGGACCGTTCCGTGTCATCCAGGCGTTCCTGCCCCACGTGCAAGCTGGCACCGACAAGAAGATCGTCACTCTATCCAGCCAGGTCGCCGCGCATGTGTACGACCATGTCATCGGCTACTCGTATGCCAGTTGCAAGGCCGCGGTAAACCGTTTGATGACGGCGCTGGCGACCGAATTGAAAGACCAGAACATCATCGTCGTGCCCATGCACCCGGGCTGGGTCAAAACCGAGATGGCCGGAGACGTGGCCGACATCGAACCGGAAGAGAGCGCGCGCGGTTGCCGCGAGGTCATTGCCGCCATGACCCTGG
>CAZRBP010000277.1:0-3515 GCA_964598305.1 uncultured Pseudomonadales bacterium | reverse complement strand
GCGGGATTTTGACAGGAACCTTGAATATGTAATACTTGCTTGCGTTGAACGATAACTGAACCATGGCGACGGAGAGCGGACTTGACGTTGGGAATCGATCGTTAGCAGTTGGCGTCATTCCCCTTGTCGTCGCTGTGGTGGGAGCAGCTTGTGAAAATCGACCGAGGCATAGCCGAAGAGAAAGCTGAGGCCAATCCGGACGGCCTGCTCATATTGGGTCTTCTGCGGGCCTACCGCTGGATGGACGAGAGTCTGCTCAACGGCATGCGGGAAGGCGGCTACGCGCCCCGCACCCGAACCCAGAGGATGATTCTCATCAATTTGTCCAATGGCATCACCCGCGGCGCGTCTCTGGCGCGCGCCTTGGGGGTTTCCCGTCAAGCCATTCAACTGCAGATCAATGAGCTGCGCAAAGATGGCATCGTCACCCAGATGCCCGACCCGTTTGACCGGCGCGCCAATCGAATCGTCTTCACCGATGAAGGGCTGAAGATGATCCGCAGTGCCCAGCAAGCCCTGCGCGGCACCGAAGAGATACTGTCCATGCGGCTGGGGCACCGCGCCATCGGCAATCTTTGGCGGGTGCTCGACACCGACTGGGGAACGGTGGTCGGCGGGCTGCCGGACTCCGCCCGCGCCCGCAGTCTGCCGGTGGAGTGATTTCAGCCGGAAACACCGGACCGCCTAGTTCTTGAACTCCCCAACCACGGCTGAAATGGAGGCCTTGGCGTCGCCGAACAGCATGCGCGTGTTCTCGCCGAAGAACAGCGGGTTGTCCACCCCGGCGAATCCGGAGGCCATGGACCGCTTGAGCACGAACACGGTGCGGGCCTGGTCCACGTTGATGATCGGCATGCCGTAGATGGGGCTGTTCGCATCCTCCCGCGCCGCCGGGTTCACAACGTCGTTGGCGCCGATCACCACGGCCACGTCGATGTTCCCGATGCGCGGATTGATGTCGTCCATTTCGATGAGTTGGTCATAGGGGACGTTGGCTTCCGCGAGCAGCACGTTCATGTGCCCCGGCATGCGCCCGGCGACCGGATGGATGGCGTAGGACACCTCGGCCCCGTTGCCCTCGAGCAGTTCCCCCAACTCCCGCACCACGTGCTGCGCTTGGGCCACGGCCATGCCGTAGCCGGGCACGAAGGCCACCGAGGAGGCTGCCTCAAGGATCAAAAAGGCGTCCTCGGCGTTGATTGGCTTCACCTCCCCTTCCACCTTGCTGGCGGTCTTCACGGCGCCGAAACCGGAAAACAGCACGTTGGCCAAGGAGCGGTTCATCGCCTTGCACATGATGTTGGTGAGGATGATGCCCGCCGCGCCCACCAGTGAGCCCGCCACAATGAGGATGTTGTTCTGGATGGCGAAGCCGGCTGCGCAGGCGGCCAACCCGGAGTAGGAGTTGAGCAGCGAAATCACCACCGGCATGTCCGCCCCGCCGATGGGTATGACCACCATCACGCCGAACAGCAGGCTCAGGGCGACCACGGCATAGAGGTAGGGCGAGTCCAGGGCCGGATCCAGGCAAAAGAGCACGGCGCAGGCGATCAGGGCGATGAGGATCAAGGCGTTGACCGCCCGCTGGGCGCCGAACACCAGGGCGCGGCTGGTCATCACTTCCGAGAGCTTGCCCCAGGCGATGATGCTCCCGGAAAAGGTGACGCCGCCGATGAGCACCGAGAGCAGGATGGTGATGTAGGTGAAGGTGGTGTTGCCCGTGTTGTACAGCGCCGCCCAGCCGACCAGCAGGCTGGCCACGCCCCCGGAGCCGTTGAACAGCGCCACCATCTCCGGCATGGCGGTCATCGCCACCTTCTGCGCCGCCACCGCGCCAATCAGCGCGCCCACCGCGGCCGCGACCAGAATCCACTGGAATTCCAGGATGCCCTTGGAAAAAAGCGTCACCACAATGGCGATGAGCATGCCCGTGGCCGACAGCAGGTTGCCCCGCACCGCGGTGGCGGGGGAGCCAAGCTGCTTCAGGCCAAAGACGAACAGCGCCGCCGCGGCGATGTAGCAGACGTTGATCAGTTCGGCGCTCACGCGGATGCTCCCGGCTGGCCGGTCGATTGGGGCGGACCCTCCTTCTTCCTGAACATGCTGAGCATCCGGTTGGTGACTAGGTAGCCGCCGACCACGTTGATGCTGGCGAAGGCCACCGCCACGGCGCCGAGGAGCGTGGCCATCGCCTCAATCCCGGCGCCTGCCGAGGTCAGTGCGCCGACCAAGGTGATCCCGGAGATGGCGTTGGCGCCGGACATCAGCGGGGTGTGCAGCGTGGCCGGCACCTTGGAGATGAGTTCGAAGCCCAGGAAGATGGACAGCATCAACACAAAGGCGAGAAACACCGCTTCCATAATCGGGCTCCTTCAGTTGTTCTCGTAGAGGTTCTTGATGGTCGAATTGACGATTTCGCCGCCTTGGGTGATGACGCAGCCAGCGGCGATTTCGTTGTCCCGGTCGAGATTCAGCGTGGCGTTCTCCCCATCCCAGAACTCGTCGAGCAGGTTGACCAGGTTGGCGGCGTACATGTCGCTGGCGTGGCGGCAGACCTCCGAAGGCAGGTTGCCGAGGCCCACGATCTTGACGCCGCCCGCATCGACCACCTCGCCCGGCACCGAGCCTTCCACGTTGCCGCCGCTCTCGGCCGCCATATCGACCACCACGCTGCCCGGCGCCATGCCGGCGACCATGTCGGCGGTGACGATGCGCGGCGCGGGGCGGCCGAAGACCTGTGCGGTGGTGATCACCACGTCGGACTGGGCGATGATTTTCTTTTGGCCCTCGCGTTGCATCTCGAGCTGCTCCGGCGTCAGCTCCTTGGCATAGCCCTGCTCCGTCTGGCCAATCTCGCCCAAGTCGATTTCGACGAACTTCGCACCGAGCGAGCGCACCTGCTCGGCCACCACTGGCCGGGTGTCAAAGGCCTCCACCCGGGCACCGAGCCGCTTGGCGGTGGCGATGGCCTGCAGTCCGGCCACCCCGGCGCCGATGACGAACACCCGGCTCGGGGCGATGGTGCCCGCCGGCGTCATCATCATGGGGAAGATCTTGCGGCTGTGGGTGGCGGCGAGGATGACGGTGACGTAGCCGGCGAGGCTCGCCTGGGAGGACAGCGCATCCAGCTTTTGCGCGGTGGTGGTGCGGGGAATCATTTCCATGGAGATGGCGGTGATGCCCTGCGCTGCGAGGTTCCCAACGAGCGCCCTTTCGTTGAACGGGTCGAGGAAGCTGATGTGGACCGAGCCGGACTTCTGCAGCGCGAGCTCGTCCGGGGCGGGCTTGCGCACCCGCAGCACGATGTCGGATGAGCCCAATAGGCTCGCCCGATCCTCTGCCACCGTCGCACCGGCGTCAGCGTAGTCGGGGTCGAGGTAGCCAGCGGCGGTGCCGATATCGGCCTCGACAGCGACCTCGAACCCGGCGGACTTGAGTTTCTTGACCCCGGCGGGCGTCAACGCCGCGCGCAGTTCGCCCGGCGAGGTTTCCTTGGGTGCGCCGATCTGCATGAT
>CAZRBP010000276.1:1984-3523 GCA_964598305.1 uncultured Pseudomonadales bacterium | reverse complement strand
TTCAGGCCGAGCACGCGCTTTGCAACAAGATTCAGGTTGACTTCGTTGGAGCCGCCCTCGATGGAGTTGGCCTTTGAGCGCAGCATGGCGCGCGTGTGCGCAAGCTCCTGTCGTGAAAAGCCATGGCCCTCCCAGCCCACGCCCCGATTGCCCATGATTTCAACCATGAGCTCCTCCCGGTCCTGGTTGAACTTCGCCCAGGCCAGCTTGAGGATGCCAATTGCCGGAGATGGCCCGTGGACCGCCGCCTCCGCACTCATGCGCCGGGCGGTCAGGCTGAATGCGTGAGAGAACATCTTGTTGTCCGCGATGCGCTCGCGCATGCCACCGTCTGCAAGCACGCCGTCCTTTAGGCCTATGTGATCGCGGGCAGCGTCCTCGAGTTGGTATCTTCCACCGCCGTTGACATCACTCGACCCTGCACCGGCAATGCCCGAGCGCTCGTGCAACAGCAGATGCTTGCCAATCGCCCAGCCTTTGTTCTTTTCGCCGATTAAGTTCTCCTTCGGCACGATCACGTCGGTAAAGAACACTTCATTAAAGGGTGAATTGCCGGAGATCAGCCTAATGGGTTTGACTTCGACACCCGGCGACTTCATATCAAGCGTGATGAAACTGATGCCTTCGTATTTGTTGGTTTTATCGGTGCGGAAAATTCCGTACATCCAATCGGCTTCCTTGGCGCCCGAGGTCCAGATTTTTGAGCCATTGATGATGAAGTGGTCCCCGTTGTCCTCCGCATAGCTTTGCAAGCTGGCGAGGTCAGAGCCCGCGCCGGGTTCGGAGTAGCCCTGGCACCAGTGAATGTTGCCTCTGATGATGTCCGGCAAGTAACGCTTTTTTTGTTCATCAGTACCGTAGTCGAGCAGGGTGGGGCCCCACATCATGGTGCCAAAGCCGCCGATGGGATTGATGGCACCCGCTCGATTCATTTCCTCACGCAGCACGGCCGCCTGTTCCGGCGACAGCCCGCCACCGCCATACTCCGCCGGCCAGGTCGGCGTGGACCAGCCCTTCTCCCCGAGCTGTTCCTGCCAGAGCTTCCAGTCGCCGGTGAACTTGGCGCCAAAACCGGCAATGCCCGGTGGACGTTTACCCCTAAGGGCGGGGGGAAAATTCTCGTCAATCCAGGTTCGGGCTTCTTCCCGAAATGTTTCCAAGTCCTGCGTCACCTCTATCTCCGCTGCAAATCAAGCATGTACACATGCCACAAAGGCACCATGGTGGATGACAGGGCTTATCCCGGTAGCGCCACTTGGCCCATCTGCAACGCCGCGCCGAAGCCACCGTCAACGATGAGATTGACGCCGTTGACATAGCTTGCCAGTTCAGAACCCAAAAAGAGCAGCGCACGAGCTTGTTCTTGCGCGGTCGCCACCCGCCCCGCCCCGGCCTCGATGGCCCAATCGATGATGGCATCGCTCATGGTTTCCCGGAATGCGGGAAGCAGCGGCGTATCCACCGGTGAGGGGCAGACGCTGTTGATGCGCAATCCGTGCTCGGTGGCGGTTTTGGCCATGCGCATGGTGTACACCTGCA
>CAZRBP010000276.1:0-1884 GCA_964598305.1 uncultured Pseudomonadales bacterium | reverse complement strand
GGGATTGCCCATATCGGTTTCAATGAACTCAGCCACGCTGGCTTCAGGCTCTTTGACATCCAGCACGACAATCTGGTCCGCCCCGGCCTCACGGAGCAATTCAACCAATGCGGCGCCAATGCCTGAATAGGCCCCTGTGACCACGATTCTCTTTCCCGAAAAATCAATCAATCCCTGCATGTGTCCTCTCGCTCCTGGTAATTTGCACAACCCCACCAACTTAGCACGGCCGGTTGGTTCGACCTTCAAACAAGTGCGCCGGTCGAATTTTCGCATACTCCTCCACTACCGGCGCAAACTCCTCCGGGGTGCTGGCGTGGATGATGATGCCATCCGCGCCGGCCTCGAATTGGGTAAGCCAGGCCTCTGCGCATTCCCTGGCGTTGCCCACGGCCGCGGGCCGCCATTCTTGGGGGATCACTTTGTCAATCTCAGCCAGCTGCGCGGGGGTTGCGACGCTGTCAATGAAGCCGCCCACATTGCGAACCGCATCCGACTCCCGAAAAGAGCGCAGCACTTCTGGGTCCCAGCCATTGACTTGCACCAGCATGTCGCCATACCCGGGAATCTGCAGATAGCTCCCAAGACGGGCGACGACGTGCTTGAGATAGACTTCTTCACTGACATCGCAGCAGGTGGCATAAACCGACCAGTTCTTGACACTGCCGGCCTCTCGCCCTGCTGCAGCTTCACCCGCGCGCACCTGAGCCACCGCATTTGACAGTGCTCCGTCATTCATAAACGTATGCAGATGTGTGCCGTCATACACGCTGCCTGCGTGCTCGAGACTTTTGGGCCCAAAGCCAACGTAGAGAATGGGCAACTCCTCGTCCAAATACTCAGCGACCGACAGCGCGGGATACTGGCCAAGGGCGCCGTCGTAGCCCCTTATCGTCTCTCCCTTCCAGAGCCTGCGCATGAGGTCGATGAACTCCCGCTCTTGCTTAAAGGTAATGGGCTGCATGCCTCGTGCCCGCCAACCAGCCGCGACGCCCTTGGCCAAGCCCAATGCGAATCGGCCTTCCGACAATCGATGCAGAGTGCTGCCAATGGAGGCGGTTACCGTCGGGTGACGCTTGTTGAGGTTGGTTGCGGACGTGCCGATGAAAATCTCGCTGGTTGCGGCGGCAACGGCACCGCAGATGGCGGCGATCTCCTTGTAGTCAGCTCGCTCGGAAATCATGATGTTGCCGATGCCCAAGGCTTCGGCATCCTGGGCCTGTTTCAAGACGTCTCGCGGTGAGCGCGTGTGGCCCGGCAGGCCGTAGAACCCAAGCTCCGGGAACTTTGATTGATATTCAGGGTACATGGCTACTCCTTGTGTGATCCGGCGCGTTACTTGGAATCAGCCTTTCTTCGATCGGATGGGGCCAAGGCAAGAGGCGGCATCATACATGGGTGTTCGTTGTAATGTACCCATTCGCGTTCATCTGCTCTAATGCAGCGTTAGGGGACAGGTGGGCTAACCGAGAAAGGAGCTTATGACGTGACCAAGAGCCTCGAAGGGATGGCAGCGCTTGTGACCGCCGGGGGGACCGGGCTTGGCTTCGGCATCGCGAAGCGTCTTGCCCAGGATGGCTGCCTGGTTACCATCTGCGCCCGCCGGGAGTCCGTGCTGTCCGCCGCCGTTGAAGAAATCGGCAGTGGCGCGCAATACATCGTTTGTGATGTCACCAATGACGATCAGGTCAAGGCCGCAGCAGGCGCGGCAGCCGAACCACTCGGCCGCCTGGACATAGCTATCGCCAACGCAGGCGGAGGCGCCGCATCCGGACCTCTGGTCATGACTGACCTAGATGCATGGAATGCAACTTTGGCACTCACGCTCACCGGCACGCTATCGACGATCAAACACGCGGCTCCCATCATGGGCCGCGGTGACGG
>CAZRBP010000275.1:0-3534 GCA_964598305.1 uncultured Pseudomonadales bacterium | reverse complement strand
TCATTTGATCTACCCAGTGTCCTGTGGTGTTAACCCGTCGAATGGTGCGACAGCCTGAGCGCACTTTCAAGAAATCGTGATATGTCCCATCATGTGGACGGGGTTGCTTCCGCAAAAGCCGGGCGCTTCCGCTTGGTTCGCGTTACCTTGCGATGAACTTCTGAGGATCAACATGCACTACACTCAATTGCGCAAGGTCGGCGGCTCCATCATGTTCGCGGTGCCTCCCGAGCTGCTTGACGTTCTCGATCTACGCGTCGGCGGTAAAGTTGACATCGGGGTTGAGGACGGGCGGCTGGTCTTGACACCGAGAAGGCGCCCCACCTACACGCTCGGTGAACTCATCACCGAATGCGGCGACACCGAGCCTACCGGCAATGAAGACGGCTCGTGGCTCGACGCCAAGCCAGTAGGCCGGGAACTCGTCTGATGCGTCGCGGCGAGACCTAGCTGGGACGTGCTCGCTCGCCTCGCCACAATCTTGGAGTGACTTCCCGCTCGCACGCCATGTTTCTCGCCTTGACTCGCCGCACTACGGGTCGATGGCATCCGATTGCATCCGCTTCAGCGCGGCGAGGTTTGCGGCATGGGTCTCGCGGCCGAGCCGGTAGAAGAGCAGGGCCGCGATGGATAGCAGGTAAAAGACGGCCAGGGCCGGGCCGTAGAGCCAGCCGAGCCGTTCGATGACTTCCGGCGCCACCTCGGCAGCCGTCGTGTCGGCGGGGAAGCGGATAAGGGCCAGCATGACGCCGCCCGTCCAGATGCCGACGCCGCTGGCCACCTTGCCGATGAAGGAGAGCACGGAGAACAGCAGCCCCTCCTCCCGGCGCCCGGTCGCGACCTCCCGGCTCTCGACGATGTCCGCCACCATGGAGCCGGTCAACACGCCGGACATGACCACCAGCATCACCTGAATCACCCCCAGCAGCACCATGCTGAGGAAGAGTGCATCCGATCCAGTGGCCGGGAACCAGCCGACGAGCTTTAGGAACACAGGGCCGCTGCCGACGCCGATGGCGGCGACTGAGATGCCCACCAGCACAGGCATCTTGTCCCGGCCCTGGGTCAGCATCGGCGTCAGCAGGAACGCCAGCACCGCCGACAGCAGTTGGGCGGCCAGGATCAGGCTGGTCTGATCGGAACTGAAGCCCCAGAAGTAAGGCTGCATGTAGGCCCATAGGGCGGTGCTCGTGCCTGCAGCGGCGGCGCCCGCGATGCCGCTCGCCACCAAGGCCAGGAAGTTGTGGTCGCCCAAGGTCGCGGCGCCCTCACGCCACATGCGGCCCACGGACCCCGACTTGGGCGGCGGCGGCGCCAGCCTCGGGATGACCGACTGCGTGCCAAAGGCGGCCAGAGCGAGGCATAGGAGCACGGCCACCGCGGCCACCAATCCGGCGTCCACATAGCCTTCAGCGCGCAGGACGCCGCTGCCGACCGGTTCGCCGGGTTGGTCCGCCAACCACCAGGCGTACATCGCAACCGCCATGAGCGTGCCGAAGAACCACGAACCCGCGTAGGAGTAATTCATGAGCCGCGTGCGCTGATCGTAGTCCGCAGTCACCTCCGGCAGGAGCGCGTTGAAGGGAACCGAATGCAGGGTCAGCGCCAATCGCAACGCGACCGCAACCACCAGCAAGTAGAGGAAGAGGCCTAGCTGGGAGAGCTCCGGCGGGTCCCAGAGCAGATAGTAGGCGAGCGCCACCGGCACGATCGACGTAAACAGGAACGGGTGCCGGCGGCCGAGCCGGTGCTGCAGCCGGTCCGACCAGCGCCCGACGAGCGGGTCCGTGACCGCGTCGAACGCGAGCGAGATCATCATGGCGAGCCCCGCCAGCGCCGGATCGAGGCCCAGCACTTGGCTGTAGTAGATCAGCAGGAAGAAGGACACGCCGTTGGCCACTAGGCCACCAGCGATGCCGGATGCGGCAAAGCTGGCGCGGGTGAGCCCGCTCGGGGCGGTCGCCATCGGCACGGATCCCTGGCCGCCGTCCCTTAGCTGCCGGTGGCGCGCAGTTCCGGCTCCTCGTAAAACGCCGTCGGCGGCAGCCCGAACAGCCGCGTGGCGAGGAACTGGTGGAAGTCGGTCACCACCCGCTCCATGTCCACCAGCTTGCCGCCGCGCCCCTTGACCGCGCCCATGCCCCTCTGCACCCGCTCGCAGATGCGCCGGTCCTCCTCGAAGAAGGCCTTGGTGAACTGCTCCGCGCCGCTGTCGCGCTCGGTGCCCCGCTTCGTGCCAATGGCGCCGGAACGGATCACCGTGCGGGCCAGGCCGGCCGGATGGGCGGACAGCCAGCCGAGGCTGCCGTTGGTGAGCACACCGACGAAGGACGGCGCCATGGACAGCAGCACGTAATGGCGGTCGATGGGCCTTCGCCCAGCGGTGAGTGAACCGCCGGTGAGCGACCATTCCGAGCTGCCCGCCACATAGTAGGCGCCGCGGGTCGGCGAGACGCGCTCCAGCGTCGGCTCGTGCACCCTGAACAGATGGTAGCTCTCCATCGCGTTCTCGAGCACCAGCTTCCAGTTGGCCTCCCAGACTTGCGGCTCACCGCTCGAAGCCACATCAAACTTGCCCACCTCAAACTCCGTAATGTAGTCCGCCATGTGGGCAAATCGCTCGCGGAGTGGCTTGGGGTCATCACCGAGATGCACGAAGACCAGCCCGTTCCAGGTGTCGCATTGAAACCGCGGCAAGCGATGGCGCTCCCGATCCACCGCGATGAGTTCGTTGTAGGGGATGGCTTGCAGTGAGCCGGTCAGGTCGTAGGACCAAGCGTGGTACGGGCAGGTGACGTACTTCGCCACGTTTCCGAACCCCTCGTCGAGCAGCGGCGTGCCCCGGTGGCGGCAGACGTTCGAGAGCGCCCGCAGGCGCCCATCCCGGCCTCGAATGACGCAGATGGGTTCACCGGCAAGCGACATGGCAAAGTAGTCGCCGGGCCGGCCGAGCTCCGGCTCTTGGCATACGAAGACCCACTCGTCATGGAAGATCCGCCTCACCTCCTCGGCGTACACCGATGCGTCCGTGTAGGCGGTGAACGACAGGGAGTGGGCCTCCTCCAAGGGCTTGATGGCTTCCGCCCGCAACCGATCCAGCGCACTCATGGGTTTCTCCTAACTTGCCTTAGCAATCTCAATCATCTTACTCCCTTCCCTGAAGTTTCAAGCCACTGAATCCAAAGCGGATTCCGATGGCCAGTTCGAGGGCGGGACGCCCTTATCCGGGGGGATTCCGCCTCCGGCGGCTCAGACCCGAGCTTCGCGGGCAATCTCCTCAACCCCGCCCAGCAAGGTGTCCACATGCCCGCCGTGCACCATGATGTGCAGGGAGGCGCGATTGACGTTCCAATCGATTTCCGGGTGGAAGACGTCGCGGATGTAGAGGCGGTGGCGGGCCCAGAGCCGTTCGTTCACCACCTTGGGTTCGACGCCCTCGATATGGAAAGACACCAGGCCGCAACTCAAGGCCGGATCGCCGGAGACATGGACTTGCACGCCGTCGATGGCCCTTAGCCCCGCCCTCACCTTGGC
>CAZRBP010000274.1:0-3539 GCA_964598305.1 uncultured Pseudomonadales bacterium | reverse complement strand
GACTTGAGGAGAATTCGCGTGACGGAAACGGCCGAGGTTTCGGCAGGCTCATCCTCACCCCGGTACGCCCGTAGCCCGAACCGGATGGAGCGGGCTGCGCTTTTCCGTGCGGATGGGTTGCCGCCGGTGAACCGTGCGGCGGCGATTGAGGCCGTTCGGGACTTCGTTGCGGCGCTTGACGCATCCGATTTTGGGCATTACTCCGATGTGCTGGTCTATGGGAGCCGGGTTCGTGACGACTGGGATGAATACAGCGACATTGATGTTGCCGTGGTGGTTCCGGGGATGCTGAGCGGTGGGGATTTGTTCATGCGTTTGGAGGAACTCACGGTTAAAACGCTGGATGTGCGGTGGGCGCATTGGCGTTTGTCCACTGTCGTGGTGAGTGAGGGCGCTTTGGCCTTTCCCCATGCGGTGAAAGGGAATTCAGAGTTTTACAGGAGCCTGCGGGCTGAGGGCGTTTCATGGGGGGAGTTTTGTGGCGATTGACGCTACTGCGGAATGGCACCTGGAGAGAGCCTACAGGCGACTTCGTGCAGGCCAGGATCTTTATCGATTGGTCTGGAGGAGGAGTCCCGTGAATTGCTGCCCCTCATGGCGGAGCGCCGAATAGGAGGAGATTACTTGGGTATTGAGGACGTATCGGTTGAGCATGCTCAAACGGCGTCTGATGCTGTTGAGGACTTCCTTGAGAAGCTGCGTTTAGCTTGCGCGCCTGAATACACACCGCCCGGTTCCGTAGAGGGCTTCTCTGATAGTCCTGATCCCTAATGGGTTGAGATTCCACGGGTGGATTGTGCCGGGCTCTTGGTTCTGGCGCCTAGGTGGGCCGCGCTGCGCGTTTTCGCGCCTCAACGGCTTTGAAGGCCGCGCGCCCCACCGGAGACGATACTCTTCCGCTTGCGGTGGCAAGTCGAACTCCTCAACCCCACCGCAACTTGAGTTTTCCGACTACCTCCGTTCGCCGATGGCAGCCTGGGGCATTCCGTCAGTCGAGGCCCAAGCGGATTTTGGCATCCGCTAGGGCAACTTCCCGCCCAGACTCAAGGTCGGCCAGTCCGGCAATCACCGCTCGCATGAATGGCCGCTCCTCTTCTGTGGTCTCGTAATCGCTGACTGGCTCAACGACTGCAACGCCGCGGCCGTGTTTGGTCAATGGGATGGGGCGGTGTACGGTCGTCACGTGCTCAATCACTTTGTCCGCGTTCCACTTAGGTCGCCGTTGCGGCCCAACTAGAAAAACTGGCCAAAGAGCAAGCTGCCCGCAACGCCCGCGATGCCCAACGCCATGGCCAGCGTCAGGTTGAACAGCTTGGACGAGACCGCCCGTAGCTCCGCTAGCACGTCGTTGAAGCGTTCGTTGGTGTTCTTGGTGAGGTCATCGAGCCGCTGGTTGACTGCGTCGAATCGCTGATTGACACCCTCAAACCGCTGGTTGACGCCCTCAAACCGCTGATCGATCCCGTCGAACCGCCGGTCGTACTCAGCTTTGATGCGTTCGTAGAGCGCCTGCTGCGACTCCTCAACGGTTTCCCGCAGCCGCTCCGGGGTGACCGCGAACTTCTCGATCGAGTTGGCGATGGCCTCAAGGGTGGCGCCCGCCTGCTGCCGATCCATCCCCGAGGCCTCGAGACTTGTGGCCATGTCCGAAACTTCCTGTAGCGCCCGCTTTATGAGTATATGCCATCAATGTGGTGGCTGCGCTTGCTGGCAGCTCCTGAGGACGGTCGAGTGAGACTCGTGGCTGACGCCCAGATTGCGTTTGCAGCTAAACTTGGCAGTAGTAGGGCCGATGGAGGTCTTGAGGAGAGTACGAGCGTGAGCGAATCCACCCATGCGTCGCGGATCGAAATCTCGCGCTACTCGCCAGGGATCTCGTCACGATCGGAAGCGGCAGCATTGCTTGCTGAATCCATTGGCAATCCGACGGCAAGAAAGCTCGAGGAACTAATTGAGTCTTGTACACAAGACGACTACCCGGCGTTGTGGATCGCCAGTAGCTCTGATCGGACGATCGGAGTCTTGCGTTTGGACGCTCGCGGTCCATCGACATGCACCATCACGCACATCGCTGTACTACTCGAATTGCGGGGTCAAGGCATCGGTCGAAAACTCATCGAAGTTATTCGTGATGATCTGAACTTCAAGTGTGCAGAGGCAGAAACGGATGACGATGCTGTGAGTTTCTACAAATCCTGCGGATTTAAGATTGAACCTCTTGGTGTAAACAGATACGGCATCCAGCGATACAAATGTGTAACTCGTTTCTAACGAACGATGCCAGCGACAGTCGGGTTGCCGTGTCCGGCGGGGAGAGTACATGACAGCAGAACACTTGACGCTGGTCACCGTTGGGGCCTTGGCTCTGTTCCTTGGCACGGGCCTCGGCGCCTACGGCACTCATGCCGTGCAAGGCGCCGTGGATGCAGCGCAGTGGAGCGCCTACGAAGCAGCCGTCGACTACCAGTTCTATCACGGGCTAGGCATGGTCGGGGCGGGCATCCTGGCGAACCGCTTCCCCGATTCGCGATTGATCGCCTGGTCGGGGTGGGTGCTGCTTGCCGGCATCGTCGGCTTCAGCGGAAGCATCTACGCTACGACGTTCGGCGCGCCCGAAACCACCGGTGCTCTTGCGCCGCTGGGTGGCTTGGCGATGATGGCAGGCTGGCTGTTGCTCGCGGCGGGTGCATGGCGGGCGAGGCGGTTATAGGAACGCAGCAGGGGCAGGAACGACCCTCGGTCAGCCCGTCACCGGCTCCGGCAGATAGCCCTCGTCTCGCGTCCAGATGAGCGGGAATTCGGGGCTCGCCATCGGATCTCCCGGCGAGAGGTGCTCGCTCTTCTGTGAATCCGGCGGGGTGCCCTCACGCGGGTGGTAGCGGCAGTCCTCGCCGAGGTAGCGGAGCGACACGGCGCGCCGCGCACGGTCCGTGGTGTTTCCTGTCGAGCCGTGGACCGTCCGAACGTGATGCACGATCGCGTCGCCGGGCTGGCACTCGACCCACTGGATGTCGTAATCGTCCTCATGGCCTTCGATGTCCGGGAGCGGCTTCTCGGGGGAGCCTGGCATTGGCTGGCGAGTCACGAAGCCGTTGGCCGCATGGATCGGCCAACGGTGCGACCCGCGGATGTAGCCCATCGCCGAGTTCGACTTGTCGACCACGTCGAGCGGCATCCAGGTCGTGCAGCACTGGTCGCCATCGAGATGGAAGTACGGTGCTACGGACATCGGGCATCTCCGGCTATGGGTGATAAGTGGTAGCTTGGCGGAAGAGGTAGGAGTCGAACCCACCAGGCGCGTTTTCGCGCCTCAACGGCTTTGAAGGCCGCGCGCCCCACCGGAGACGATGCTCTTCCGCTTGCGGTGCCTAGTGGAACCCGCTAACCCTACCGGAACCTAGGAATTCAGACCACTCCGTTCGCACGCGGCGGTTCCCACAAGCGCTTCGATTCGCCTCGGTCGCCGTTGCTGCCCAACTAGAACAGCTGGTCCATGAGCCAAATGCCCGCAACGCCCGCTATGCCCAACGCCATGGCCA
>CAZRBP010000273.1:0-3544 GCA_964598305.1 uncultured Pseudomonadales bacterium | reverse complement strand
TGGCGCCCATGATGGCGGGCCGGGGGCCGTGCGTCTGTAGGCGATGACGCTTTTTTGCGCCCGATCTTGGGCCGGGCACCCTAGGCTCCAAGCCCTTGATTGTGTTGGGTTTTCCGATCCGGTCGGCGGGATATCCGAGGCCAACGCGCCCCGCTGCGGCAGCGGGCGGGCCGATGTCCTACAGCCATCCGGGCGAATGTCTGCGGGCTTCGACGCCTTGGCGGCGCGCGCCCCAGCTATCCAACCGCTTCCTGGAAGCCTGAGGCAAGTTAGCGCTTATGGGCAAGATGCCCTCGATCCGACGATCGTTCGAGGCTTTCCCGTGGGTTCGGGATGCCGTTGGGGCCGGGCGGGTTCCCCGGCTCGAGGGCGCCCCGCCCTCGCTTCGGTCAAACGCCATCCGCACCTCCTGAAAGTCAAACTGATCCTTTAGCGTGCGTATTGTGCGGTTGACAAGCGGAACGGGTACATGGCTTGGTGCAGCGGACTGTTGCTGGGGGGCTTGATCAGTGGCGTCGATGAAGCTTGGCTTGGTCTATCCGCAGACGGAGTTCGGCTCCGATCTTGGCTTGGTGCGGGAGTTTGCGGTGCGAGCGGAGGAACTCGGCTACGAGCAGATCGTCGTCTATGAGCATGTGCTGGGCGCCGATCCGGCGGTGCATGAGTTGAGCGGCCCCTACACTTGGGAGACGGAGTTCCACGAGCCCTTCGTCCTGTTCGGCTACTTGGCCGCCATCACCCGCACGGTGGAATTGGTCACCGGCATTCTGGTGCTCCCGCAACGGCCCACCGCCTTGGTTGCCAAGCAGGCGGCCACCTTGGACTTCGTGTCCGGCGGGCGCCTGGTTCTAGGCGTCGGCGTCGGCTGGAACCAAGTGGAGTACGCGGCCTTGGGCCAGGACTTCGGCCGCCGGGGGGCGCGCATAGCCGAGCAGATTCCCTTGCTGCGGCAACTGTGGTCCGAGCCGCTGCTGAACTTCGAAGGGGACTTCGACCGGATTCCGGCCGCTGGCATCGCGCCGCGCCCGGCCCGCGCCATTCCCATCTGGATGGGGGGCTGGGCGGACGCTGTGCTGGAGCGCACCGGACGGCTCGCCGACGGTTGGCTCACCGCGCCGGGTAGCCCCAAGCGCTGGCAGGACGAGGATCGAATCCGCACCCCCGAAGACCTGCGCCGTCGCCTCGCCATCGTCCATCGAGCCGCCCTGGCCGCCGGCCGCAGCCCCAATGACATCGATGTCTCCATGCTGGTCGGCCTGATCGGCTTCGACGGCTTCGAGACTTTCGAACCGGCCGCTTGGGCGGAACGCGCCCAGACCTGGGAGCAAGCGGGCGCCACGGGCGTGGTCCTCTCCACGCTGGACCTGGGCTTAACGCCAGAAGAACATCTGGACGCCATCGCCCGATTCGCCGAGGCTTGGCGTTGAAAGGTATGCTTGGCAACATTGCGGCGAATCCCGTCACCAAGAGGTTCAAGGAGAGAACATGAAGGCCGAGTCTGAATTGCTTGCGCGCATCACTGTGCGGCCAGATGTCTTTGGCGGTAAGCCGATCATCCGCGATATGCGCATCGCGGTGGAGCATGTTTTGGCGATGCTGGCCGCTGGGGATACCGTGGAGACGGTTTTGGAGGAGTACTCATTTCTCGAACCGGATGACATTCAAGCCTGTCTTCTCTTCGCGCATCGCTCAATGGAAGGAGAACTCGTTCACGACCGCATCTCGGTGGTTAGCCAAGCAGGCTGAAAGTGCCGTGGATTTTCTTAAGGATGTTTGCGCTACGTCGTATCGTTATACCCAAAGGAGAAACTCATGAGCGACAAGGAGCGACGGGAGAAAGGAATCGAGTTGGTGCAAAGGCTGTTCGCTGGTGTCGATACCGCTGGCGTGAAGATGCCGGAGACGTTGACTGAGTACACCATGCGGCACGTGTTCGGCGACCTTTGGCAGCAGGAGGGGTTAAGCCTTCAGGAGCGCTCCTTGGTTACCTGCACCCTGCTGGTGGCGCTGAACCGCGAGGCGGAGCAACGCCTGCACTTCGTGGGGGCCAAGAATCTCGGCGTCCCCCGCTCGGCCATCGAGGCAATGATCACCCATGCGGCCCACTACGCGGGCTGGCCGAGTGCCGTGGGTGCCAGCCGGGTGCTCGCCGAGGTCTGGCCGGAAGACGAAGGGTGAGGCGTATTGACCACCGCCTCGGCCAGTCAGTCTGATCGTACCCCCAAGAACTGGTGTATGCTGCCCTCAGACAGGAATTTCGCCGTCCGTCGGCGAGGAAGCGCGAATCATGGTGACTGAGCAAACAAGACAGGACATCTGGCAAGCCTACTTGGACTTGGCAAGGCTAACCCGCTACTACGATGCGCTTGCGGACAGGCACCGACGCAATCACAAGGTCATTCAATTTCTTCTGCTGGCCTCGGCGTCTGGGGGTGTCATTACCTTCCTTGAGGTCCTTCCGAACGAATTTCAACTGGTTATCAGTACGGCGGTGGCGGTTCTTGTGGTTTGGGACCTCATCATGGACTATTCGAAGAAAGCCGCGCTTCTGCACAAGATCAGCATGGAATGCAGCGACATAGAGATCAGGTTGAGTTCGCTTTGGAATAGCGTCCAAAGTGGCCGCTTGGAAGATGAAGAGGCCAAGGGCGAAAACGCCAAATTGATGCAGAAGGTTCTGGAGGCGACCCGCTTGGCAGGGGAGATTGGCGTCCCGGAAAACAAAAGTCTCAATAGAAAGTGTGCGGCCGAGGCCTACGAAGTGATGGTCGCCCGATATGTCCACTGACAAGCGTGAACTCGCAAAGCCGGCAAGACCCAGCCATCCACCGCCGCCGCCGCCTCCACCGCCGCCGTCACCCCCACCACAGCCAAGGTCACCGAGCCGGAAGGGCACTTGATTCCTCCCTGAGATAGCCTTTGCCACCAATTGGGCTTTATCAGAACGGGCGCACTGCCCACCCCGTGAGCGTCTGGCGACTCGGAAGAAATTGAGCTATCCGCCGGGCGTGAGTTCTTGGAACCATCACCTCCCCAGCCGCCATAGCGACGCCAAGTTGTTGCGCTGCATGTCCGATGAGCCGCCGACGATGGGCATGCCGAGCAGGTCGCGGACGTGGCGCTCCATGTCGTAGCCGTCGGATAGGGCGTAGGCGCCCATCACCTGCTGGCAGGCCAGCGCGATCTCGACGCCGGTGTCGGCGCAGAACAGCTTCGCCATGCTGGTTTCGATCGCGCAGGGACGGCCCTCGTTGGCCAGCCAAGCGGCGTGGTGGAGCATGTGGCGGCAGGCTTGGAGCTTGGTGCGGGCGCTGACCAGCTTGTGGCGAATGGCTTGGTGGCCGGCGATGGTCTGGCCGAACTGGACACGCTCCTCGGCGTACTGCCAAGCCTCCTCCATGGCGGCTTGGGCGATGCCGAAGATCACCGCGGTCAGCTCGATCTTCTCCACGTCCAAGGCGCGTCCCGCCAATTGCCGCCAGCCCTGGTAAGGTCTGCAGGCTCAAGGCATCGCCCCCCGCCGCGGCATTTTGGCCTCCCGGCC
>CAZRBP010000272.1:0-3558 GCA_964598305.1 uncultured Pseudomonadales bacterium | reverse complement strand
CAATTGCATCAAGCTGAGTCTACAGGCTGATGCAATTCAAACTGAGCCACTACCCACCAGCGCAGCGCAAGGAGTTGTACCCGATGTTGAATTCAAATTTGGCAACGGCGCCACGCTTGGCGTGCGCCGCAATCCTGGCTTGGGCCGGCCTGTGGGGCTGCGCCGCCCCTCCGGTGGCCGACCCGACCGCTCTGCCAACGGTTGTCAAGAGCCCCAATGATGAGCGGGACTACCGCTACATCGAGTTGGCCAACGGCCTCAAGGCACTGCTGGCGTCGGACCCCAACGCCGACAAGGCGGCGGCCTCGCTGACGGTCTTCCGGGGCTCCTTCCACGAACCCGAGGAGCGTCCGGGCCTCGCCCACTTTCTGGAGCACATGCTGTTCATCGGCACCGAAAAGTACCCGGAGGTGGATGGCTATCAAGCCTTCATCTCCGCCCATGGCGGCAGCTCCAACGCCTACACCGCCAGCGACCACACCAACTACTTTTTCGACATCGACCCAGCCCACTTCAAGGCGGGCATGGACCGCTTTGCGCAGTTCTTCATCGCCCCGCTGCTCGACCCGGCCTACGTGGAGCGGGAGCGAAACGCGGTGCATTCGGAGTACCAGCTCCAGCTCAAGGACGATGGCTGGCGCGCCTTCGCGGCCAGCAAGATGGCGCTGAACCCGGACCATCCCCTCGCCCGCTTCAACATCGGCAGCCTGGATACGCTGGGCGATGGCACCTTGGCGGCCTTAAGGACTTTTTTCGAGGCGCACTACTCCGCAGACCAAATGGCCCTAGTGGCGCTCAGCAACGAAAGCCTCGACGACATGCAGGCCTGGATCGCGCCGTTGTTCGAGGGCATTGCCAACCGGCGGCGGGGCGCGGCGCGGGTCACTGTGCCGCCCTTCCTGGCGGACGGCCTGCCGGCCACGTTGCGCATTCAGCCGCAGAAGGAAATCCGCTCGGTGTCCTACGAATTTCCGGTGCCGTCCACGCGTCCCCACTACCGGGCCAAGCCCGAGAGCTACATCACCAACCTGCTCGGCCACGAAGGGGAGGGAAGCCTGTATGCGGCACTGAAGGACAGGGGCTGGATCGAGT
This sequence comes from uncultured Pseudomonadales bacterium, assembly GCA_964598305.1. Taxonomy (GTDB): domain Bacteria; phylum Pseudomonadota; class Gammaproteobacteria; order Pseudomonadales; family Azotimanducaceae; genus Azophilus. Next base: position 2,466 of record CAZRBP010000272.1, on the reverse strand, counting down.
CCCTCACCGCCTCAAGCAGCCACATCGACGATGCCCAGGATGCGATCGACGTGACCATCGGCCTGACTCCCGCCGGCAGTGGGCAAGTTGAAGCCATCACCGCGGCGCTGTTCGCCTACATTGACCTACTGCGCAGCGAGGCGCCGTCGGCTTGGCGCTACCGGGAGCAGGCGCAGCTTGCGCAAACGCATTTCCGCTTTCAGGAGCCATCGAGCGCCCAAGGCTTCGTGTACCGGCTCGGGCCAGTGCTGGCCCATTTGCCGCCCGAAGACCTGCTGCGGGCACCCTACATGATGACCGAGTTCGACCCGGATTTGATCGGCGAGTACCTCTCGCACTTGAATCCTGGCAATGTCCTGGTGACCCTCATCCGGCCAGACGCGGCCACGGATCGGATCGAGCCTTGGTTCAAGGTCCCCTACGCCTTGGAGCGCGGCCCCATCGCAGTTGACCCAATGGCGGGCAAAACCCAATTCGAGTTCCATTTGCCCGCCAAAAATCCCTTCATCCCGGACAACTTGGCGGCATTGCCGGACGACAAGGCCCCGCCAAGACGCCTCGACAGCGCCGAAGGGACGGAGGTCTGGCTGGACCGCGATCTGGCGTTCGGCGCCCCCCGAGCCAATCTCCGCCTGCTGTTGACGGTGCCCGGCGGCGGCTTTGCGTCCGTTGAGGACGAGGTTGCGGCTGGCATCTATCGCGACCTCGTGACGGATCAACTCAATGCCTATGCCTATCCCGCTTGGCTGGCCGGGCTGTCCTTCAGCATTTCCTTGACCGCAACCGGATACCTTGTGGATATCGCCGGCTACACCGACAAGCAGGACGTGTTGCTGCCGAAGGTTCTGGAGGCGCTCTCCGACGCCGAAATCGAGCCGCAGCCATTCGAACGCTTCCGCGACGAACGAGTGCGCAATTGGCGCAACGAGGCCTTGGAGCGGCCCTATGTTCAAACCTACTCCGCATTGAGGAAGGCGCTTAGCAACAGCGCTTGGCCAGCAGCATTGCTGGCCGACGCCGCCGAGCGCCTGACCGTCGAAGCACTGCAAGACTGGCGCCGCGAGCGGCTGACCGGGTTCGGCCTAGTGGCCCTGCTGCACGGCAACCTCGATGAGGAGCAGGCCGTCGAAGTCGTCAAGGCGGTGCGTGAGCGGTTGCCGGTGAAGGCCGTGTCTGCCTTCAAGGAGGAAATCGCCAAGGTGGCGGACAGCTACCGCGCGCCGTTGGCCATCGACCACGCCGACGCCGCCGTGGCGCTCTACGTTCAGGACGAGCAGCCCGGGATCAACGCCCGGGCGCAAAGCGCACTGGCCGCCCAATTGATGAAGCAGGCGTTTTTCACCGAGCTGCGCACCGAGCAGCAACTCGGCTACGCGGTCTTTGCGCGGGAGACGCCTTTCCGCGACCAAGGGGGCTTAAGTTTCATCGTGCAAAGCCCGGTGGCCTCTCCGGCCGCTTTGGAGTACGCCATCCTGACCTTCCTGGACGCGCGCCCGAACGCCGTGCGGGGCCTATCCGACGAAGCCTTCGCCCAACACAAGGCCGGCCTCATCAGCGACCTGACCGAGCGGGACAAGAACCTTCGCCAGCGCAGCCAACGCCTGTGGCGCGACCTCGATCTCGGCTTCACCAACTTCGACTCCGACCAGCAACTCGCCGATGCGGTCGGGGATCTGAGCAAGGCAGCCATGGTGGATTTCATGGAGAAGCTGAAGCAAAGAGCGCACCGCCAAAGGCTCATCATCTACAGCATGGGCCAGTTCACGGAGCCTCCCACCCATGGGGAACTGATCGAGGACCTGACTTGGTTGAAGCCTGCCCAGAAGTCGTAGCTCAGCGCTTTAGGTCCAACCGCCGTTCGAGTTCCGCAACCCGGGCCTCTGCGGCGCGACGGGCCTCGGCTTGCGCATTGCGCTCCGCCATCACCGCCTCAATGATCCGGCTCTTCGCCTTGGACGTGGGCAGGAAGTCGCCCCGCTCCGGATCAAACAGGCGCAGACTTTCGCCGTCCGGGCGAAGCTCGAGGCCTAGAACTGTCGAGAAACCCGCCAGCCCACCGTCCCTGGGCTCAAGATCGATTGCCTCATAGGCACCCTCCGAGCCGAGGCGCCGCCCCTTCAGGGTGGGATGCAGGTAGTCCCCCGTGGGGTCGAACTGCCAGTACTCCGTGACGGCCAAGCGCTCATACAGGTCCGCTTTGAAGCCCTCGTCCCGGCGGCGGGTGCTGTTCGACGTCACCTCCAGAACGAAGTCCGCCGCCTTGCCCTCCTCCCACACCAGCCAAGTCCGCCGCTGTGGTTCGCGGCTCGGGCCAAAGGCCACGAACACGTCCGGGGACACCCGCTTGGCGGTGTTGCCCTCCTCGTAGTACATCAGCATGTCGCTGCCCACGTAGGCATCCGGGCGGGCGGCGTAGCGGTCCATAAGCGGATGCGCGAAATCGACCGTGGCGTGCCAGTGGATGGG
>CAZRBP010000271.1:0-3569 GCA_964598305.1 uncultured Pseudomonadales bacterium | reverse complement strand
GTATGGTTTTGCGTTCGCCGGGATGGCCGGGCTGGCCTCAGGGGTTGGACCGGCCCGGTCGCTTTGACCGAGTTGCCGCGGCTGCTCAGCATGGGCCCTGAAGACCAGCTTGAGGTCTGCGTAGTGGACGCAGTGCAACGGGTTTCTCCGAAGCGGCGATCCAAGGTCTTCACCAATCGCATGCGTGGCATCCTTGGTGTGGAGGTTTCAATTGGCTCAAATTCGGTCAGCTACGCCCCGACGGACCTGATTGCCACTAACCGTTCATTCAGTCGCGTGATCGAGGACTGCTTGGAACGCCGCCACATTTCCGAAGCTGAGTTTCGCGTGATGGGCAGCTTGCAGGCGCTCTCGTGCCGACAGTTCCTGGTGCCGGGCGACGGCGGCGCCCCAATCGAACTGGTGCGCGGCTCCGAGCCCGTTGCGCCCACCCCGTCGCTCAGCGGGGCGCGCGCCAGCGCCCTGGCCGACGGGATTGGCAAGTGGATGCTGGGCAATCTCTCCGCTGACGGCGAACTGCCGTACAAGTATTGGCCCAGTCGCGGCACTCGGTCACCCGCCGACAACGCCATTCGCCGGCTGCTCGCCGCGCTCGCGCTCGCGAGGCTTGGGAGGCTGCGGGGCGACGCCCGCATCGACCGGGCGGCCCGCCGCAATCTGGGCCACATCCTAAAGCGCTACTTCCGCGGCATTGGCGACGGAAAGGGTGCCATCGTCGAGGGCCGAGGCGCAAAGCTGGGTGCTGCCGCGTTGGCAGCGTTGGCGATCTTGGAGTCCCCTTCACCGGAAGAGTTTCGCTCTGAATACAGGATGCTAGCGGCGGGTGTCGCATCCATGACCGATCCGAACCATGGCTTTCGGACCTTCTTTTTCCCGGCCGAGCGCGATGGTGAGAATTGGAACTTCTATTCCGGAGAGGCGTTGCTGTTCTGGGCCGAAGCCAGACGCCGGGGCGCGCCGGACGCACCGTCGCTCGCCCAATGCATGGCAGCGTTCGAGCGCTGCAGACGGCGGCATCGCCGGGCACGCAACCCGGCCTTTGTGCCTTGGCACACGCAGGCATGCGCATCGTTGTTCGCCCAAACCGGACGCCGAGAGCTGGCCCAATTGGTGTTCGAAGTGAACGACTGGCTATTGCCCATGCAGCAGTGGGACGAGGTCGCCGCAGATCTGCGCGGCCGCTTCTACAACCCCAAGCGGCCCGACTTCGGGCCTCCTCATGCCGCTTCCACCGGGGCCTACGTTGAAGGACTGGCCGACGCCGCCGCGCTGGCCCGGGCAGTTGGCGACACTGCGCGCGCTGCGGCCTACGAACAGGCTGTCAACCGTGGGCTGCGCAGTCTTCGGCAACTGCAGTTCCGCAATGCCCGCGACAGCTTCTACGTCTCCCGCAAACGGCGCGTGCTGGGTGCCCTGCGCACCGAAGCGTACGATAACGCCGTGCGCATCGACTCCGTTGCACACGCGCTAGCGGCCGCCATCAAGATACTGAAACCGATGAAATTCGACCCCGTCATGGGGTGAAAAGGCCCTGTCCCGGCGGGGGCAGAACGTCGAAAATCAGGTGAATGCGGCGCTCCTCCGAAGGGTTTCTGGCCGAGTGCCGGGTCTTGTTGTCGAATGCCCAGAGTTCGCCTTCGCGCATGACCACGGTCTCGTTCCCGACGGTCAGCGGGCTGCCGTTCCGGCTTCGGAGCACTAGGTGGTAGCGATCCCGGACTCGGTAGTACGCTCCTCCATCGATGTGCGGGTAAACCTCGCAACGGGGCAGCAGCGCGACCAAAGTGGCCCGTCCGAGTTGTCCGTCGACGGTTTTGGCGACGCTTTCGCAGAAACCGAGCGTCCTCGGAAACTTCGCGGCCGTCCGCAGCACACGGCATTCATGCACATCGTTGGCGTTCTTCGCACCGGGCGGCAACGGCTTCTTGGCGGCTCGCAGGAAGATGTTCTCCGTGTGCCGCTGACACCGCACCTTGCGTTGGCGGCTGGTATCCGCCCGCCACAGCGTGCGAGCTGCGTCCAGTTCCGCCAGGAGCGGCGCGGTGGGCACCTGCGCAACTCTCGCGAAGTGCGACCCGACCCGCTGGAGCGCGTCCGGTTCGTGGGCTCGCTGCCTACTCCACACTGGACGCCCGCCCGCCTCGGGATGTTGACAGATTTGTCAGGTGCTTCGTTGGGCTCTCCAGCACGCTCATCACACTGATCGATTGATCCGACTCCACCAACAACCGCCACTTTCCGGAACCATCCCCCAGCGCCCCCTCCACACCGATGCCCTGCTCAAGCTGCTGGGCGGTCAAGGTGAGGATGTTCTGCGCCTCGACCGTCACGCGCACGTCGGACTCCGAAGCCGCGCCCCGGTCGTCCACGCCTGAGATCGTGACAGCCGCCGTCTGAGCGCCTGGATTGACCAGCCTGAGTTTGCTCACCTGATTGCTGTTGCTGGCCGGATTGAAGAACGCCACATCGGCTCGGTTGCCGAACGTGGGTGCGAGATCGTGCATGGAGGTCAGAAAACCGTCCCAGTGGCGAACGTAGCAGAGCACTTCGATGTCCAGGGCGCTGGTCAACTCCAAAGCCCAGTCCCCTTGTCCCGCGCCGGTGCTGCCGGTGAGCCCCTTGTTGGCGTTGCCGGTCTCCAGATCGTGGGAGCTGAAGTGCGCGGCTTGGTTGGCGGGCAGTGCCAGCGTGACCGATTCGTAGGACCAGGTCGTCTCGTCGAAAGCGGATATCCGAACTTCACCCGGCTCCGCAGTTCGGTTGATGACGCGCACGAAGCCCTGCCGGCCCTCGCCATCCCCGGCTGACGGAAACAGGGGCACGCCGAATGTGCCTTCCGTTTGTTGTACCGGCAAGGAGGATAGGTTGGTCATATGGCCGGTTGGGCTGATGAGAAGGTTCATGACCCCGATGGGTTGACTCGACTCCACCGTCAACCGCCACTTGCCCTGTCCGTCGCCTAGAGCGCCTGTCACCCCTACCCCGTCTTCCAAGTCAGCGGCGGATAGGGTTGCCGCAGCGTCGGGTGCCACCAGGATGCGAACCTCGCCGCCGGGTGAGTCTCCATGGTCATCGACACCCGTGATCGTGGCTTCCACCGGCTCGGCGCCTGGATTGATCAACCGCAGAAGGCTCCGTTGATTGGTGTTGCTGCCCGGATTGAAGAACGGCAGCCAATGGCGGGTTCCAGTGCCGGGCACGACATCGTGAACCGAAGCCACGGAACCGCCTTCCCCTCGAATGTAGGACAGCACCTCGATGTCCAGTTCCGTCAGGAGTTCCAAGCGCCAATTCCCTTGGCCGGCGCCGCTGGCTCCGGTCAACCCCTTGCTTGTGTTGCCTTGTTCCAAGTCGCGGCTATTGAAGTGCGCAGCTTCGCCCGCTGCCAACCGTAAGCTCAGGGCGCGGTGGCGCGTGCCCGCATCATCAACGGGCACCATCCGCACTTGGCCCGGGTTTGGCGAATGGTTGATGATGCGCAAGAAGCCTACGCCCGAAAGGCTGACTGTGGACGGAACGATGGGCGCCGCAGTCTGAAATGGCACCCAAGGCGCTCGTCCGGATGACCC
>CAZRBP010000270.1:0-3651 GCA_964598305.1 uncultured Pseudomonadales bacterium | reverse complement strand
GTCAGCACGCCGCCGAAATCCCAGATGACGGCCTCGATGGTTCCCATGCGGTTTTGACCCCCCGGCAAAAAGTGCGAATACTACCCTTGATTCAAGCCAATCAAAAAAAGGAAACAGCGGCATGATGGATTTGCAGGATGGCGTGGTGATTGTCACCGGCTCATCAAGCGGCGTCGGGGCGGCTTGCGCCCGGCAGTTGGCGGAGCTCGGCTGCCACGTGGTCATCAACTACGCCCACAGCGAGGCCGGGGCGCGGCGCACGGAAGAAGAGTGCCATGCCTTCGGCGTCGAAACCGAGGTGGTCAAAGCTGACGTCAGCGACGATGCGGACTGCCGCAAGCTGGTCGCTGCGGCGGAATCGCGGTGGGGGCGGCTCGATGGCTTGGTCAACAACGCTGGCACAACCAAGTTCTGCGCCCACGACGACCTAGAGGGCCTGGACAAGCAGGACTTCCTGCACATCTACGGCGTCAACACGGTGGGCTCCTATCAGATGGCACGCGCCGCCGCCCCCCTGATGCGGCGCGGCGGCCAGGGCAGCATCGTCAACGTGGCGTCCATCGCCGGCATCATGGGGGTGGGCAGTTCCATCGCCTACGCCGCCTCCAAGGGCGCCCTCATTACCTTGGGCCTCTCCTTGGCGCGGGTGCTGGGGCCGGAAATCCGCGTCAACACGGTCTGTCCCAGCTTCATTCAGGGGGATTGGCTGGCCGAAGGCATGGGCCAGGAAACCTACGACCAGGCCAAGGCCTATCTGGAGCAGAACACCCCGCTGCGCCTGACCACCACGCCCGACACCGTTGCCGCAGGCATCCTGCTCTTCCTAACCGGCGCCAGCGTAGTCACCGGCGAGACCCTGATCCTCGACGGCGGCCACCACCTGATGCAGATGCCGATGGCGCGGCGCTGAGATTCCCTCGCTCTAGGCGGCTGAGGGCGGGGCCTGGAGTTGGTCGGCTTGGAAACGGCAGTAGAAGCGGCTGCCCTTGCCCACCTCGCTTTCGATTTGCAGTTGGCTGTTGTGCCGCTTGAGAACGTGCTTGACGATGGCCAATCCCAAGCCGGTGCCGCCGCGCACTCGGGCGCCGGCGAAATCGACGCGATAGAAGCGCTCGGTCAGCCTTGAGAGGTGTTCGGGGGCGATGCCCACGCCCTCGTCGCTCACCTCCAGCGTGGCGCCGTCGTCGCCGCCTGTCCAACTGATGTTGATCTGTCCGCCTTGGGGGCTGTACTTGATGGCGTTGGTGACGAGATTGGTGCAGGCGCTGTGCAACTCCTTTTCGATGCCCAGCACCCGCAAGCCGCAGGGGATGCGCTGTTCGATTTGGTGGCGCTTGCCGGCCATGCCCGCCAAGTCATCGACCACGCTGCCGACCAGTAGCCTGACATCGACCGCGGTGAGGTCGCCGGGCTGAGGCGCGGGGCTCGACTCCAGCCGGGTGAGCATCAGCAAGTCATCGACCAGGGCCTGCATGCGATGGGTCGGCGAGGCGAGCTTGCCCACCAGCCGGCGCAGGGTGCCGGCATCCAAATCGTCGTCGTTAATGGCCTCCAGGTAGCCGACGATGATGGTCAACGGGGTGCGCAGCTCATGGGAGACATTGGCCACGAAGTCCTGGCGCATGCTCAGCAACCGGTTGAGATGGGTCACGTCCCGGGCCAGGATGAGGTCCTGGTCCTTGGCCACGGGCACACGGCGCAGCTCCAGGCGCTGGCCTTCGACAAAGGGGGAACTGAATTCGGCGGTGGGGTCCAGCGTCTCCTGATTCAAAAGCCGGATGGCGTCCGGATGCCGCAGCAGGGTGCCGAGGTGCTTGCCGGTGTCCTTGCGCTTCAAGTGCAACAGGGCCACCGAGGCGCCGTTGAAGCTCTCGATGTTGCCTTCCCCATCCACCAGGATAGCGGCATCCGGCAGCGCCGCCGTCACGCCCCGAAAGTGGGACGTTTGTTGCAGGGCTTCGTGAGTCCGCCGCCGCGCCTGCTTGAGGGAGCGGCGCAGCGAGCGGCTGGCCTGCTCCAGGCCGGCGTTGGCGAACTTGGGGCGCCGCAGCGGTTTCTTGGCCCAGCGCACGAATCGGCGCAGGTCCCGATGCTGGTAAACGAGCCCGGCAGCAGCGGCGGCGAACAGCGCCCAGCCCAAGCCCCCGACCGCGAGACCGATGGCAAGGGCGGCCAGCACCAAGGCCCCGGCGCCCAGCAGCTCCTTGCGGCTGTAGAGGTCCATCAGGCGGGGCTGAATCGATAGCCCACGCCGCGTACGGTTTGAATCAACTGGTCCACGCCGTGGGGCTTGAGCGTTTTGCGCAGGCGCAGCACATGCACATCCACCGTGCGTTCCTCCACGTAGATGCTGCGGCCCCATACGCGGTCGAGGAGTTGGGCACGGCCAAAGGCGCGGTCTGGATTGCGCATGAACAGCTCCAGCAGGCGGAACTCAGTGGGGCCGACCTTCACCGCCTGCCCATCCACGGAGAGCTTGTGCGCGTTTAGGTCCAAGCGCACGGGGCCGCAGGCGATGACGCCGTTGTCCGGCGTGCCAGTGCGCCGCAGCAGCGCCCGTATGCGGGCGATGAGCTCTTTGGGCGAGAAGGGTTTGGTGAGGTAGTCGTCCATGCCGGAGTCGAAGCTCTTGAGCTTGTCGGTCTCCTCCCCGCGCGCCGTGAGCATGATCATGGGCAGGTTGGCGGTGTGCTCGTCCTGCCGCAGCCGGCGGGCCAGTTCCACGCCGCTCATGCCCGGCAGCATCCAATCGATGATGAGCAGATCGGGCAGCGGGCCGTCGAGCTGGCTGAGAGCCGCTTCGGCGCTGTCCGCTTCGCCGACGCTGAAACCAGCCCGCGTCAGCGTGAAGTTGAGCATTTCGCGAATTTCATGCTCATCTTCAATGACCAGAACCTTGTTGTCCATGCGTGCGCCTGTCGGATGGTGGTCAACCGGAATTACAAGGCAGAATTATGACGAATCCATGACAGCAAAACGACTCCCCGCGCCGCAGTGGCCAGTCGGCGAAAACGACAGGCATTCGCTGCAAACATCATGTATTTACCGCAAAACTGTGGTACAACACCGCGCTTCGCAAGGCTGGGAGGAACAGGCCATGGGACAGAGAATTGAATTGCGTGCCGCCGACGGGTTCGAGTTGGGCGCTTGGGAATCGAAGCCGGCCGGCGCGCCGAACGGCAGCGTGGTGGTCATTCAGGAGATCTTTGGCGTCAACAGCCACATTCGCGATGTGGTGGACGGCTATGCGGAGGCGGGCTACGCCGCCGTCGCGCCGCAGATATTCGACCGCGTGGAGCCGAACATCGAGCTCGGCTACGAGGAGGCGGACATGGGACGGGGCATCGAACTCGCGTTCCAGAAGCTGCAGATGCCCAATACCCTGGCCGACATTCAGGCCGCCATCGACCATGCCTCCGCCCATGGCCGGGTCGGGGTGGTCGGCTACTGTTTCGGCGGCCTGCTGACTTGGCTGGCGGCTTGCGAGCTGACCGGCGTGGCCGCGGCATCCTCCTACTACGGGGGCGGGGTGGCCGGGGAGGCCGAGCGGTCGCCGAACTGTCCGGTCATCATGCACTTCGGGGAGCTCGACGCCCACATTCCGCTGTCCGACGTGGACAAGGTCAAGGCCGCCCAGCCGGATGTTCCGGT
>CAZRBP010000269.1:0-3682 GCA_964598305.1 uncultured Pseudomonadales bacterium | reverse complement strand
ATGAGGCCGGTTATGAAGAGCATCGCCGGCCAAAACAGGTTGCCGCCGAGGGCGACGCCGGCCAAGTCCGCAGCGCTCAGCCGCCCGGCCATGACGGTATCCGCCACCCCCATGCCCATCTGCGAGAGTTGGGCCAGAATGATCGGCAACGCCAGCCGTACAAGCTGACTCAACTCCTGTCGAACCACGGCAACCGCACATCTTTGGGGAGGGCAGTCATTTTAGCCCGGAACGCCAACCGGGAGCGGCACAGCCGTTGGCGCGCCGTTGGCATGCCTCAAACGATAATGATTATCATATAGAAGAACTTTCGATTTCGGCCTTTATGATAGACAAGGGCTATGCCGTTGATTCAAACTTTCAAATGGCAAAGGCCAAGCCATCGCGTGTAATCTGGTTTGGCAATCACCTGCGGACACTTGTTGAAACCATCCTAAAGGAGGCGCAACCCCATGGATCTGAATGACAGCCAAACCCTGCAAAACCTCAAGGACGCCTTCGCCGGCGAATCCCAAGCCAACCGGCGTTACCTCTACTTCGCCGCCAAGGCGGACGTCGAGGGCGAGAACGACGTCGCCGCGGTGTTCCGCTCCACGGCGGAAGGCGAAACCGGCCACGCCCACGGCCACCTCGAATACATGGAGGTCGTCGGCGACCCGGCCACCGGGCTGCCCATCGGCACCACCAGCGACAACCTCAAGGCGGCCATCGCCGGCGAGACCCACGAGTACACCGACATGTACCCGGGCATGGCGAAGACCGCCCGGGACGAGGGGTTCGAGGAGATCTCCGACTGGTTCGAGACCTTGGCGAAGGCCGAGCGCTCCCACGCCAATCGCTTTCAAAAAGCCCTGGACGCCATGGAGTAAAACTCCATGGCCGTCCGCGAAGGCAGCCTTGAAGCGCCGGAGCGCCGTCCCATTGATTGGCGCTCCGACGCCTTCTACGACAAGGCCGACCTGAACGCCGAACTTGAGCGGGTCTTCGACATCTGCCACGGCTGCCGCCGTTGCGTGAGCCTGTGCGACGCCTTTCCGACCTTGTTCGACCTTGTCGACGAGTCGGACACCATGGAAGTGGACGGCGTGGATCCGGCGGACTACGCCAAGGTGGTGGAGCAGTGCTTTCTGTGCGACCTGTGCGCCCAGACCAAGTGCCCCTACCTGCCGCCCCACGAATGGGCGGTGGACTTTCCGCACCTGATGCTGCGCGCCAAGGCCGAGCGCTTCAAGGCCGGCAAGACCCGCTGGCGCGATAAGCTGATCACCAGCACCGGGCCGGTGTTCAAGACCCTCTCCACGCCGGGCGTGGCGCAGGTGGCCAACGCCGCTGCGTCGGTGCCGGCGCTGCGCAAGGCCGGCGCGCCCATCATCGGGCTGCACGCCGAAGCGCCGCTGCCCAAGTTTGCGGCCAAGCCGCTCTCCCGGCGGATGAAAGGCATCGCGGGCAGCGACTTGGCGGCAGAGCCTTCGGACCGCACGACGGGCAAGGTGGCCATCTACGCCACCTGCTACGGCGAGCACAACTGTCCCGAGGTGGTGGAGGACCTCATCGCCGTGCTGAACCACAACGGCATCCCGGTCAAAGTGCTCAAGGATGCCCGCTGCTGCGGCATGCCCAAGCTCGAACTCGGCGACCTCGAGCGGGTGGCGGCGGCCAAGGAGGCCAACTTTCCCACTTTTCTAAAGGCCATCGACGACGGTTACGACCTGATGGCCGTCATCCCCTCCTGTGTGCTGATGTACAAACAGGAAATCCCGTTGATGTTTCCCGATGATGCGGACGCTGGGCGGGTCAAGCAGGCGTTCTTCGACCCGTTCGAGTACCTGATGCTGCGCCATCGCGCCAAGCTGCTGAACATCGATTTCAAGCGCCCGCTCGGCAAGGTGGCCTACCAGGTCGCCTGCCATCAGCGGGTGCAGAACATCGGCCTGAAGACGCGCGAGTTCCTCAACCTCATCGACGGCACGGAGGTCACCGCCATCGAACGGTGCTCCGGCCACGACGGCACCTACGCCGCCAAGGCCGAAACCTACGCCAAGGCGATGAAGATCGCCCGCCCGGTGGTGAACCGGGTGAAACAGGCCGAGCCGGACCGATTCGGCTCCGACTGCCCCATGGCCGGGCGCCTAATCGGCCACGCGCTCGGTGGAGAAGCGGACGCCGCCGAGCATCCCATCTCCATGGCCCGGTTCGCCTACGGCATTTGAGCGACAGGCCAAGATGGAAAAACTGGATCGCTCCAAACTCTGGGGGCTTGAGGACTACGCGGTGGAGCGCCCGGCATTCCGCCGCCAAGTCATCGCCCACAAGCGCCACCGAAGGGTGCGCCTGAACGACCACGCGGCGCTCTACTTCGAGGACTTCCTCACCATGAAGTACCAGGTGCAGGAGATGCTGCGGGTGGAACGCATCTTCGAGCCCGCCGAAATCGAGGCGGAAATCGAAGCCTACAATCCGCTCATTCCGGATGGCAGCAACTGGAAGGCGACCTTCATGATCGAGTACCCGGACGTCGAGCAACGGCGCCGGGCGCTTGCGCAACTCAAGGACATCGAGCAACGGGTCTGGGCCCAAGTGGGTGACGGGGACCGAGTTTTCGCCATCGCCAATGAGGATCTCGACCGCTCCAACGAGGACAAGACCGCCGCGGTCCACTTTCTGCGCTTTGAACTCAGTGCTGACCAAATTGGCGCCTTGCGCCACGGGATGAACCTGCGCTTCGGCATCGATCATCCGGCCATGACCTGCGCTGTGGAGCCGGACGGCGCGGTCCGCGATTCGCTCCTCAGCGACCTCGACTGGTTTTCTTGATCGCGGGATGAGGTTGCCGCCTTAACCAACCCTTGCGCCCGGCGACCGTCTACTCGTTGGGCTGAGGCATCCCCTCGTTAGCAACCGCCTGAGTGAGCACCTCGGTCAACTCCTTGAGCAGCGGCTTGCGGGTGGCGCTGCTCCGCCAGCAGACGCCAATGGTGCGGTGGGGCGGATTGGCGCCGCTGAAGGGAATGTAGCGCACGTCCGCCACGGCATCCGTGATGGCCAGTTCCGGCATCAGCGTCACCCCCACGTCGGCGGCCACCATCTGCCGCAAGGTTTCCAGGCTGGTGGCTCGGAAGTCGGTGTTCTCCACCGCGTTACGGGATTTGCAAATCGCCAAGGCCTGGTCGCGCAGGCAGTGACCATCCTCGAGCAGCAGCACCTGCTCCTGATCGAGTTCGGCCTCGGTGATGGCAGCCTGGGACGCCTTGGGATGGCGCACGGAGGCCGCGAAGTGGAACGGCTCATCGAAGATCGGCGTCTGCACCAAGTCCTCTTCCGGCAGCGGCAACGCCAGAACCACCGCATCGAGCGCCCCCGCCTGGAGCATCCGCGTGATGCTTGCGGTCTGGCCTTCGGTGATCTGCATCCTCAGCTTGGGCAACGCTTGGCGCACCGGCGCAAGCACCAAGGGGAGCAAATAGGGCGCCAACGTGGGAATGAGCCCCAAGCGAAAGTCGCCACCCAACGGGTCGCGATGCTCATCCGCGAGCCGCTGCAACTGATCGACGTTCTGCAGCACGGTGTCCGCCTGCGCCACGATGGACTCGCCCACCGGCGTGAGAATCACCCGGCGCCGATTGCGCTCGATGAGCGTCACGCCGAGGGTTTCCTCCAGCTTCTTCAATTGCGTGGACAGGGT
>CAZRBP010000268.1:0-3700 GCA_964598305.1 uncultured Pseudomonadales bacterium | reverse complement strand
ATTGACCAGTACTTGGAGGAGCAGTCGAACCTCGACCTGCTTCGATTCATCACCTGCGGCAGTGTCGATGACGGCAAGTCAACCCTGATTGGCCGCATGCTCCACGAGGCGCAGCTGATTTTTGAGGATCAGGTGGCGGCGCTGACCAACGATTCCAAACGCCATGGCACCCAAGGCGGCGACATCGATTTTGCCCTGCTCGTCGATGGCCTCGCAGCGGAACGGGAGCAGGGCATCACCATAGACGTGGCCTACCGGTTCTTCGCCACGGATCACCGCAAGTTCATCGTTGCCGACACGCCCGGGCACGAACAGTACACGCGCAACATGGCCACCGGAGCATCGACCGCGGACGTCGCCGTCATCCTGGTTGACGCTGCGGCCGGCGTGTTGACCCAGACCCGTCGCCACTCCTTCATCTGTTCGCTTCTCGGCATTCGCCATGTGGCCTTGGCTGTCAACAAGATGGACCTGGTGGACTTCGACCAAGAGACCTACAACGAGATCGTTCGTGACTATGAAGCGTTCGCGGAGCAACTGAACTTTGAGCAGATCACCGCCATCCCGATGTCCGCTCTGCACGGAGACAACGTGGTTGAGCGCTCGGCTAAAACACCCTGGTACCACGGGCCCACGCTGATTGGGTTTCTGGAGACCGTGGACGCGCATCGCTCCCTGACCGGCGAGTCATTTCGCATGCCGGTGCAGTGGGTGAACAGGCCCGACCGGACTTTCCGAGGATTCTCCGGCACCGTGGTATCGGGGAAGGTCGCCGCAGGGGACGAAGTGCGGGTGCTGCCCTCCGGAGAGGCCGCAACCGTGGATGAGATCATTCTCCACAAAGACACATTGAACGGCGCAATCACCGATCAGGCGGTAACCATCACCTTGGATAGGGAGGTGGACTGTTCCCGAGGCGACGTCATCGTCGCGGCGAGTGACCCCAGCGAGGTGGCTGACCAGTTCGAGGTGAACCTGGTGTGGATGGACCAGGAGCCCGGCCACCATGGACGGTCCTACCTGTTGAAGACCAGCACCACCCGCGTCGGCGCCACGCTGACGGACATCAAGTACAAGTACAACGTCAACACCCTGGAACACTTGTCATCAAAGGAACTGCAGCTCAATGACATCGGCGTGGCGACGCTCAGCGTGGACCGGGGCATCCCCTTTGAGCCCTATGGCGGCAACCGGTCGCTGGGTTCGTGCGTGCTGATCGATCGCTACACCAACGCCACGGTGGCGGCGGGCATGATCAACTTCGCCCTTCGCCGGGCGAGGAACGTCCATCAGCAGAAACTGACGGTCGACAAGGCGGCTCGCGAGGCCTTGAACGGCCACCGGGCGCGAGTTCTCTGGTTCACGGGCTTGAGCGGTGCCGGCAAATCGACCATTGCGGATGCCCTTGAGCAGAATCTGCACAAGCGGGGCATTCGCACCTACGTTCTCGATGGCGACAACGTTCGTCATGGCTTGACCCAGGACCTTGGGTTTTCAGACGGAGACCGAATCGAGAACATCCGCCGAGTCTCCGAAGTGGCAAGGCTCATGGTGGATGCGGGGCTCGTGGTTCTGACCTCCTTTATTTCACCCTTCCGTGCGGAACGTGACATGGCCAGGCGAATGCTGGATGAAGGCGACTTCGTCGAGATCTTCGTGGATACGCCGTTGGAGGAAGCGGAACGCCGCGACACCAAAGGGCTCTATGCCAAGGCCCGAAGAGGTGACCTGCCGAATTTCACCGGTGTTGACAGCGCCTATGAAGCACCGGAGAACCCGGAAGTGCATCTGCACTCGGGGGAGGACAGCGTCGAGGCCTGTGTTCAGCAGATCGTCGACTATCTGGGTCTCGGCTGACAAAACCTGCTGGAGGGATGCATGAGAGCTTGGCAAATGGGTGAACTGGGGAACCCATGGGATAAATTGAATGCCCGGGAAGCGGTGCTGCCCGAGGTCACCGACGGAATCTGCCGGATCGCCGTTGAGGCCAGCGACCTCAACTTCGCGGACATCCTGCAGTGCCAAGGCAGCTACCAAGTGAAGCTGGAGCCGCCCTTCACGCCCGGCATGAACGCAGCGGGCACGGTGTTGGAGGCTGGTGGCAATGTACCCTTCAAGGCAGGCGACCGAATCGTCGGACTCTGCCATCGCGCCAGTGGTGGCTACGCCGAGGAGTGCCTTATCGTCGCTGCCGGTGCGAACCTGATCCCCGACGGCGTGGATTGCCTGCTGGCGGCTGCGATTCACATCACCTACGGGACCGGCTGGTTCGGGCTGCACCTGCGCGGCGAACTCAAGCCAGGCCAGACATTGCTGGTGCTGGCTGGCGCTGGCGGCGTCGGCTCGGCGGCAATCGATCTTGCCAGGGTGCATGGCTGCAGGGTGATCGCGGCTGCTGGAGGCAGGGACAAGGCCGAAGCCTGCGCTCGGCTGGGTGCGGATCATGCCATTGACTACAACGCCGAGGACCTCTACCAGCGTGTTATGGACCTAACCGACGGCCGGGGCGTGGATGTGGTCTACGACCCGGTCGGCGGCGACTACTTCGATGTGGCGCGGCGGTTGGTTGCCTGGGAGGGCAAGTACCTGATGATCGGTTTCGCATCGGGCACAATCCCTGCAGCGCCGATGAATCATGCCTTGGTAAAGAACTACTCATTGGTGGGCGTTCACATGGGCGGCTATCGAGGGCGCGACGATCGGCCGTTTCAGCGCTGCTACCAAGAGCTGTACCAGATGCTGCTGGACAATCGACTGAATCCGCTGGTTGACGAGGTCATCGGGTTTGATGCGCTCCCCGATAGGCTACTGAAGCTCGCCAACAGGCAGACGATGGGGCGTGTTGTCCTTGACCCGCGCCGGTAACAAGGACTCCCCGGAGAGAAAACAGGGATGCTGCTCCATGTTCATGGCTTCAGAAGCACTTGGAAGCCGGCTTGGGCAAAGTGGCGGTCGCTGGTCAGTGCCGCAGTAAGGCCCAGAGATTGCATGACCAGGAAACTGATGCAGTCGGTGAATGACCATGCCTTGTCTGAGTGACGCACACAGAACAGCCGCGCTTCATCGAAGCGCTCGGACGTCGTCCACTCAATGCGCATTGCGGCGGAATTGTCGATGGCGTCGAACAGCGGTGCGATGAGTTCGCCGTGGCCTCTCGCTTTCAGCAGCGTAACCGCCTCGTCAAGGACATAGTCGGTGGTCACGAAGCGGCCTTGGTCCCGCGCGGCTCGGGCCATGTAGTCTGCGGCGGTTGCGTGCATGCGGTCCTTGTGTACCAGCAACGAATAGAAACCGCTGGTATCCACAAATGTCTCATTGACCATAGACGATGGCGTCCATTTCCTCGTTGGTGAGGGAGCCGCCTTGGTCAACGGACAGTTCCGCCAAGCGATAAATGGGGTCATCGGCGGGGGTGGTTGAATCGTCAAAGGGCTCCAGCCGGGCCGCTGGCTGTCCGCGATAGGTCAACACCAGCCGCTCGCCCCGGCCCACCCGTTGCAGAATGCCTTCCGCGTCACGCCGTAGCTCCACCATGGAGACTGTTGCCATTAGAGTTTAACTTTAAGTTGAAGTTGATGATGAATCATACGCTCCTGTCTGGCGGCTGCAAAGTGAAGCTGTTTTCAATCAGCAGTTCTCATTTGGTCAGACCGCGCTTCCTCCAACGCTTGGATTCGTAGTGGAGCCCGTTTGCTTTTTT
>CAZRBP010000267.1:0-3711 GCA_964598305.1 uncultured Pseudomonadales bacterium | reverse complement strand
TTCACGAAGTCGATCACCCGGAGAAGGGCAAGGTGCGCCTGCTCGGCTGGCCGGCCCGCATGTCCGCCAGCCAAGTGCCCATCAAGACGGCCCCTGCTCTCGGCGAGCATTCCGCAGAAGTGCTGGCGGAGGACTTGGCGCTTGATGAGGCCCGCATTGCCGAATTGATGCAGGCGGGCGTCATTGGCGGATAACGCCCGCGCCCGCGCAAACCAACACCAAATCAAAACCCAGCCACTAAGGAGCACTCATGGGGACAATTGACGGCGCCACGCTGATGGCGCAGAGCTTGAAGCAGCAGGGCGTGGACATGATGTTCGGCATCGTCGGCTTCCCGGTCATCGGCGTGGCGGCGGCGGCGCAGAAGGCCGGCATCACCTACATCGGCATGCGTAACGAGCAGTCGGCCAGCTACGCCGCCCAAGCCGCCGGTTACTTGACCGGGCGTCCCCAAGCCTGCCTCACCGTGTCCGGTCCGGGGGTCATTCACGCTTTCGCCGGCCTGGCCAATGCCCAGCAGAACTGTTGGCCCATGATCCTGATCGGCGGCGCTTCGCCGGTGTACCAGAACGGCATGGGCGGTTTTCAGGAGGAGCGCCAAGTGCAACTGGCCACGCCTTACTGCAAGTACGCCCATGCCATCGAACATACGGCGCGCATCCCCTACTACGTCGAGCAAGCCGTGCGCCACGCCAAATTCGGCCGTCCCGGCCCCACCTACCTGGACTTTCCCGACGACATCATTCGCGGCCAAGTGGAGGAGGACAAAGTGCGCTCCGCCGCCACCGTGGGCGAACCGCCCCGCAGCCACGCCGATCCTGGTGCCGTGGAGGCAGCGCTGTCCGCCCTCGAGTCCGCCGAGCGGCCCTTGGTCATTGTTGGCAAGGGCATGGCCTGGTCGCGCGCCGAGGACGAAGTGCGCGCGTTCATCGAGCGCACCCAACTGCCGTTCCTAGCCTCCCCCATGGGCAAGGGCATATTGCCCGACGACGATCCGCTGTCCGTGGGCGCCGCCCGCAGCACAGCGCTGCGTGAGGCGGACCTGGTGTTCCTGATGGGCGCGCGGCTGAACTGGATCATGCACTTCGGCCTGCCGCCGCGCTTCAAGGAAGGCGTGCGAGTGGTGCAATTGGATGTTGCCGCTGAGGAGATCGGCACCAACGTCCCCGCTGAAGTGGCCCTGCTCGGCGACGGCAAGGCCGTGGTCGGCCAATTGAACCAAGCCTTGGACGAGCGGCAATGGTTCTACCCGGCGGACACGGCCTGGCGCAGCCAGCTCAAGGAGAAGGCTGCGGCCAACCTGGAAGCCGTCAAACCGATGATCGACGACGACTCCAGCCCCATGAACTACTATCGGGCCTACCGGGACATCGAGGCTTGGCTGCCCGAGGACGCCATCATTATCGGCGAAGGCGCCAACACCATGGACATCGGGCGCACCCAGATGGCCAACCGCAGCCCGCGCCATCGCTTGGACGCCGGCACCTACGGCACCATGGGCATCGGCCTCGGCTTCGCCGTTGCCGCCGCGGTCGCCCAGCCGGACAAGCCCATCGTCTCAGTGCAGGGCGACAGCGCGTTCGGCTTTTCCGGCATGGAGATTGAAACCATGGTGCGCTACAACCTGCCGGTAAAGATGGTGGTGCTCAACAACGGCGGCATTGGCGGCGGCATGGGGCCGCTCAAGCCCGGCCAGAGGGTGCCGCCGCCTATCCTCACCTACGGCGCCCGCTACGACGGCATGCTGGAAGCGCTGGGCGGCAAGGGGCTTTACGTGGAGGATCCGGCCGACCTAAGGGCCGCGCTCGACGAGGCGATGGCTTTCGATGGACCGGCGCTGGTCAATGTGCCGATCCATCCCCAAGCCGGGCGCAAGCCGCAGCAATTCGGCTGGCTGACCACCTGACGGGCTGAAGAGCTTTCATGAGACGCCTAAAGCGGTGGGCTTGGGTTGGCTTGATCCTGACGGCTACGGCGGCGGCTGATGCAGCGCCCCCAGCGGCGAGCATCTCCGACTTGGCTTGGATGACCGGCGCCTGGGAGGGGCCGATGGGCGAGAACGCCGTACTGCAGGAGACCTGGCTGGAACCTGCCGACGACGCCATGATCGCTGCCGTGCGGATGCTGGAGAACGGCAAAACCAACATGGTGGAGCTGATCGTCATCGAGGAGTCCGAGGGCACCTTGGTCTTCCGCATCCAGCAGTGGAGCAAGAGCTATGAGCCGCGCATGCCGGCACCACAGAAGATGGTGTTGGCGGAACTCGGCGAAAACTCGGTGCGCTTCGAAGCGCAGGAGGCCGGCAACGCCTTCCGTTCGCTCACCTACAGCCGCCCGTCACCGGAGGATTTCAACATCAAGCTGGAGTTGACCGAACCGCCCACCAGCTTGGACATCAAGCTCCGCCGCCGCTAGCTCTGGACTGGGTCAGCGGCTCCTAGGGCGGACTCGGTGGCGGGGTCGCCTTGGATTCGAGTGTGCTGCATCACCCGGGCTTGGCGGTGGTCGTAGGGTCGGGCCCGGTGCAGCACGCAACGGTTGTCCCAGATCACCACGTCGCCCACCGACCAACGATGCTGCAGGGTGCGCGGCGGCTGGCAGGCGAAATCGACCAGATCGGCCAGCAACCGCTCCGACGCCTGCTCCGACAGCCCCGGAATGCCATAGGCGTGGCGACCGATGTACAGGGCTGTCCGACCGGTCACCGGATGGCGTTTCACCAAGGGCCGCAGGGGCGGCTCGCCATCGTAGAAGCCATAGCCCGCGCCCACCTCGGCCCGATGGCCGATCTTGGCTTGGGAGTGAAACAGGGAATGGTAGGCGGCTAGGCTCTCGATCCGCGCCCGCATGGCGTCGTCCAACGCATCAAAGGCCGCTCGCATGTCGGCCCATTCGGTCTCGCCCCCGGCTTCCGGCAGCACATGGGCGGACAGGATCGACGCCTTGGCGGAAATCGGCATGTAGGAACTGTCGGTATGCCAGCCCTCGTTGCCGATGAGCACCTGCATTTGATGCTCGCTGTCCGCCAGCAGGCTGCCGTCCTTGCGCTGGTTGCTGATGGGCACGATCTCCATGCCGGGCACGAGTTGCTCCACTTGCCCAAAGCGGCCGCCGAAGGCGACCTGCGCCTCGGCGCTCAAGTGCTGTGCAGGAAAGATGAGCACGGCGTGTTCATGAAAGGCATCTTCGACGGCGCGCCAAGCCCGCTCATTGAGCGACGCCAAGTCAATGCCGGTGATGATGGCGCCCAAGGTGGCATCGGTTGGTGAGACGTCCACCGTCCTGCCCTCAGGAATCGCCCATCGACGCCATGAACTCCTCGCCGGTCATGCGCGGATGGTCGCCGGCGAAGTCGTAGCCTTGCGGTTTGTCCTCGATGTAGATCTCGCCGGTCAAGCGAAAGGGCGCCTGGTCGTCGAACGTGCCCACCCACATGTGGTAGTTCTCTGTCCCCTTCAAGCGGTAGAACAAGCTGGACCCGCACTGGGTGCAAAAGCCGCGCTCCGCCCACTCCGACGAGTCATAGCAGCGGATGTGCTCCGCGCCGGAAAACTCGATTGTGCCGACGCCCGCGGCCATGATCGAGGCCCCGGACCAGCGCCGGCACTGCCCGCAATGGCAGCTGTGCACATCCGTCTCGACATCTTCCGCGGTGTAGGACACCGCTCCACACAAGCAACGGCCGGTCATGGACATGATTGCCACCTCCAA
>CAZRBP010000266.1:0-3712 GCA_964598305.1 uncultured Pseudomonadales bacterium | reverse complement strand
CTGTTTCGGCACAACAACGAATACACCGTCGGGACGCTGGCGGCCGGTGAAGGCACCATCTACAAAACCCCGGACGAAGCCGTGGACGTAGCAGCGTTCAGCGACGACAGCGCCAACGTGATCGGCACCCCGGACGACTTGGTGGCGAAGATTCGGGAACTTGAGCAGATCTCCGGCGGCTTCGGCACGGTGATCGGCTTCGTCCACGATTGGGCCAACCGGGAGGACACCCTGCGCAGTTGGGATTTGGTGGCCCGCTACGTCATCCCGGAAGTCAATGGCCTGTTGGACGGCTTCCGGGAGTCCAACGCCTACGTCATCGCCAACCGGGACACCTGGAACCGCGCCTCCGCGGCCATCATGAGCAAAATCAAGGCCAACGAGCGGGCCGTCAAGGCGCTCAAGGGGCCGCAAACCGGCATGGCGAAGTCCGCCCTGTCCGCCCATGCGGCGCCGGACATCGGCAAGGCTGCGGATTGAAGGACGCAGAACCACCCCGCCCAATAGCGCAGGATGGCAATCGACTGGAAGCAATATGATGCGGCGGGCCTGTGGGATGAGCTCGTCACATCCTCCGGCAGGGCTCGGCCCGGCGCGGGGCCGTTGCTGCGTGTGCTGTCTCGGCTGACTGACGAAGCGCTTTCGGAGCGTGCCGCTGCCGCCGAGCTGGCGATCCGCACCATGGGCATCACCTTCACCGTGTACAACACGGGTGAGCCCGGCGGCATCGACCGGGAATGGCCGTTCGACATCGTGCCGCGCCTGATCCGCAAGCGCGAGTGGGACGCCATCGCCCAAGGGCTGGCCCAGCGGGTGCGGGCCTTGAACGCCTTCATCGACGACATCTACCACCATCAACGCATCCTGCGCGATGGCGTGGTGCCGGCTGCGTACATCGAAAAGTCCCGTGAATTTCGGCGCCAGTGCGTGGGCATCGACCCGCCCCACGGCGTCTGGTCCCACGTCTGCGGCACCGACCTGGTGCGAGACCGGGACGGCGCCCTCTATGTGCTGGAGGACAACCTTAGGGTGCCTTCCGGCGTGTCCTACATGCTGGAGAACCGCGCCGTGATGAAGCGCGTCTTCCCGGAACTGTTCAAGGACTACGCCATCCATCCGGTGGACGACTACCCGCAGCAGCTAGCGGCCTGCCTGCGCTCCCTGGCACCCGAAGGCAATGACTCCCCGCAGATCGTCGTGCTGACCCCCGGCATCTACAACTCCGCCTACTTCGAGCACGCCTATCTGGCCCAGGCGATGGGCGCTGAACTGGTCGAGGGCGCTGATCTTAGGGTCGGCGCCGATGACTGCGTGTACATGAAGACCATCGCCGGCCGGGTGCGGGTGGACGTGATCTACCGGCGCATCGACGACCTGTTCCTCGACCCGAAGGCGTTTCGTCCCGATTCGGTGCTCGGCGTGCCTGGCCTGCTGCGGGCTTGGCAGGCTGGCAACGTGGCGCTCGCCAATGCGCCCGGCTGTGGCGTGGCGGACGACAAGGTGATCTACACCTATGTGCCGGACATGGTGCGCTACTACTTGGGCGAAGAGCCCCTGCTGGCCAACGTGCCCTCCTACCGCTGCGTCGAGAAGGCCGATCGGGACTACGTGCTCGACAACCTCGACAAGCTGGTGGTCAAGCCCGCCAACGAGTCCGGGGGCTACGGGATGCTGATCGGCCCCCAGGCCAGCAAGCGCCAGCGCGATGCCTTCGCCCGCGCCGTGCGGGCCAATCCGCGCAACTACATGGCGCAG
Source organism: uncultured Pseudomonadales bacterium (assembly GCA_964598305.1). GTDB lineage: Bacteria > Pseudomonadota > Gammaproteobacteria > Pseudomonadales > Azotimanducaceae > Azophilus. The sequence goes on along the minus strand of CAZRBP010000266.1, from coordinate 1,957 downwards.
CCGATGCTGACCCTCTCCACGGCGCCCACTTTGGCCGGTGCGCCGGGCAGCGCCGACCGGATGCAGCCGCGCCACCTCGACTTGCGCCCCTTCATCCTCTCGGGGGCACAAACCCACGTGACCATGGGCGGCCTGACCCGGGTGGCCATGAAGAAGGGTTCCACGGTAGTGAACTCCTCCCAAGGCGGGGGCAGCAAGGACACCTGGATCGTGGACTTAGGGGCATGAAGCACAGCCTGCTTTCCCGAGTGGCCGAGCGCATTTACTGGCTTGGGCGCTACATGGAGCGGGCTGACAACATGGCGCGGCTGATCAACGTCAACACCAACATGCTCATGGACCTGCCCACGCGCCGCCCCCTCGGCTGGCGACCGCTGATCGACATCACCGATTCAGGGGCGTTGTTCGACTCGCTTTACAGCGAGGCCAGCGAGCGCAACGTGTGCCGCTTCCTCACCTGCGATGCCCGCCACCCTTCGGCCATCACCAGCGCCATTTCGGCGGCCCGGGAGAACGCCCGCACGGTGCGCGAGTCCATGCCCGGCCCAACTTTCGAGTACGTCAACGACTTGCATCTGTTCGCCCGCGCGGCGCTCGGGCCGAACCTTTCCCGGGGCAAGCGCGGCACCGCCCTTGAAGGCATCAACAGCCGGGTTCAGCGATTGGAGGGTTTCCTGTCGCAAAACATGATGCACGATGCCCAGTGGCAGTTGCTGCGCCTCGGCAACCGGATCGAACGGGCCGACATGACCACCCGCATCATCGACGTGCGCTCCGCGGACCTGCTGCCGCCCGGCCACGACCTCGCCCCCTTCCAGGAGATTCAGTGGCGCAGCGTGCTCGGCTCCCTGAACGCCCGCCAGTCCTACCACGCCGCTATCGGCGCGCCGATCAGCCGTTCGCTGGTGCTCGAGTTCCTGCTCCGCGAACCTGGGCTGCCACGCTCCTACGCCTACTGCCTGAACGCCATGCGCCGCCACATCCGCTCGCTGCCGCGCCACGGAGCCCCGCTTCGCGCCTGCGACCAAACCACGGCGTTTCTGGCCTCCGCCGACCTAGGCGCCCTCGACCGCGATTCCTTGCATCGTTTCCTCGACCAATGCCAGGTGCGGCTCAGCCAACTGCACGAGGCGGTCACGGAAACTTGGTTTCGAGTGGCCAGTAGCTGAGAATAGCGCTTCACTTCCATTTTCAGCTGTACGGGGAACCTGCCTGCGATGATACGACCCACTCGCCGGATCGTCTTGGCGCTTGGCGCGTTGGGGGTCATCATTGGCGGCTGCGCCGAAGAGACTGACTTAATGTCCGATGCGAAACCGTTGCCGGAGCCGCCCACGGCGGAAAGGCGTCCGCACACCGCCGCCCACCACGGCATCACCTTGGAGGATCCCTATCACTGGCTGAAGGACGACAGCTATCCCACGGTGGACGATGCTGATGTGTTGGCCTATCTGGAAGCGGAGAATCGCTACTTCGAGGCAGCAATGGCGCCTCATGGGGCCTTGGTGGAGACCCTGTTCGAGGAGATCAAGGGCCGCCAGCAGCCGGACGAGGCCAGCGTGCCCGTGCGCGAAGGCGCTTGGTTCTACCAATGGCGCTATGAGGAAGGCGGACAGTACCGCATCTGGTCGCGCTGGCCTGCCAATGGCGCGGACGCTCGGCTGGCGCCCACCGACGATGCCGAGACGATTCTCGATGAGCCCGCGTTGGCGAACGGCCTTGAGTATTTCCGCCTTGGGGCGCTCGCGGTCAGCAACGGCGGCCAACTGATGGCCTACAGCACCGACACCAATGGCTCGGAGCGCTTCCGCCTCGTGGTCAAGGACCTCGGCAGCGGCGAACTGCTTGAGGATGCCATCGAAGACACCATCGGCGCCCCGGTGTGGGCGGCGGACGACTCGGCGTTTCTCTACACGGTGGTCGATGAGAACTGGCGTCCCTACCAAGTGCGGCGCCA
>CAZRBP010000265.1:0-3732 GCA_964598305.1 uncultured Pseudomonadales bacterium | reverse complement strand
CCGGGTCCCGGGTGTCGCCGATGATGATGTTGTCCTTGATCGCATGCACTCCTTCAAGGTAGGCGTCCATCAGGTGCTCGGGCATGAGCAGGCGCGTCTGCAGCACGCAGCCTTGGCCGCAGTGGGTGAGCACGGCGCCGAAGCCGATGCCGCACGCCACGTCTTCGGAGACGTCATCGAGCACCACTTGGGCGCTCTTGCCGCCGAGTTCGAGCTGCACCCGCTTAATCTGGTCGCCGCAGCGCGACATGATGCGGCGGCCCGTCGCCGTCGAGCCGGTAAAGGTGACCATGTCGATGCCGGGGCTTCCGGTGATCTCATCGCCCACCTCCGCATGGCCGGTGATGACGTTGAGCACCCCCGGCGGCAGTTCCGCCTCCTCGGCGGCCTTGGCGATCTCGAAGGCGTTGAGCGGGGTCCAGGGGTGCGGCTTCAACACCACGCTGCAGCCCACGGCCATGGCCGGGAAGATCTTCACCATGTTCAGCATGAACGGGAAATTGAATGGGGTGATGGCGCCCACCACGCCCACCGGCTCGCGCACCAAGGCGTTGCCGCCCATGCCGCCCGGCCCGCCGGTCGGCGGCGAGGTCTCCACCCAGTGCACCAGGTCCTGGGCGCGGTCGGCGTTGAAGTAGCCGATGTCGATGGAGCCGCCGCATTGGATCATGTCAACGATGGGGCCCACGGCACCCGCCTCGGCGACGATGATTTCGCGCAGGGTGTCGTGCCGGGCCTGCAGCGCATCGGCCATGCGCCGCAGCACCGCGCCGCGCTCCTTGGGCTTCATGTACGGCCAAGGGCCTTCGTCAAACGCCTTGCGCGCCGCCGCGATGGCCGCGCGCGCATCTTCCGGCGATGAGTCCGGCACCTTGCCGATGGCTTCCTCGGTGGCCGGATCGATCACCGTGATCGAGCGGTTGGCCGTTCCGCTGGTCCACTTGCCATCGATAAACAGTTCGTAATTCCAAGTCATCAGTCCCACTCCAAGTCGTCTTGTTCAGCCTCTGGCCACCCGAGGGTAGGATGGCGCGATGCCGCCCTGATTCTCGCCCCAGCCTTCGATGCCGTTCCACCGCCAGCGAAACAGGCCCGTGGCCGTGCCGTGATTGCTCACCTGCTCGCCCACCGCGTGCAGGCGGCGTCCCAAAGTATCCATGCCTTCGTACTCGATGCGCCAGATCCAGCCGGTGTCGGGGTCCACCAAGCACTGGCGCTGGCCCTCCACCAAGTGCGCCCACTGGCCGTCGCGAATGAGGTAGCCGGTGTTGGTGAAGTCGCCCCGGTCCTCCTCCCCCTCGATCACCATCGTATACACGAGAAACGCATCCTGCGAGGAGGCGGTGCCAAAGATGTAACCGATGTTGAACGGCTTGCGCAGCGGTTTCGACAGATCGGAGTGCTCGCCGCTTGGCGCCACCGGCTTGCGTTGGGGCCGCTTGCCGCCGCTGGAGTCGTTGGCCCGCTCCGATATCCTCGGCTTACGGGGGCTCCAACTGCGGTCGCGCACGGACAGGCAATCGATGGCGATCACCTCGCCATGCAGGACGATCTCGCCGGTGACATGCATGGCTTGGTCCCAATGCCGGCCGCGCCAAAACGGCGCGCAGCCGGCCGGATGCGGATTGGGCTCCATGACGGCGGCAAATTCCAAGTCCGCTTCGAACTGTCCGGGGTCCGAGTAGGTCATGTGGTACTTGGTCAGCGGCTCCAGCACCTTGATGCGATTGCCGTTGGGCAGGGCGATATCGCGCAGGTCGCGGGGACCCGCGGGCAACGCCAGCCCCCTTTCATTTCGCTCGTAGAGCGCGGGCGCGGCGCTGTCGTCCCACACCCAGGCACCGCCGTTGCACAGGCCGTTGTCGCCCTGGTTGAGCAGCACCTGGTTGTACAGCCAGCCGCCCATGCGGCGTTCGGGGACGTTGAACGAGGTCCAGAACGTCTCCATCCACCAAGGGTGGCCGGCGCCTTCGCCTTGGTCGTGAAAGCCGTCGTCGGCCGGGGTCACCACCCAGCCGGTCAGCTCATCGGTGTTGGGCAAAACGCTCTCCTCCCCAGTGCGCCATCAGGGCTCGATGACGATCGCCCGTTCCGGGCATTGGATCTCCGCTAGGCTCACGTCGTCCACAAGGTTTGCGGGAACCTGCTCCAAACCCGGCGCCACATAGCCAAATCCGTCATCGTCGTACTTGAATACCGTTGGGCAAACCATGTTGCACATGCCGTGCCCCTGGCAGCGCTCGGCAACGATCTTGACCTGCACGCCATCAAGCCTTGCGCAGCCACAGGGAGCTGGCCCCCTTCATGCCGCCGAACAACTCCGGCTTGTGGTCCGGATGCAGCTCGTAGTCCGGCAGCCGCCGGTGCAACTGCACCAGCGCGATGCGCAGTTCCCGCCGGGCGAGGTGCAGGCCCAGGCAGCGGTGCGGGCCGTGGCCAAAGCCCATGTGCCGGTTGGGCACCCGGTCGAAGATGATCTCATCGGGGTTTTCGAACTGCTCAGGATCCCGATTGGCGGCCATGGTCGGGCAACTCACTTGGTCCTCCACGTGAAAGCGCACCCCTTCGAATTCGACGGGGCGCGTCACGCGGCGGGGCAGCAGCACGATGGCGTTGTAGCGGACCAACTCCTCCGTGGCCAGCATCAGGCGCCGGGAATCATCCATCAGGGCGACGAACTCGCGGCGCTTGTCCGGCTGCTCCGCGAACGTCTTGACGATCAGGCCCAAGGCCGAGGCCACGGTGTCCAGGCCCGCCATGAACATCAGGAACAGCGTGTCGAGCAACTCCTCCTCGGTGAGGGGACGTTCGCCCTCGTATTCCGCGTCGATGAGCCAACTGATCATGTCCTGCCGAGGGGCTTGGCGGCGCGTTTCCAGGAGCTTGCCGAAATACTCGTAGAGAGCCGCACCGGTGCTGCTCCAGACATCCACCAGCCGGTCCTTGGGAATCTCGCCGTCTTCGTCCAACTCGATGCCCAACTCCCGGGCCTTGACAAGCGCCAGGGCGCGCCCCCGCCCGTGCCCGTCGGAGGAGTGCATGAGCGTGTTCTTCCAGTCCATGAGCTGCGGATAGTCCTCGAGCGGAAAACCGAACAGCTCGCAGAAGATGACGGTGGGAAAGGGGTCGGCGAAGTCCGCGACGAAATCGAATTCGTCCTTCTCCAGCATCTTGTCGAGCAGCTCACCGGCGAACTGCTCCAAGTGCGGCTCCATGGCGGTCATGGCATCCGGCGTGAACCACTTGTTCAGGATGCGCCGGTACGCGGTGTGCGCGGGCGGGTCGATCGCCTGCGGTATCCAAGGCCGCTCGGGATAGCTGCTCGCCTGGCTGGAGAAGGTATCCGTGTCGCTGAGCATGGCGCAGGAGCCATCGTAACGGGTGAGCAGCCAGCTCCCGCCAGTGTCGCCCCGCTCCGTTCGACCGCGTGACTCCACCCGGGCGATGGGCAGCTCCTCACGCAGCAGGGCGTAGGTTTCAAACTCCTGTTCCAGCCATTCGGAGGTGTACGGATCGTACTCCCGCGCTGCGGACAGGGCTTCATTCAAGCGTCGCCGTCTTGCCATTCAGACCCCCAATACCGTTAACCTGTTTAGATGATAGGCCGATGGGTCGGCAAAAGCTACGGCGCAGCGGTCAGAGCAGGATGCCGGCGACCTTGGCATCGAGGATCTGGTCCATGTCCAAGCCGATCTCCATCATCACCTCGTCGGTGTGCTCGCCGAGGTCCGG
>CAZRBP010000264.1:0-3734 GCA_964598305.1 uncultured Pseudomonadales bacterium | reverse complement strand
GTTTCGCGCCAGCGAAACTCCAACGGACCGACGGTCCGCCGCGGCCGTCAGGCCGCGCGCTTTCGCTGCTTTGGGTTCATCGTTAAACTGGCGCCTTCGCTTACTTGGCTTTCGAGGATTGGCTATGGGAGGACCGTTGGCGGGGTACCGCATCATCGAACTGGCGGGCATCGGGCCGGGGCCGTTTTGCGGCATGATGCTGTCGGACATGGGCGCGGAGGTGATCCGGGTGGATCGAATCAGCCCAAATCCGGTGGCGTCCAAAGATGTCCTGGCCCGCAACCGCCGCTCCATCGGGGTGGACCTCAAGCGCCCGGAAGGGGTGGAGACGGTGCTGCGGCTGGTGGAGACCGCCGATGGCCTGTTTGAGGGCTTTCGTCCCGGTGTCACGGAACGCTTGGGGCTCGGGCCGGACGACTGCTTCGCCCGCAATCAAAAGCTCATCTACGGCCGCATGACCGGCTGGGGGCAGGAAGGCCCCATGGCCCAAGCAGCAGGCCATGACATCAACTACATCGGCTTGGCGGGCGCCCTGCACGCCATCGGCCGCGCCGGGGAGAAGCCGGTGCCGCCGCTCAACTTGGTGGGCGACTTTGGCGGCGGCGGCATGTATCTGGCCTTCGGCATGGTCTGCGGGCTGCTTGAGGCGCAGAAGTCCGGCCAGGGGCAAGTCGTGGACGCGGCGATGGTCGATGGGGCCGCCTCGCTGATGGCCATGTTCTTCAGCATGGCGGCAGGCGGTGCCTTCAAGGACCAGCGGGGCACCAATCTGCTCGACACCGGCGCCCACTTCTACGACACCTACGAGACCAAGGATGGCGGCCACATCTGCGTCGGTTCCATCGAACCGCAATTCTATGCCCTGCTGGTGGAGAAGTCGGGGGTTGATCCCGAACGCTTCGCCCGGCAAATGGACGCCAGCCGATGGCCGGACTACAAGGCCGAGCTGACCGCCATCTTCAAGCAGAAGAGCCGGGACGAGTGGTGCGCGATCATGGAGGGCACCGACGTGTGCTTTGCTCCGGTGCTGTCCATATTCGAAGCACCTAGCCATCCCCACAACCAAGCGCGCAACACCTTCGTGCAGGTGGAGGGCGTCACCCAACCCGCCCCCGCGCCGCGATTCAGCCGCACCGAGCCGGCCATTACCGGGTCCGCCCGGGCACCTGGCGCGGACACCGCTGCGGTGCTGGCGGATTGCGGCTTCACGGCCGATGAGGTTGCCGAACTGCAGGCCGTTGGAGTTACTGCAGCCGGTTGATCCGGCGCATAGGGAAACTGGGCCATGAGCTACGCTTCGCTGTACGGCCAGTCGTTGTCCGATCCCGAGGGCTTTTGGCGGGACCGGGCGGCCGAGATTCCGTGGCTGGAGTTTCCGAAGACGATTCTCGATCAGGACGCCAACGGCGCCTGGCGCTGGTTCAGCGGCGGCCGCACCAATACCTGTTGGCTGGCCCTCGACCGCCACGTTGACGATGGCCGCGGCGGGCAGACGGCGCTGATCTACGATTCCCCGGTGACCGGCGCGGTGGTGCGCTTCACCTTCTCCGAGCTTAAAGGCAGGGTGGCCAAGGTGGCGGGTGGCCTAGCGGCCCTCGGCGTCGGCCAGGGCGACCGGGTGGTCATCTACATGCCCATGGTCCCGGAAGCGGTCATCGCCATGCTCGCCTGCGCCCGGATTGGCGCCGTCCACTCGGTGGTCTTCGGCGGCTTTGCGGCTCCGGAGCTGGCCAACCGCATCGACGACGCCGCGCCGAAGGCGATCTTAAGCGCTTCCTGCGGCATCGAGGTGGCGACCGTCATTCCCTACAAGCCTCTGCTTGATGAGGCGTTGCGCTTGGCCAAGCAGCCGGTGGCCCATTGCGTGATCCTGCAGCGCCCGCAGTGCGAAGCGGCGCTGACGCCGGGCCGGGACTTCGATTGGGCCGCTTGGGAGGCGGACAGTGAACCGGCCGACTGGGTGGCGGTGGATTCCCATGACCCGCTCTACATTCTTTACACCTCCGGCACGACGGGCAAGCCCAAGGGTGTGGTGCGCGACCACGGCGGCCATGCAGTGGCGCTGCACTGGAGCATGGAGGCCATCTACGGGGTCGATTCGGGCGACGTGTTCTGGGCCGCCTCGGATGTCGGCTGGGTGGTTGGGCACTCCTACATCGTATATGGCCCGCTGCTGCGGGGTTGCACGGCGGTGCTCTTCGAGGGCAAGCCGGTGCGCACTCCGGATGCGGGCGTGTTTTGGCGGGTCATCGAGGACCATCGGGTGAATTGCTTCTTCGTCGCGCCCACGGCCTTCCGCGCGATCAAAAAGGAGGATCCAGATTGCCTGCAGAAGCGCAACTACGACATCTCATCGCTACGTTATCAGTTCGTGGCCGGTGAGCGCCTGGACCCGCCCACCTACCATTGGCTGTGCGAGCACTTGGACGTGCCGGTCATCGACCATTGGTGGCAGACGGAGACCGGTTGGCCGATGTGTGCCAATCTGGCCGGCGTGGAGTTGATGGAGACCCGGCCCGGCTCGCCCACTGTACCGGTTCCGGGCTATGACCTGCGCATTCTCGACGAGGACGGCCGCGAGGCAGGCCCCGGCCAGGAAGGGGCGGTGGTGGTCAAGGATCCGCTGCCACCCGGCGCCTTCACCACCCTCTGGGGCGACCATGAGCGTTTCGTGGACGCCTATTGGTCGCGCTTTCCCGGCTTCTACCTCACCGGCGATGGCGGCTACCGGGATGAGGACGGCTACATGTACATCATGGGCCGCATCGACGACGTGATCAACGTGGCTGGGCACCGGCTCTCCACCGGCGAGTTGGAGGAAGTGGCGGCGAGCCACCCGGCGGTCGCCGAGTGCGCCGTGGTGGGCGTTCAGGATGCGGACAAGGGACAGGTGCCCTTCGGCTTGCTGGTGCTTAAGGACGGCGTCAACGTTGATGGCGCGGCGCTCAAGGCGGAGCTGGTCGCCAACATGCGCGCCCAGGTTGGCGCGTTCGCCAATTTCAAGCAGGCGGTGGTGGTGAAGCGGCTGCCGAAGACCCGTTCCGGCAAAATTCTGCGTCAGACGCTGCGCAAGCTGATCGACCGGGAGCCCGTCACGGTGCCGACCACTATTGACGACCCGGCCATCATCGACGAAATCGAGGCGGCGCTTCGTTCTGGTGGTGGCCCATGATCATCGTCCAAGGCTTGATCCCGATTGTGCCGGAGCAGCGCGATGAGGCCTTGGAACTGCTGCGCTGGATGACCCAGGAGACCCTGCAGGAGGACGGTTGCATCAGCTATGAGTTCTTCGTCAGCTTAAGCGACGCCAACACAGTGCTGCTGATGCAGGAGTGGGAGAACTTGGCGACCCTGAACGCCCACTACCAGACCGAGCACATGGCCGCCTTCATGAAGGCGTTGCCCGACCTGCTGCGCGGCCAAATCCGCACCCGGCGCTTCGCGGTGCAGGAATCGGAGCCCCCGGCGGAGCCGCCGCCAATCATTCACTGACTTTGCTCCGGAGAATGACGCCGCTGCAGGACGGGCTACAGGATGTCGAGAACGCTCTCCGGGGGGCGGCCGATCGCGGCCTTGCCGTTGGCCACCGCGATGGGACGCTCGATCAATATCGGATGGGCGATCATGGCGTTGATGAGCTCGGCCCGCGACAGCGCTGGATTGCCGAGATCAAGGGCTTGGTAGGGCGCTTCCTTGGTGCGCATGAGCTGGCGGGGCTCCAAACCGAGCTGGTT
>CAZRBP010000263.1:0-3767 GCA_964598305.1 uncultured Pseudomonadales bacterium | reverse complement strand
TTGCGGGTATAGACGATGAACAGGTCCGAGAGCGGTGCGATCTGCCAACGGTAGCGGGCCTGGAAGTTGAGGATCGAAACGTTGAAGTCGTCCGTCGGGCCGGGTGGCTTGGCGGTTGGCAGCAGGTCGCCAGGTGCCTCGGGCACCCGGAAAAACGCCTTCTCGTCAGCTTCGATGCCCACCCACTGCATGGCCACCCGGAACTGGTGCCGGGCGTTGGGGAAGAAGTCCATCGCCAACGTGACGTAGATGTCCCGCGCATCGAAGGTGGTGAAGTTGCGGTCTTCCTGGTGCAGCAGCCAGCCGTTCCTGACACTGCGCCAGACGTCGGCCACGAGGTTGAAGCGGCCGCCTGGACGCCAAGCCACGGAGACCCAACCCCCGATGTTGCGCCCGCCGGCCTCTTCGCCGTTCAGTTCCAGCCCGGCCCCCAGAGACAGCGGTTTGGACGGGTCGGTCTCGTAATCCAGGGTGAACTGTTCCCGTTCTTCGATGCGGTAGGTGCCGTTGCCGAAGCTGTTGCGATCCTCGTAGCGCTCCGGGAAGAAAGCCAGGCCAAGCTCCACTTTGTGGAGATTGTGCAGCGTGAACTCCTGACGGACGCCGAACCCCGATTGGGTCAGCCGGCCGCCGCCATTCAGCTCCTGGCGCATGAACGGTCTGAAGGAGAAATCGCGGACCCAGGGAATGCCTGTGCCGCGCCATTCCATGGTCAGTTCCGCGCGGGTGGCGTCGTTGCGCTCTAGGAATCCCAAGTCGTTGATGTCGAGGGTGTCGTCGTAGCTGTGCAGCGCCAGTTGGTAGCTCAAGCCCTGCCGGGGGGCGTACACGGTGTCGATGAAGGCGCCGTAGCCCTTGCCCTGCGCGGCGTCCGGGTCATCGTCGTCGATGTCGGAGTGGAGCAGTTGGCCGTCCACAGTCCAGCGGCCCGCTGCGGACTGGTAGTGGAAGTCCAGGCCGTGCACGTACGCCTCCCGCGCCGGGTGGGTGACGGCGGTGGAGATCCAGCCGAGACCCCGGTACACGCCGTTGTCCGCCGTGCGGTCGTACAACAGGCGCACCGCCCCGTAGTCGCTGCCGTCCTCATGCAGGTTGCGGTGCCCCGCATCGAACTTCACATCGTTCTCGCTGGCGCCGAGCACGCCGTAGCGGAAGGGTCCAATCTCTCCGGTGGCCTTGAGGGCGCCGCGCAACTCCGTGGGCTGGCCGAGTTCCCGTTCCGGTACGTCTATGCCGTCGGGTGCCGTGGGGGAACGGGGCCTGCCGCCGATGCGCCGGGTGTTGACCAGCATGGTCGGCGCGGAGCCCCGGCCGAAAATGGACCGCAGGTCGGCGCGCGGGGTGGTGGTGAAGATGTCCTGGCCTTCCTGGAAGAACAGGCGCTTCTCCGGGAAGAAGGTCTCGAAGGCGGACAGGTTGACGATGACTTGGTCGGACTCCACGTTGCCAAAGTCGGGGTTTAGCGTGGCGGTCACTTGGAAGTTGGTCGATGGCCGCCAGAAGAGGTCCGCGCCGCCCTTGTAAACGGTTTCGTTTTCCACTTCATCGACGGTTACCGAGGCATAGGGGAAAACGCTCCATTGCTGGCGCGGGTCAACGCCGTTGAGGCTCGCCAGCGGCAACACGCTCAGGAACTGGGCTTGGGTCAGCGGAATCGGCGGGTTGCCCCAGCGCTCGCCAACCGACGCCACTTGGCGCGAAGCGTAAACCCCGATGTGGCGTTCGCCGCCCGCACGGGGCATGGCCATCTGCGACCAAGGGAAGAACACTTCGGCTGACCACCCTTTGGCGGTTTCCGCGGTGGCGCCCAGCAGGGCGCCGTCCCAATCGGTTCTGAACTGGCGTTCGCGCAGCACAGTGCCGTCGGTCAGGCTGCCGCCCAGGGCCAGATCGCCCCAGTACCCGTATTCGCCCGTGCCCGAGACGTCGAGCGTGAACCCCACGGAATCGCGACTGACCTGCATGTTGTCCCGGGAGGAGAAACGGCGCAGCAGCGTGTCCGTGGGCTGTTCCATGTCCCATCCCATGTACAGCCCGCGTTCGGTGTGGAACACCCGGAACAAGGTCCGGTAGCGGGGCTTGACCAGGCTATCGGGAATGGTGACGCGAAAGTACTCGGTGCCCAGCACCTGCGCCCAAACGGCCTCATCGAGCTGGCCGTCGACTCGCACGTTCGCCTCGGCGTGACCGAATCGCTGCATCGGTTCCGGCGCAGCGTCCCTGTATCCCAGTGCGGAACCAGCGGCCAGCACCGCGGCCAAGGGATACCACCGCAGCAAACTCCTTGCGCGCAAAATTGGACTCAATTGACACCCTCTTCCCGCGATCGGGAAAACCAAGTGAGTTGGAGGCTTGTCGAATGCCAGCCTCGCTGGCCAGCAGACGCCAAACGCCTATGGTAACTCAATAGCCCCTACCCACAGCCGCGGTCGCTGCAGTGGATGGGAAGTCGTCCGGCCGTGCCTGTACACTGCGCCGTTTAACCGCTATCCGAGACTTGAGACCCGTGCAACCGGACATCTTCACGCTGTACCGAGGCGCCGGCCGGAGGCAGCCCTGAACGACCGGCGCCCGCGGCATTTTCTGTTGCTGGTCGCCGCCATGGTGGCGCTGGCGCCTTTCGCCATCGACACCTACCTGCCCGCACTGCCGACCATGGCTGCCGCCTTGGGCACCGACATCGTGCAAATGAACATCACGATGAGCACCTACATGGCGGGCTTCGCCTTCGGCCAGCTCATCGGCGGCCCGATATCCGATCAGATCGGGCGGCGCAAGGTGGGCATGGCCGGGCTGCTGCTATTCATTGCCACCTCGTTTTTGATCGCGATCGCGGACTCGGTCCTGGAGATCCAGATCCTGCGCGCCGTTCAGGCCTTCGGCGGCGGCTTCGCCGCGGTGATCTGCATGGCCATGATCAGGGACTCCTACCCTGCGGCGGAGGCGGCCAAGCGCTTTCCCACCGTCATGCTGGTCATGCTCTCCGCACCCCTTTTGGCACCCGTGATCGGCGCTTTTCTGCTCGGCCTGGGCTGGCCCGCGATTTTTCTGTTTCTCGCCGCATACGCCCTCATCCTCTTGGGTTTCTTCGGGTCCATGGGCGAAACCCTGACCAAGCCGCCGGAGCCCATGCGGCTCGGCAGCATGGTGCCGCAATACGTTGCGGTTCTGGTCCGGCGCATCGACGGCAAGCTGATACCGCTGCGCTACATATTCACCCAAGGTTTGTCGGTGTCGGTCATGATGACCTTTCTGACCAATTCCGCGTTCATCTACTTGGAGTACTTTGACGTCGGCGAACAGTCCTTCGCCCTCTATTTCGGCGCCAACGTGGTCGCCATGATGGGGTTTACCCTCGTCACGTCGAGGCTCATTCACCATGTGCCGCCCTTCAGGCTGTTCCGCGCCGGGCGGTACCTGCAACTGCTGCTGACTCTCATCCTGGCCGCGGCCGTCGTGCTCGGTGACGCCAGCCTCTGGGTGTTCACGCCATTGCTGGCGCTCAGCATCGGTGCGGCGGGTCTGATCGGCCCCTCCATCACCGGGCTTTATCTGGCGCCGTTCAAGCATCTGAGCGGCAGCGCCAATTCGCTGATCACCACCGCATCGTTTTTGTTCGGCAGCGTGCTCGGTGCCCTGTCCGGCCTGCTCTACGACGGCACGCTGAACCCGGTGGTGCTGACCATGGCCGGCGCGGCGCTGCTCGCCAACATCGTCGCATCCACCATTCCGGAACCCAGGGGATTCGTACCCTGAGGGGAAGCACA
>CAZRBP010000262.1:0-3792 GCA_964598305.1 uncultured Pseudomonadales bacterium | reverse complement strand
GCGTTGAAGTGCTTGGCGCACTGGTACTCGATCACTTCGGCGCAACGGGCGTCGTGGTAGAGCCGCACCCGGAACGCCGGGCTGGCTCCCCAGGGTGCGTCGGGGGATTGGCGCAGCCGGATGACCGTGGTGTAGCGGCTGCGCTCCGCCACCTCGACCGAAACCTGCGCGCGGCGCCCGTTCAGGCAGACGGCGAAGGCGCTTGCGGCGCGTTCGCGCAGCTTCGGAAAGAGTTTCATCACGCGCAGGTAGTTGGCGTCGCACTCTGCCATGTGCGCGCTGAGATCGATGTTGTAGCCGTTCCCGTTCGGGTTCATGTCGTTGCGATGGTCCACGATCGCCGTTAGGACAACTTTGCCCACCTTCCCCTGAATTTCAAGAGCCAATATACCAATGACCAAAGCAAAGGGTCACCCGCAAATGTCGAAACCCTTGAAACTTCCGGCGGATATCGCAATATAGCAACAGGACACAACAGGAGATTGACCCATGGCTCCCACCGACGTGATTTCCGCCCGCGCCGCCGGCGCGGTGAGCATCAGCAAGGTGCTGCGCAACACCTACATGCTGCTCGGCATGACGCTGGCCTTTAGCGCCCTCATGGCTGGGGTCTCGATGGCCATGGGCGCTCCGTACTTGGGTCCGCTCGTCACGCTGGCTGGCTTCTTCGGCTTGATCTTCGCCGTGCACAAGACCGCCCACAGCAGCTTGGGGCTGCTGTTTGTCTTCCTGCTGACCGGCTTCATGGGCTTCACCATCGGTCCCATCATCAACGCCTACCTCAGCTTGGCCAACGGGCCGAGCCTCGTGACGTCGGCCCTGGGCACCACGGCGGCGGCCTTTGTTGGGCTGTCGGCCTTTGCCGTCATCACCCGCAAGGACTTCAGCTTCCTCTCCGGCTTTCTGGTGGTGGGCTTCTTCGTTCTGATGGGCGCGGTGGTGCTGAGCCTGTTCTTCGACCTATCGGCCTTCTCGGTGGCCATTTCCTGCGCTTTCGTGCTGTTCGCCAGCGCCGCGATTCTCTGGCAGACCAGTGCAATCATCCACGGCGGCGAAACCAACTACATCATCGCCACGGTGACGCTGTTCGCATCGTTCTACAACCTGTTCGTCTCCCTGCTGCACATCTTCGGGGTGATGGGCGACGAGTAGGTTTTGGGCTGACCGGAGACCGATAAGCGGCGTTGATTCACTCGCCCCCCTTCGAGTTGGGGGTGCGCCATGCTGCAGGGACGGATTGAGGGCAAATGGATCGATTGTTTCGCCCGGGTCTTTAGCTGCTACAGAATGAGTGTTGACCTGCCGGTTCTGCTCGGCTATCTTCGGCGTTGTGATGCGAAGAAACGCTGCATCAACGGTATAAAGGCGGCCCGACGGACGTGCCGTTCCTCCGGGGGCCAAAGTCCCTTCGGGTCGCCTATCTCTTTGCTTGGGGTCGCCTCTTTGGTGACCCCAAGTACTTTCCGGGCTCCGTAATGAAATTCAAGTAAACCCCAAAGACCCTGTATTTCAGGTCTTGGCGCGATCGCTTGGACAGCTTGTTGGGATAGGATGGCCTACTACGCGTAACTTGGTGAGCTGGGTCGAGCGTATCGATCATCGCGTGAATTACGACCCCGTATTGCAGGAGCCTTTGGCGGACAGAAGTATGCAGGGTTCGGCTAAGGACGCGAATCAGGGGTTCCACCCATCGTTGCGCTTCGGGGTCGGTTTCTATTCGCCGTACAAACTCAATGAAGGAACTCATTTCACGACTTCCATCGCCGCCAGCAAGCATCAGTTCAGCAACTGCACGCTGGGAAATTCTGTCAACGATTCGCACCCTCCGAGACTCAATGCAGTCCGTGAAACTCTGAAATTGTCGTCCACGGGCATCAGCAACAACGGAAATCGAAAGTCCTTCCCGGCGGAATATCTCGATATTGGCCCATAGCTTTGCTAGCAGAAACAGGAGACTGGTGAAGTCGTGGTTCTCAATGCGAGTCGCCTTTACATCTACCTCGTGAAGACTTTTGAAGTCAGAATCGGCTAGGGATCGGAGCTTTCCCACGAGTTCGTCCGCAGCCTTCAGTACCGGGCCAAGGTTCTCATCGACCAGTCGCCGGGCCGAGTGGGAGTGATCCGAGCGTCGGCGAATCTCTTGATAAGCGACATCTAGGACTTTGCCGACTAGGCCGCCTCCTATAAACGCTACGACAATCCTAATCCACTCTTCAATGGCCATCACTGCAACTCTCGACTGGCAATGCTCAATTATAGGATTGCTTACCAAAATGGGCCGGTAGATGAGATTGGGAAGCTTCTTACTTTTCTGCCGAACTCGGACTAAAGGTCCCTGATATCAAGCGAATCAACAGTGGGGCCAAGTGGGCAGTGAGAGGTGTCAACGCATGAACACTCCAAAGAGGCGCAACTAAGCCGAGTTTTTCGTCACCCAAGCTCCCGCTCCGCCAGAGCAATGGCTTCGAACTCCTCTTCGGGCGCGTTGGCCACGAGGTGGTGGCGGCTGTAGAAGAAGAAGTAGGCGACCATGACGAGGTAGAACGCCCCGCTCCAGAGGGCCGCGTCCTGATTGGCTAGGAAGGTGGACAGGAAGGCAACCACGGACAGTGCCAGCGCAATCCCGGCGGTAAAGGTGCCGCCGGGCGTGCGGTAGGGGCGCTCCAAGTCCGGCTCGGTCCGGCGCAGCACGATGTGGGAGAAGGTCATCAGCGCGTAGGAGATGGTGGCCCCGAACACCGCCATGGTCAGCATCAGGTCGCCCTCGCCGGTGAGCGAGAGCAAAAAGCCCAGCAGGCCAGGCACCACCAAGGCCAGCACCGGCGCCTTGCGGCGATTGGTCACCGACAGCGCCCGGGGCAGGTAGCCGGCCCTGGAAAGCGCAAACACTTGCCGGGAATAGGCGTAGATGATGGAAAAGAAGCTGGCGATCAGCCCGCTCAAGCCCACCCAGTTCACGAAGGCCGCCAAGGCTGAGCCTTCGCCGTGAACCACCTCGAGTGCCCCCACCAGCGGGGCGCCGTGGTCCTTCATGAAGTCCGCTCCCGCACCGCCCGGCGCCAGTACCAGCACCAGGGCGCCGAACAGAATCAGCACCAGCATGGCAGTGATGATGCCCCGGGGCATGTCCCGGGCTGGATCAGCCGCCTCCTCCGCTGCCAAGGGCACGCCCTCGACGGCCAGAAACAGCCAGATGGCGAACGGCAACGCCGCCCAAACGCCGATGTAGCCCTCCGGCAGAAAGGCGCTGGCACCGGCGGCGCGCTCATTGACGGCGATGTCGAAGAGGTTGGCGGCATCGAAGTGGGGCGCCATGCCAACCACGAAAACGCCGATGGCCAGCACCGCCAAGAGGGAGATGACGAACATGGTCTTCAGCGCTTCGCCAACGCCCCACAGGTGGACGCCCACGAAAATCAGGTAGCTGCCTAGGTAAACCACCCACCCATCGATGCCGACCAAGGCGTTGACGTAGCCGCCGATGAACACCGCGATGGCGGCGGGCGCCAAGGCGTACTCCAGCAGGATGGCGGTGCCGGTCAGGTAGCCGCCCCAAGGGCCAAGCGCCCGGCGCGCGAAGCTGTAGCCGCCGCCCGCTGTCGGCAGCGCGGCGGAGAGTTCCGCCAGGGTGAGCACCATGCACAGGTACATTGCGCCCATGACCAAGGTGGCGATCAACATGCCGCCAAAGCCGCCTTGGGCGAGCCCTAGGTTCCAGCCCGCGTAGTCCCCTGAAATGACGTAGGACACGCCAAGGCCGGCGAGCAGCACCCAGCCCGCCGCGCCCTTCTT
>CAZRBP010000261.1:0-3797 GCA_964598305.1 uncultured Pseudomonadales bacterium | reverse complement strand
TGGTCGATAAAGCCGGTGCGACGCAGGGCCTCCATCACATTGCCCTGCGCGCGGGCAAACAGGACCGCGATGTCGCGGCTGGCCAACGTTTCCGAGAGCGTGCGCAGCATGGCTTCGCCGGTGGCATCGAGTTCATTGATCGCCACCGCATCGACAATGATGCAGGTCAACTGCGGCATGGCCGCCACCCGCTCGAGCACCTTGTTTTCAAAATAGGTCGTGTTGGCGAAGAACAGCGCCCCCTCAAAGCGCAGGATCGCGATTTTCGGGCACTCCAGCCCATCGCCGCCGCCCGCTTCGCGCAAGCTCCCGTCCTGGTGGCGCGACAGCGAATAGATGCGGGGACTCATGGTGCGGTAAATGTACAGCCCAAGCGACAGCAGCACGCCCGCTACGATGCCGGTATCCAGGTTTGGCGCAAAGGCCAACGTCAGCACGAACGTGGTCAGCGCCACGATGCCGTCGTGCTTCTGCGCCTTCCAAGCGTGAACCATAGGCTTCACCTTAACCAGCCCGCCGACCGCCATGATGATGATGATCGCCAGCGTCGCTTGCGGCAGGTGATGCAGCAGCGGCGTTAGCAGCAGCAGCGTCAGCCCCACCGTGGCGCTGGTGACCACCGCGGAAAAGCCGGTGACGGCGCCGGACTCGATGTTCACCGCTGACCGGGAAAACGATCCGGCGACGGCATAGCCCTGAAAGCAGCTCGCCGCGAGATTGCCGAGCCCCTGCCCGATCAGTTCCTGGTTGGCATCAAGGCGCTGGCGAGTCTGCACGGCCATGGCCTTGGCGATGGAGATGGCTTCCATGAAGCCGATCAGGGCGATGGTGATGGCGATGCCCAGCAGTTGCGTGGTCGCGGCAAAGTCCATCTGCGGCCACTGGAACTCAGGCAGCCCCTGGGGGATGTTGCCAACCACCTCGCCTCCCGCCCCCTCAAACCCCACGACCCACGACACCAGCGTGGTGACGGCGACCGCGATGAGCACGTTCGGCAAATTCGACCAATAGCGCTTGACCGCCAGGATCACCGCCAGCGTCAGCAGGGTGAAGCTGATGGTGGGCCAGTGCGGCGACTCGAACGCCAGCGCCATCATCTGCCAGACGGCATCGTAGTGCTGATCCGTCGCCCCGGCTTGGACGCCGAACAGCTTCCCGAGCTGCGATGTGGCAATGATGATGGCGGCGGCGTTGGTGAAGCCGAGCACCACGGGGTGCGACAGGAAAGCGATCATGAAGCCCAGGCGAATGATGCCGAGCGCCAACTGCACCAGCCCGACCAACAGTGCCAGGGTGACTGCGTAGCCTAGGTAGGCGTCTGGGTTGTCGGCCGCCAACGGCCCCAAGGCGGAGGCGGTAAGCAGCGAGACCACTGCCACCGGGCCAGTGGCGAGCTGCCGTGAGGAGCCGAATAGGCTGGCGATGGCAACCGGCAGGAAGGAGGCGTACAGGCCGTAGTGGGCCGGCAGGCCGGCCAGTTGCGCATAGGCCATGGATTGCGGAACGAGCACCAGCGCCACGGTGATGCCGGCGGTGACGTCGGCCCGGCGCACGGCAGGATCCTTGAGCTCCCGGATCCAATCCAGAAATGGCGAGACGTTGCCCAGCAGGCCGCGGGCGAACTCAAGGGAGCGATTCAGAGCAGGGCTTGCCATGCCATCCTACGAAACAGATGAAGTTCTTGTTGATAAGGAACAATACCCCATTTCGCCAAAGGGCAATCCGGCGTCATCGGCACATCTCGCCCAGCGCGGCCGCGGCAAGATCAGGGCGGGTAAGCTAACATGAGCGTGTGATCGGCGGTCAGGTGTCGGCCCGGGGGTGGCATGTCGAAACTGGACTACATTTCAGTGAAGGGGTTCAAAAGCCTCGCCGATGTCGAAGAGCTGAAGCTCAACGGCGTCAATGTCTTGGTCGGCGCCAACGGCTCCGGCAAGTCCAACTTTGTCGAGGCCTTCGCGTTCCTACGTGCCTTGCGGCAAGGGAACTTGGTGCGGTACGTGGCAGAGTCGGGCGGCGCGAATCGGCTTCTCCACTTCGGTGCGGCCCGCACGAACGACATGGAGCTCAAAGTATCGTTCGACGAGGAAGTGAATCAGTACGAGATCACGTTGGCCGCAACGGCCAATGACGGTCTGCGCCCCATCGCTGAGTACGCTTACTTCTGGAACAAGGCACGCTATGATCATCCTTACGAAACGGTCCTCCCCTTTGGACCTGAAGCCGGAATCGCAGCCGATCCCAGCGCACCCAGCGTAGCCTCAAATGTGCGGAAGCACCTCGATAGCTGGGTCAGGTACCAGTTCGATGATACGTCGCGTCGTTCTCCGATCCGAATGACAGCGAAGGTGAACGACAATCGGTTCTTGCGTGCGGATGGGTCCAATCTTGCGTCGTTTCTCTTCAGATTGGGAGAGACGCACCGAGAGTCGCTGTCCATGATCGAGCGCACAATACGGCTGGTCGCGCCCTTCTTTGATGGCTTCGCGCTAAAGCCCGACGCTATGAACGAAGATGCAATCCGTCTCCAATGGCGACACGCCGGTTCGGACGGGTTCTTCGATGCTGCGGCGCTTTCGGATGGCACGCTTCGATTCATGGCGCTGTCGGCACTCCTGCTGCAGCCCGGCGAACTGAGGCCGTCCGTGATTCTGCTCGACGAGCCTGAGATCGGCTTGCACCCCTACGCCATTGCCGTGCTGGCATCGGTGATCAAGAGCGTCTCCGTAGAGACTCAGGTGGTGTTGGCCACCCAGTCCTCCGCACTGTTGGATCAATTCAACCCAGCGGACGTGCTGGTCGCAGACCGCACCGACGGCAGTACGCGGCTCCGGCGCTTGGATTCTGAGCGGCTCCAGTCGTGGCTAGAGGATTACAGCTTGGGGCAGCTCTGGGAGAAGAACGAGATCGGTGGCAGGCCGGGGTCGGAACGGCGCACCGCGGGATGACTCGGATTCTGGTGCACGTCGAAGGGGAAACGGAGGAGACCTTTGTCAACGAGGTCCTTAGCGGCCACCTGATGCGCTACGGATACTCGCTCGTGGCGGCGCGCTTGCTGGGCAATGCTAGAGCACGGGCCCAGCGAGGTGGTATCCGGCGATGGCCTGCCGTTCGCCAGGACATCGTGGCGCACTTGAAGGAGGACGCGGGCAGCGTGGCCACGACCATGGTGGACTACTACGGCTTGCCGCAGAGTGGTCCGGGAGCGTGGCCGGGAAGGAACCAAGCGGCCAACCTTGCGCCGGATGCGCGGGCGGAGTCGGTCGAGAGGGCGATGCATGACGATGTCTGTGCGGAATTGGGAGACGCATTCGATGCCCGTCGCTTCGTGCCATTCGTGGTGATGCACGAGTTCGAGGCCCTGCTGTTCAGCGATTGCGACGGGTTCGCCTCCGCAATAGGCCACCCGGAGGCCGCGCCGCAGCTGAAGTCGATACGCGCGGAGTTCGCGACGCCGGAAGAGATTGATGATTCGCCCGAATCCGCTCCCTCAAAGAGGGTCCGCCATATCGTCCGGGGATACGAAAAGCCCTTCATGGGCAATCTGGCCATGCTTGAGATTGGGCTCGATAACATCCGTGGCGAGTGCCGCCACTTCGACGGATGGTTGACGCGCATGGAACGCCTGCCGGAGATCGGCAGATCGGAAGCCCGATAGCTGCTATGCACGGGGCCGTCGGATCTCAAGTCCCGCTTGCCAGGCGCCGGACCTTTCCGACCACCTCCGCGCAGGGGCGGATTCGGCAGTAGCTGGCCCCGGTCCGCGTCGCCGAAGCGGATGTTGCCATATTGGAGGG
>CAZRBP010000260.1:0-3813 GCA_964598305.1 uncultured Pseudomonadales bacterium | reverse complement strand
TGGGCACCGGTGCAGGACGGAATCGAGCGCCTGTTGGCCAGCCGAACCAAGGCCGAGATCATGGAGGCCGCCACCAGCCGGAGGCTGCTGCTTGCACCGGTGTTGGATCTCGGAGACATTCTCGACAGCGCCCATATGACCGAGCGCGGCTGCGCACTGGAGAGTCCCTCCGGCAAACGCCTCGGCGCCTTCGCCAAGTTCTCCCGAACGCCCTTGCCGCTCGGCGCCTCGCCGCCGATCGCCGCAGCGGACCCTGGACCGAGTTCAGACCAGCCAGGATTGCCCTTGGAGGGCGTCAAGGTGGTGGATCTCTTCTGGGTGGTGGCCGGGCCCGGCGCCACGCGCATGCTGGCCGACTACGGCGCCACCGTGGTGCACGTGGAGTCGACCCGCAAGGTCGATATGCTGCGCAACGTGCCACCCTACATCGACGGCGCCATGGATCCCGAGCGGGCCGCTGCCCATCACAGCACCAACGCCAACAAGCTCAACATCACATTGGACATCACCACCGCCGAAGGCCAGGCGGCGCTCGGCGACCTGATCCGCTGGGCGGACGTGCTCACGGAGTCCTTCGCCCCCGGCGCCATCGAACGGATGGGCTTTGGCTATGAGGTCGCATCCGCCCTCAATCCCGACATCATCATGATTTCCAGCGCCCTGCTCGGCCAAACCGGTCCGTGGCGCAACTACGCGGGCTACGGCAATCTGGCCGCCGCGGTCTGCGGCTTCCACGCCTTGACCGGGCTGCCCGGCGAAGCGCCGACGGGCTGCTACGGCCCCTACACCGACTTCACCTCGGTGCGCTTCAACGCCATGGCCATCCTGTTGGCCCTCAAGGAACGCCAACGCACCGGCCAAGGCCAGCACATCGACATGAGCCAAGCCGAAGCGGCCCTGCACTTCCTGGCCCCGCAGTGCGTCGCCTATTGGCGCAGCGGCGAGGTGGCCCAAGCGCAAGGCAACCGCGATCCGCGTTTCGCGCCCCAAGGCATCTATCGGGTGCGGGGCGAAGACCGGTGGCTGGCGCTCAGCGTACGGGACGACGCCGAGTGGCGGCGGCTGTGCGGCTACAGCGGCGATGCGGCGCTGCTGGCCGCCAAGAACTGGCCCTTCGCAGAGCGCCAGCGCCGCCACGATGAACTCGATGAGCGGCTTTCA
Organism: uncultured Pseudomonadales bacterium; assembly: GCA_964598305.1. Taxonomy (GTDB): domain Bacteria; phylum Pseudomonadota; class Gammaproteobacteria; order Pseudomonadales; family Azotimanducaceae; genus Azophilus. Next base: position 2,652 of record CAZRBP010000260.1, on the reverse strand, counting down.
GCTTGGTTGGCGAACCTCGACGGCGCCGCCGTGGAAAGCGCTTTGCAGGCGTTGGGCATCCCCGTCCATCGCGCCTTGGACACCCATGACCTGTTCGACGATGCGCAACTCAAGCACCGCGAACACTTCCTAAGCGCCCCGCATCGAGACTTCGGCGACGTGGCGCTCGAAAGCTCCCGTCTGCGCTTCTCCCGGACCCAACCCAAAGCACCCGCCGCAGCCCCCCACTTCGGCATCGACAACGAGCGTGTGCTGAAGGAGATTCTGGGCTACGACGACGCCCAAGTGGCCCGCTTGGAGCAGGCCGGGGCGCTGCGCTGAAGTTCCTTAACCTGCCTCAGCCGTCACCGGGTCGATCATGCGCTTGACCGGGGTGACCTGGCTGGCCGGAAAGCCGCTGCGCTCGGCGTGTTCAGCAATCAGGTCGGGATTGTCGGCAATGTAGATGCAAAACGTCTTGTCGCCAGCGACGTAGGAATGCTCCCACTGGATGTTCTTGCTCTCGGCCTTCATTTCGGCCAACACGCCGTTCGACTTCTGCGAGGCCTCGCGCAGTGCGTCGCGCTCCGCCGAGCCGATCTCCGGAATGTCTCTCTCGATCACGTACCTGGGCATGGTGCTCCTCTAAGAATGTTGGCAGCGATTGACGTCAGTGTACGTCAGCGCCGACCCGGCGCGCTAGGGAGGCTGGAGTTGGTCAGCAAGCTGCTCGGACGCTCCTGCGCCTCGGGTTTCGCATCCAAGGCGGCCGCTGGCCGCTCGATCAGTTCCTCGTTGGGGTTCTCAGGCGTTCGGAGTCGCCCGAGAAAAGCGATCACCTGCGCCCGGTCCTCGTTCGACAACCGCATGAACGCGTCCCGCGCAGTCTGTGCGTCGCCCCCGTGGGCTTCGATGGCCTGGGTGAGGGTGGTCGCCCGCCCGTCGTGCAGGTACGGTGCCGTGTCCGCGACGCCCCACAGCCGCGCCGTGGTGAAATCGGCATTGGCGATCTCCCCGCGCGAGAAGGTCTCCCGCAGACCCTCTCCCATGTCGTGCCGCTTCAGGTCGGCGAACAGCGGCACGAACACGCCATCCTCCCCCGGCACCGGCTTGAAACCGACCTCGACCAAGTCGATCTCCGCATAGACGTTCGCCCAAGGATCCTCCGGGACTTCCGGGAAGCTCAGCGGCAGATGCCTGGAGCGTGTCTTGAGCACTGGCCGGTGGCAATCGGCGCAGCCGCTGTCGAGGAAGTGCCCGAAACCAGCCACTCCCTCGTCGCCGAGCCGCTCGATAACGGGCACGGGATTGCTGACGTCGAATACGTGCAGCGCGCTCATCTCGACCGCCGTCACCTCGTTGACCACCCCGTCGCCATCCGCGTCCACGTGCTCGCCGACGACCTCGACGGGCTGCATCCCGAAATGAAACTGCATGGCGACGCGGTCGAAGTCGCGCATGGAGAAGTTCTCGCCCTTGCGGCCAAACGGCCGCACCACCAGCACATCCTCCGGCCGCCGCCCGGCGTTGTCCTCGAAGCCGATGCCCTCCACGTGCAGCGCGACCTCACCGCCTTCGTTCGTCTCGATATGGCCGAAGTCAACGCCATGGGTGGCCAGCCGGGTGATGGTGCCGGCCGGGGCGGCCCGCGCCGTTATCAAGGCCCCCTGCAGATCGGCGGTCATCTCCTTGGCGAGCAGTTCGACCCCTCCGCCCCCGAACAGGAAGGGCGGATTGGCGTAGCGCCCGTCGAAGTCCGCCGCGCCGTCCGGGGACAGGGGCAGGTCTGGATCGTGGCCGGACGTGTAGTTGACGCGCACGTCCGCAGAGTCCGCCACGTCGATCAGGCTCGGCATGATGATCGCGTTCTGCACGATTCCGCCCACGCCCCCGATGCCGAGCACCGGGGGCCGCGCGGACTGCTTCACGAACGAGTGGCACTCATTGCAGGACTGCGCGTCGAGCCCGTTGACGCGCAGGGTCATGCCGTTGCCCTGCAGGGTCGGCCGGTGGCCAAATTCCGTCGAGGGGAACTCGCCGACGTACGGCCCGTCGCCGAATCCGTCAAAGGTGTTGAACGGCGTCGTGAACACCTCCATGCCGCGCCGCCGCAGGCTGTGGAGCGTGACGCTGCCGTCCGCGAGGCCATCGAACATCCCTTCCATGCTCATTGAGTCCTCCGGCAGCGCGGGACCTTCCTGTGCCAGGCCGGCCATCGCCCAGAGCGCGACCAGAACGAACCCGCTGCCTCCCGGCACCGCCGTCGATCTCGCCCATGTTTTCCGTTTTTCTGTTGTTGTTCTTGTTTTACGCAACACGGACCTAAATCGCACAAACTCCCCGCAAGCGCACAGCGCCCGCAACGATCACCACCACACCCGTTAAACAGACGAACAACCGAGATCGTCGCCAACAGCGACGACCTCAGTCCGAACGCAGCAATTGGGTACCTACGACTCGAAAGGGGTCGAGCCGTGCGCCACTGTACAGAGGGTCGCCGGGCGATTCAACACGGGACCTACACACAACGAACACAAATGACACATATCGGTCTCGCCGAACGCCTGACTAGAAGCGATCGAGGTTCATCACCTTGGTCCAAGCTGCGACAAAATCATCCAAGAACTGCCCTGCCCCGTCGTCGGCCGCATAAGTCTCCGCGACGGCGCGCAA
>CAZRBP010000259.1:0-3819 GCA_964598305.1 uncultured Pseudomonadales bacterium | reverse complement strand
TTGAGGATGGGTTGCTCTCCACGGTGCGCGAAGCCATCAAACGCAGGCACGTCCTGGCGTTTGACTATGCGGCGCGAGGGCCACAGGCGCCGAGCAAGCGCCGTCGTGTGCGCCCCTATGGCGTGCTCTATGGCAGCCGCACGTTGCTGGTGGCACCCACCGAGCACCATGACAACTTGCTGCTTTGGCGATTGTCCAGCATGCGCAATGCTGAGGTCAGCGATGCCGCGTTCACGTCGGACCCGGAGTTCGACCTGACCGCATTCGCCAAGCGGGCTTTCGGCGTATTCCAGGAGCGCCCGTTCCAAGTGGCGCTGCGATTCACCCCAAGCGCTGCTCCCGACGCGGCTGGCTTTCTGTTCCATCCGGACCAACGGATCGCGCACAACGACGACGGCTCATTGACTGTCCGCTTCAAGGCTGGCGGCGCCCTTGAGATGTGCTGGCACCTGTTCACTTGGGGAGAGGAGGTCACCATCGAACGACCTGAGCGGTTGCGGCAGCAAATGGCCGACCTGTGCGCCACGCTGGCGGCGCATCATGCCTCTTGATGTTTAACTGCTGTAATTTCAATAAGTTGGTTACTTTTTCTCGCGGGAATTGCGAAAAGAAGTCTAAGCGATCTCGTGCAGCGCGTGCAGACATTGGCCATAGCGCCGACGGCAACTGCCCGCTAACTTGGTTCCATGAGCAGCTCGCACGAAGTCCCCGGCGCCTTTCCCTACGCCGCCGCCTACGAGGCGATGTGCGGCCACCCTGAGGCGTACGATCGCAGCGCACTCCTGCGGCCCGTGGTCATTCACAATGGCGCAGGACTGGAATTGACGTTCGGTATCTACACCGGATACACTCCCCTGAGGTCAATCGTTGGAGAGAGGAATGCGCGTCGAGACGGAAATCAAGAAATGGGGCAATAGCCTAGCGCTGCGCGTCACGGGTTCGATGGCGGAACTGCCGCGGTTCGAGCCCGGCACCAAGGTCACTGTCGATGTCGACAGCGAGGGCCTTGTGGTCCGGCGCGCCATGGGCAGTCTGCGGTCCTTCCGCTTTCCCGAAAGCGAGAGCGAATTGATCGCTGGCATGACCGCCGAGAGCGCCCACGCCGAATTGCTGGCCGACCCAACGGACCGCGAGCTTGGCCTCTAAGGCGGCGCGCACGAACTACGTCCCAGACCGCAGGGACGTTGTCTGGCTCGACTTTGAACCCACCAAGGGCAGGGAGATCGGCAAGTACCGCCCCGCGCTCGTACTGAGCAGCCGGGACTACAACCGCCGATCGGGCCTGTTGATCTGCTGTCCGATCAGCACCAGCATCCGGGGCGGTTCAACCGAGGTGCCGATCGGCAACCTAGACCAACCATCCGTCGTTGCCGCGAACCTGATTCAAACCTTGGCATGGCGGGAGCGCAAGGCGAAAAAAATCGTCGCCGCCACACCGGATGAGTACCGGGCCACTTTGCTCAAGTTGCTGCCCCTGCTAGGGGCGCTCGACGTGCTCGACGAGTGAACGGCCCCGCCTACTGCGGGTTTGCCCACGCCATGCACCCCACGCCCCAACAGCAGAGTCATTGACTCGCACCGCCGCCATCGTGTAAACCGCCGCCTTTCGCAATCCATTGGGGGAATTACGCCATGCCGGACATGTTGACTGAACTCGCGGACCAGTTGGGCGATAAGCCCGCGCTCATCGATGACCGGCCGGACGGTACGGTTCTCCAATGGAGCTATGCCGAGTTGGAGGCCAACGCCAACCGGCTGGCGCGGGTGTTCATGGCGCACGGCGTCGAACCGGGGGACAAGGTGCTCTGGTGCGGCCAGAATTCGATGTGGCCGGTGGCTTGCGGGCATGCGGCGCGCAAGGCCGGGGCCATTTCGGTGCCGCTGAACTACCGGCTCACCGCCGAGGAGGCGGCCTACGTCACCCACAATTCCGACGCCAAGATCGTCTTGGCCGATGCACCCTATGCGGCGCTGTTCGAGCGCATTCGCCCGCAAACGCCACAGGTTGCCGAAGTGATGATCTTTGATGGTGCGCCAAGCGAGGGTCAGCTCGATCTGGCAGCGCTGCTCGATGGGATGGATGCCGGCCCGCTGGAAGTGGAGGCGGACCCGGCCGAGACCGGCACCATGATCTACACGTCGGGCACCACCGGCAACCCGAAAGGCGCGGTGCGCACCGGCGCCGGGGACGCGGAGCAGGGGGCCAAGATGGTCGAGCTCTACGGTTGGCTTCCAGATGACGTCTACCTCACCACGGGCCCCATTTACCACTCCGGCCCCGGCGGCTTCCTCGCACTGGCCCTGTCGTTGGGCAATACGGCGGTGCTGCAGCGAGCGTTCGACGCCGAGGACTGGCTGCGCTTGCTGGACAAGTACGCCGTCACCGCCACCTTCGCCGCTCCGACGCCGGTGCGGCGCATTTGCCTGCTGTCGGATGAGGTGCTGGCCAAGTACGACCGCAGCCGCCTGCGCATCACCATCGCCAATGCCGCGCCCTGGTCCTACGCCCTGAAGCTGGACTACCTGGAGCGTTTCCCGGAGCGGTCCCTGTTCGAAGTGTACGGCTCCACGGAACTCGGCGTGAACACCATACTCACCCCGGAATTCCAGCGCAGCAAGCCCGGTTCCTGCGGACGACCAGCGCCGGGCGTGGACATCCGCCTGTACGCGGAGGACGGCAGCGTGGTGGCGGAGCCGCGCCAACCCGGCGAGCTGTTCATCCGCTCCGCCGCCATGTTCAACACCTACTACAAGGCGCGCGACAAGTTCCTTGCCGACCAGCGCGACGGTTGGCAGACAGTGGGGGACATCGCCTACTTTGACGAGGATGGCTTCTACTACATCTGCGACCGCAAGAAGGACATGATCATCTCCGGCGGCGTGAACATCTATCCCGCCGAGATCGAACACGCCCTGGAGTTGCACGGCGACGTGCAGGAGGCCGCCGTGTTTGGCATCCCCAGCGAGGAGTGGGGCGAAAGCGTCCATGCGGTGGTGGTGGCCCGGCCCGGATCGGGGCTCGACACCGATGGGGTGGCCGCCTATGCCCGGGAGCACCTAGCGGGCTACAAGGTGCCGCGTTCGGTGTCCTTCGTCGAGGAAATCCCGAAAACCGGGTCCGGCAAAATCCTCAAGCGTGAATTGCGGGCGCCGTTCTGGAAGGACCACGAGTCGAGCCTGCTCTGAATCCGCACAAACCCTTGCTCCAATGCGCGTTGGCCTGTATCGTTGCGGCGTTTTTTTACACCTCCCGCCGCGCTCCCACGGAACCAATGGAAACTGCCTCCTTTGGGGGCCGTTGGGCTGTGTTGCTGGACCGAAGAATTGAGCGCTGAGGACTAACGCCCATATGGCCCGCGTCAATATAGACGGCAAGGACTACGAGCTTACGCCTGGCCAGAATCTGCTGCAGGCGGTGCTGTCCGAGCACTTGGAACTGCCTTACTTCTGCTGGCATCCGGCCATGGGCTCGGTGGGCTCCTGCCGGCTGTGCGCCATCATTCAATTTGCCGATGCGGACGATGAGCGCGGCCGTCTGCAGATGGCCTGCATGGTGAACGTGCAGGATGGCATGCGGGTGTCCATCAATGCGGATTTTGCCGCTGACTTCCGCAAGCAGGTCATCGAGTGGCTGATGGAGAACCATCCCCACGATTGTCCGGTGTGCGAAGAGGGCGGCGAATGCCATCTTCAGGACATGACGGTGATGACTGGGCACACCAGCCGCCGCTATGAGGGCACCAAGCGCACCTTCCGCAACCAAGACCTCGGCCCCTTCATCGGCCATGAGATGAACCGCTGCATCACCTGCTACCGCTG
>CAZRBP010000258.1:0-3831 GCA_964598305.1 uncultured Pseudomonadales bacterium | reverse complement strand
GGCTGGGTGTTGCTGTTGGACGGCGCATGGCGCGCCAGTTCGAGCACCTCGCGGATAACCTCTTCAGGCACCGGCTCCTTCTTGAAGGCGCGAATCGTGCGTCGTGCCTGAACTGCCTCGCTGACGTTCACTGTTCCATCCTGCTCCCTGTGGCCAATGCGGGCCTACTGAATGGCCCGTCCGCCGTCAACATCCAAGCAAACGCCAGTCAGGAACTTGGCTTGGTCCGAGGCGAGGAAGAACGTGGCGTCGGCAACGTCTTCCGGCGTGGCGCGGCGGCCCATGGGGATGCCGGCGATGACCTGGGCATTGGCCTGTTCGGAGAGCTGGGGAGCACCCGTTGCGTTCAGGTCGAATCCGGTTGGCGAGGATACCGGGCAGACGGCGTTGACTCGTATGTCGGGCGCGAGTTCAACAGCCAGCGCCTGGGTCAGTGTCATGACAGCTCCCTTGGCGGCGTAGTAGGCCGCAAGCCCCGGCCGGGGCCGTTTGGCGCCTATGGAGGAGGTCGCGACAATTGCGCTGCCTGCCGGCATATGCGGTGCGCAATGTTTGGCCGCTAGGAACACGCTGCGTGTGTTGATTGCGAACATGCGGTCGAATTCCGCAGTGTCCATCTCGATGGCGCGGATGACCCGGTGCGGCACGCCTGCGTTGGCGCAGACCACGTCGATCTTGCCGTAGGCATCGACCGCCGCGTTGGCCAGGCTTGCATTCTGGCTTTCGTCGGCCACATCGATTTGCGCCGCTATGGCTCGGGGAAGGGTGTTGGCGACCGCTTCGGCACCGTTGAGATCTATGTCCGCAACCACAACCGATGCGCCGGCGGCTGCGAACTTCTCGCTCATGGCTTTGCCAAACCCCGATGCAGCGCCGGTGACGATGACGCACTTGTCCGTGAAATCGCTCATTTCGATGACTACCGCACTATTGATTCGGAAGGTCCGTATGATGCGTCGATTTATTGGGTTGTCAATCAATAAATGTTCTAATGAACGTGTCGCGATCACCCAAGGGCAGAGGACCAACCATGAGCGAAAGCGTTCACTTGACGGAAGAACGCCAGATGATGCAGGAGTCCGCGCGCGACTTCGTGGCCAAGGAAATCCTGCCGGTCGCCAACGAGCTCGACCCCGTTCAAGGCGACATTCCCATGGACTTGCGCCGCAAGATGGGCGAGATGGGGTATTTCGGCATTCGAATACCCGAGGAGCACGGCGGTCTGGGCCTCGGCGTGTTCGAATACGCCCTGATCACCGAGGAGATTGCCCGGGGCTGGATGAGCTGCGCCAGCATCATCGCCCGCGCCGCGAACATGATGCACATGGTCAATTGGCCAGTTGAGAAGCGCCTGGAGTTAACTCAGCGTGCCGCAGTGGGCGAGTACCTGCATGCAGGCGCCTTGTCGGAGCCGGACGCGGGGTCGGATCTCTACGGCAGCATCAAGACGCGTGCGGTGCGCGACGGCGATGAGTGGGTGATTACCGGCAACAAGTACTGGTGCACGTTCGCCGATGGCGCAAACGTCATCAACGTGCTGTGCCGGATTGAGGGGCTAAAGGGCAGGAACATCCGCAGCGTCATGGTGGAGAAGCCTGCCGGTGAGTTGCCGGAGAATTGCACAGGCAACCCGATACCGAAAATCGGCTACTTTGGCTGGAAAACTTGGGAATTGCGCTTTGAAGGGGTGCGAGTGCCCAAGGAGAACATTGTGGGGCCCATTCCTGGCGAGGAGTCGGCCTCTTCGCCGAGTGCCGACGGACGTGGGCGCCAGCTTGCGGCGCTCTCGGTGCCGCGTGTGCATACCGCTGCCCGCTCCATTGGACTGGCCCGCGGAGCCCTGGAAGATGCCATGGCCTATTCCCAGGAGCGTGTGCAGTTTGGACAGCCCATTTCCGACTTTCAGGAAACGCGCTTCAAGCTGGCCCGCATGGCCTCCGAGATCGAGGCCGCCCGGCAGTTGATGTACCACGTGGCCAGTGAGATCGATGCGGGCCGAGGCTCGGACAAGGACGCATCGATGGTCAAGTGGTTTGCCAGCGAAATGGCGGAGCGGGTGACTTCCGATGCCCTGCAGATATTCGGCGGTGCCGGATACACCAAGCTGCACGCCATCGAACGCTACTGGCGGGACGCGCGCTTGACCAAGATCTTTGAGGGAACCTCCGAGATTCAGCTGCGCATCATCTCGGACCACCTATTGGGCAAACCGACCGGTCGTGCGCAGGCTTAGCCTGAGGGGAGAGTGGCCTCGATCAGGTGGAGCGCCTCACGCTGCATGCGGCTCGGGTTCACCACTTAAGCACCGCCTGGGCGGCTGGCCGGGCTCTATGGCGTTCGTCCCACGCCCGCAGCAGCGGGCGTTCGCCGAAGATGTCCACTTCAATGTAGCGCATAAACTGCAGTGAGGCTTGAAGCGTGCAGTCCGCAACGGACACCTGCTCGCCAAGCAGCAGGGGGCGTCCATCGGATAGCAGGTTTTCCAGATAACTCAACGGCGCCTGCATGGCCTGCTCCATCTGCGCGGCCTTCGATTCATCCTTGGGATAGCCGAGCGGGGAATTGACGGCATGGCCATAGGCCCCCATGGGGCCGGCGAGGCGTACATCGATGATGCGCTCGACGTCGCGCGCCACCCCGTAGCGCTCGGGATCGGTTGGGAGCAGGCCGTTGGTGGGGAACTTGTGCTCCAGGTAGTCGATGATTGCCAGTGACTCGACAAGGTGGGCACCGTTGTCCATCTCCAATGCGGGAACCGTCCCAAACGGATTTCTGGCCAGATGCTCGGGCTCCTTGTGGCGGCCTTTCACCGTGTTTACCACGATTTGCTCGATGTTCATGCGGACACCCAGCGCTTCGCGTTCGGCGATGTAGAGCATCACTTTTGTCGGATTTGGCGCAAGGGGCACCATGTACAGTTTCATCTATAGATCCTCCACTAGATCGACGATGTTCTCCAGAAGCTCATAGCGCCTTGGACCAATGGGTCCCGCGCTGTCGAGCCCCAGCTTCAGTGTGGTTACGCCGACATCACGGTACTTCCTCAGGCGCTCTTGCACCATCTTTCGGGTGCCGAGTGCTTGAAACTCCGTCACCATGGCGTCGGGGACTCGTTTGGCGGCCTCATCGCGCTTGCCTTCCAACCACAGGGATTGGATGGCTCTGGCGTCATCTTCATAACCTGCGCGCTTGAAGGCGTCGTTGTAGAAGTTTGTGGTGGCGGAACCCATGCCGCCCATGTTGAAGGCGACACCCGACTTGCGACGCTCGATCATCTCCTCCACGTTCTCGCCGATCTCGACGCGCACGGAAACGCAGAGATCAACTTCATTGAGGGATCTGCCGCGGTCCGCTGCTCCGGCTTGCAGGAAGTCCATGTGCGCTTCGGGATGGTCGGGAGAAAACGACGTGCCGAGCCATCCGTTCGCCGATGCGCCGGTGAAGCGCAGGGCATTGGGCCCTAGCGTGGCCAGGTAGATCCGAATTTCTGCCGGTTCATGGGCGATGCCAATGGACTTTCCTTCGCTGTCCGGCAGCGGCAGTTGGAACACTTTGCCTTCGTACCTGACTTTCTCACCGGCGAAAATCATGCGGCAGATGTCCACGGTTTCCCTAAGGCGGGTGAGCGGCATCCTGTAGCGCACCCCGTGCAAGCCCTCCACGACCTGCGGGCCGCTCGCGCCCAAGCCGAGCACGAAACGGCCGCCGGTGAGGTCATGCAGGGTGAGTGCCGTCATGGCGGTCATGGCTGGCGTGCGCGCGGTGACCTGCATGATGCCGGTGGCGAGTTTGATGCGTTCGGTCTTGTCCGCCAGATAGGCGAGGGGGGTG
>CAZRBP010000257.1:2312-3845 GCA_964598305.1 uncultured Pseudomonadales bacterium | reverse complement strand
GGAAAGGCGCACCATGTCGATTGTCGTTTATCCCGGCTCCTTCAATCCGATCACCAATGGGCATACCGACTTGGTGAAGCGGGCGTTGAATCTGTTTGACAAGGTGATTCTCGCCATCGGCACTTCGGCGCAGAAGGATCCGGACGACTACCTCCGGGATCGAATCGCGCTGTGCCGCACCGTGCTGGCGGAATTCGGCGACCGGGTTTCGGTGGAGGGCTTCAACAGCCTGCTGGTTGACTACGTGCGCTCCCGCAACACCACCTTCATCCTGCGCGGCCTGCGCACCGTCACCGACTTCGACTACGAGTTCCAGATGGCGGAAATGAACCAGTCCCTGGACCCGGAGATCGAATACGTCTTTCTGCCCACCTCCAAGGAGTGCTCGTTCATCTCCTCCACCCTGGTGCGCGAAATCGCCTCGCTCGGCGGCGACATCACCAATTTCGTGCATCCGGCAGTTCGCGAGGCCTTAGGGCAGCCCGACAGGGGTTGAAATCCGCAGCGCTGCCCCCATGAAGAAGGGGCCGGCGGTGAACCCGGACGCCTGCAGGGGGTCTAACCTCGGGACGGCAATGGGTGTAGAATGCCCTTTGCCACGTTAATCGGGCATAACAAGGCGATGTCGGAACGCGAAACCATGTCAACCAACGTACTCTCGCTGCAAAGTCTCTCCCCCGGAGCGGACTTGGACGGCTACGTGCAGACCATCAGCGCCTTCCCCATCCTCTCCCCGGAGGAGGAAAAGGCGTTGGCCGAGCGTTTCTATTACGACAACGACCTTGAAGCCGCCCGCCAACTGGTGCTCTGCCATCTGCGCTTCGTGGTTCACTTGGCCCGCACCTACCAAGGCTACGGGCTGCCCCAGGCGGACCTGATCCAGGAAGGCAACGTGGGGTTGATGAAGGCGGTCAAGCGGTTCAACCCGGAGGTGGGCGTGCGGCTGGTGTCCTTCGCCGTGCATTGGATCAAGGCCGAAATGCACGAGTACATCCTGCGCAACTGGCGCATCGTCAAGGTGGCCACCACCAAGGCCCAACGCAAGCTGTTCTTCAACCTGCGCAGCGCCAAGAAGCGCCTGGCGTGGCTCAATCCGGCGGAAACCAAGGCGGTGGCCGACGAGTTGGGTGTGCCCGAGGCGGAGGTCTCGCGCATGGAAAGCCGGCTGGCGGGGATGGATGTCGCCTTCGACGGCGTGGATTCAGACGACGATGCCAGCAGCGCCCCGGCCCACTACCTGCCAGCCAGCAACGCCGACCCCGCCGACCTGGTGGCCAGCGAGGATTGGCTGGACATCTCCCGCGCCCGGCTCGGCCAGGCCATCGCCAACCTGGACGAGCGCAGCCGGGACATCATCCAGGCGCGCTGGCTGGATGAGGACAAGACCACCCTCATGGACTTGGCCGAACGCTACGGCGTCTCCGCCGAGCGCATTCGCCAGTTGGAGAAGAACGCCCTCAAGAAGCTGAAGGCCGCGGTGGCCATCGACGAGGCGGCCGACGAACGCGAACTGGCGGCCGCTTAGCCTCCCCA
>CAZRBP010000257.1:0-2212 GCA_964598305.1 uncultured Pseudomonadales bacterium | reverse complement strand
CGTGTTCGGGCGCAGCGCGCCGCTCGGCGTCGAGATCGGCTTCGGCATGGGGCAGGCCACCCTGGACTGGGCCACGCGCCAACCGGGCCTGAACATCGTCGGCATCGAGATCTACCGGCCCGGCATTGGCGCCTTGCTGGCCGGCATCGAACGCTTGGGGCTGACCAATCTGCGCCTGCTCGAAGGGGATGCGGCGCTGCTGCTCGACAGCAAGTTCGAGGCGGGCAGCCTCGATGAGGCGCGCATCCTGTTCCCGGATCCTTGGCCGAAGAAACGCCACCACAAGCGCCGCCTGATCCAACCCGGCTTCGCCCGGCTGCTGGCCTCCCGGCTGCGTCCCGGCGGGCGGCTGCTGCTGGCCACGGATTGGCCGGAATACGCGCAGTGGATGAGGGAGGTGCTGGCGGCGGAACCGTCGCTATCAGTGGCCGCGCCAACCGGCCAACGGCCGGCCACCCGCTTTGAGGACCGGGGCCGGCGCTTGGGCCACCGAATCCAGGATCTCGCCTATCAGAGGAAGAACTGAACGAGGCGGTCGAGGTGCTGAAGCCCCAAGGCGGTGGCGCGGATGCGGTTCGGCTCCGTCAGGCCCAGCGCTGTGGTGCGCGCCCAAGTGGGCGCAACGGCCGACCAAGGCAGGCCGCAACGTTCGGGGAAGGCCCGCCGATCAACGCCCGCCACCAAGCGCAGTGCGTTCATCATGAATTCGCCCGGCAGTTCCCGGTTCGGCACCGGCGCCGCCGACACAGCGCCGGGGCTTTTGAGGTACAAGCGCGGCTGCCGGGGCTTGCTGGTGCGAACCGTTTCGCCGCCGCGGCGGTGTTTCCCGGCCGCTCCGGCGCCAATGCCCAGGTAATCGCCGAAGGTCCAGTACACCAGGTTGTGTCGGCACTCGGCGCCGGGCCGGGCGTAAGCGGAAATCTCGTAGCGTCGATAGCCGGCGCTCGCCAGCAGGGCGCGGCCCGCATCCTCCATGGCGGCAATGGCGCCCTCGTCCGGCGTGGGCGGCGGATGGCGGGCGAAGGCGGTCTTCGGCTCGATGGTCAGTTGATACCAGCTTAGGTGGTCGGGTTCGAGCGCCACCGCCCGCTCGAGGTCGGCCACGGCATCCTCGGGTCGCTGCTCCGGCAAGCCGTACATCACATCCAGGTTGATGTTGTCGAAGCCGCCGGCGCGGGCTTCGGCGACGGCCCGTTCGGTCTCATCCGGCCCGTGGATGCGGCCCAAGCGGGCGAGCATGGCGGCGGAGAAGGACTGGGCGCCTATGGAGAGCCGGTTGACGCCGGCCTGCCGGTAGGCGCCGAAGGCTCCGTGCTCCACCGCCCCGGGATTGGCCTCCATGGTGACTTCGGCGTCCTCGGCTAGGCTCGGCCGCACCCGGTCGAGCAAGGCGCGGATGGCGGCGGCGGAAAACAGGCTCGGCGTGCCGCCGCCCAGGAAGGCGGTGGCAAAGCGCAGATCCCCGGCATTGGCCGCAAAATCGCTGGTGAGCGCCTCCACGTAGCCGTTCTCGTCCAGATCCCCGTCCAGGGGATGGGAGTTGAAATCGCAATAGGGGCACTTCTTAACGCACCAGGGAAAATGCACGTACAGGCCGGGGCCCGGCAGCGGGCTCATGGCCCCTCGCTACGCTCGCGCAGCCGTTGCAGCAAGGCCGCGACCGCTTGGCCGCGATGGCTTAGGGCGTTTTTCTCTTCCGGGGCAAGCTCCGCCGAGGTGCGGCCGAGGTGGGGAACCAGGAAGTGGGGGTCGTAGCCGAAGCCGCCCTCGCCTCTCGGCTGGTCGATGATTTGCCCCCGCCAGAGCCCGGTGGCCAGCAGCGGAGCGGGGTCCTCCGGGCGCTCGATGAAGACCAGGGCGCAGAAAAACCAGGCGCTGCGATCCTCGATGCCCGTCAGCGCGCCGATCAGCTTCCGGTTGTTCTGCGCATCCGTGGCGTCGTCGCCGGCATAGCGCGCGGAGCGCACCCCGGGCGCGCCGCCCAAGGCGGGCACCACCAAGCCCGAATCGTCGGCGATGGCGGGCAGCCGGGCGGCGCGGCTGGCGTGGCGGGCCTTTTGCAAGGCGTTTTCAACGAAGGTCACTGCGGTTTCGGCCGCCGCGGCGATGCCGAGTTCGCCCTGAGCCCTGAGCTGGAATCCGATGGGGGCCAGCAGCGCCGCCATCTCCCGCAGCTTGCCCGCATTGCCCGTCGCCAGCACCGCCTGCGTTG
>CAZRBP010000256.1:0-3893 GCA_964598305.1 uncultured Pseudomonadales bacterium | reverse complement strand
TAACAGCCTTGGGCAGGCCGATGCCGCTGGCCCAGCGGCTGATGCCGTCCAAGCCCTGGGGCGTGAGTTGAGCCTTCTGCCGGACCAGCAGCACCCGCGGATGCGCGGTGTCGAGCGCCGCCAAGGCCTCGGCGTCGAAGGATTGAATGCGCACCGGCAGGTCGTAGCCGGCCAAGACCTTGAGCGCGGCCTCGGCCAATCCCGGCTGCTTGGCTGGCTGCTTCAACTCCGGGATGATTCCCACCTGCCGTCCGGTGGTTTGGTTGAGGCCGTCGATCAGATCGAGCGCTTCCTTGAGCGTTGGAATCCGCAATGCGGCGTAGGGGAACCGCCCGGCCCGACGCTCGACCGTTGCCAGCCGCTGCAGTTCCGCAGCGGTGAAGTCCGCGGCGTAGTGCAGGCCATCCCCGCGCGCCCGTCCGGCAAACACCTCCGCCACGTTGGTGGTCCGGTCCAGCGTCAGGTCGTGCAGAGCGACGGGCACGCCATCAGCACTCAACACCAGATCCGGCTCGATCCATGGCGCTCCCTGGCCGTAGGCCAAGGCGTAAGCCGCGAGGGTGTGTTCCGGCGCGTAGCCGGAAGCGCCCCGGTGGGCGATGACTTCCACGCAGTCCGCCTGCGCGAGGGGAATCAGCACGGCGGTGCAGGCGGCCAGCAGCCGTCGTGCCCGGTCCTTAGGTCCGGCCTTGCGCATCCCGTCGGGAAACCTCGGTAGGCCGTCAGGCGGCTGGCGAAAGATCGACCTTCTCCGGCAGGATGCGCTTCAACATGTTGGCGCAGGCCTGCAAGTTGGCCACGAAGCCGGGCCGCGTCTTGATCTCGTCCAGATGAGCCGCCAGAGCGGGCCAACGGGCGGCGTCCGGCGGACCCACCACCAGATCCAGTTGCGCGAGCTGCGTTGCGACGGCGATGTCGGCGATGGACAACTCGCCGCCGACGAAACGGCTGCCGCCGTCCAGGACCGACTCCAGGTAGTCGAAATGGCGGGGCAGCTTGTTGTTCCAAGTCTCCCGCGCGGTGTCGAGGTCGGATTCCTTGCCTTGAAATCGCGGGAACATGATGGGGCGGAACAGGCCCAGGCCGATGCTGCTGGCCACTTCGGAATCGGCGTATTCCTCCAGCCACAGGGCCCGGCCGTGTGCGAACGGATCCTCCGGATACAACCGCGGTTGCGGCGCCAACCGCTCGATGAATGCGCAGATGGCGGAGGAATCGGGGATGGTGCCGGCAATGCCCTGCTCGCCCTCGGGACGGTAGCGCAGCACCGGGATGCGCCGGGCCGGGCTGATGTCCACGAACCAATCGGGCATCGGCATGATGTTGACGGGTTCGAGGTCGTAGTCGAGGCCCTTTTCGTGCAGCGCAGCCTGCACCTTGCGCACGAAGGGCGAGAGGGGGGCGCCATAGACGACGAGATCGGACATGGAGTGACTCCTTTGGATTGTGGTTTTGGACAGTGGCGGGGTTGCCACCTTAGGCTAAGGTTGCGCTGTGCTACGCTTCTTTCAACGAATTCATGGAAGGCTATCATGGCTGAATCGAATCCGCCCTTTGTACCCGATTGGAACTCCCCGCCTGGGGACACCATTCTCGACCTAATTGAAGAGAGAAACTGGACGCGGACGGAATTGGCAAAGCGCATGGGCTACTCGCTCAAACACGTCAACAGGCTGGTCAAGGGTAAGGTGGCCCTGACTGAGGAAACGGCCATGCTTCTCCAACGGGTGCTTGGTGCTGGCACCGGGTTTTGGTTGGCGCGCGAGGGCCAGTACCGGGAGCGCATCACCCGGCGCCAAGAAGCGGATGGTTGTTGCTGGCTGCGCTTGTCCTTGCCTAGCTGCCTAGGCTGAGGCACCCTTGAACCCCTGCCACCAGCTTTGTTTCAGCATCCGGGTTACATCATGCATTGCCTGACGGACTTCAAGAACTTCGCCCGCGCTGAACTCGATCTATTCGAGCCGTTGACCGTATTGCTCGGCAGGAACGGATCGGGCAAGACCAATCTTATCGAAGGTGTTGAACTCTTGGCTGCCCTTGCGCGGGGTGTGCCTTTCAACGAGATCACGGATGTTGGTCGCGGCGGATCCTTCGAGGTGCGCGGTGGGCTGCGTTCTTGCGTTCGTTTTGGCAGCAGCAGGTTCGGGCTACGATTCACTGGAGCCAGAGTTGGTGGAAAATCCGTGGACTATTCCATCGAAGTCGCTACGCGTGGAAAGACTGACGTTCGGTTTGCCGCGGAGAAGTTAAAGCTCGGAGATCGCCTACTTTTCGATGCGGAGAACGCCAAGGGCGACCTGATGAGTATCAAGTACGACAACTTCTCGCCCGGCCGTAATCCGACTTGTGCCCTTTCGGCATCCCGCTCCGTACTCTCTCGCTATGAAGAAGTCATCAGCACTAGCCAGTCGAAGGCGTCTCGATTTGGAGAGTCGTTACGTACCGTCAAACTTGTTAGAGGTTACCTGCACAAGGCATACGTCTTCGACCCGCAGCCCAAGGCGATGCGGGAATACGCACGCATCGAATTCGAGCCCCAGCTTCTGCGCAGCGGCGCCAACCTGTCGGCAGTCTTGTTTGCGCTGAGCGAATTCGAACAGGAATCGAATTCCGCGTTGCAGCGCATAACGGAGATCATACAGCAGATTCCAGAGGAGCCGTTTACAGGGATCGGGTTCGAGGAGACCTCCCTCGGGGACGTCATGGCGGGTTTTACGCTTGGTGAAGATAGGTCTCCCGACGGCAGAAAAATTGTGGACGCACGCCTCCTGTCCGACGGCACCCTACGGATGCTCGCCATTGTCACCGCGCTGGAAACGGTTCCAGAACGCTCGCGCATCGTTATTGAGGAATTCGACAACGGCCTCCACCCAAGCCGCGCCAAGCTCCTCGTCGGGATGCTCTCTGAATCGGCCAGCCGCCGTAAACTCAATGTGCTGGTCACGACGCACAATCCAGCGTTCATGGACGCATTGGATCAGCCGCAGATGAGTGGCGTCATCATCTGTCACGGCGACGCTTCTGGCGGAGGGTCGCAGACAACCAAGCTTGGCGACATGGACATTGCCGCCACCATTGGCCTGCGCGGCGGGTTGGGCGACTTCGTGACCCGCGGTGCGCTTGATCGGCATCTTGCGCCGGACTTTGCAAAAAAACGCGCCAAGGAAACGCGGGCGTGGCTCGCGTCGCTGTCTTGAGCGGCGTAGCGATTCTCGACACGTCATGGTTGCTCGAACTCTATCGAGTGCCCGGCCACTTCACGAAAGAGCGCACGCCACGTGTCCATAGAGAAACCGGCGAATTCAGCGATGCTGGGTCCGAACTATTCGTTACCGTTCCGGTGTTGTTCGAATTCGCTGGTCATATCACGCGCGTGAGCGATGGAACCCGGCGCCGGAAACTTAGCGAAAGGCTCCGCGACGACATCAGAACCGCAATCGATCGCGAATGGCCATGGACGATTGCTACTGTTGAGTCGGAAATCTTGTTCCGTTTGCAGGATGTCATGCGGCTGGCCGAGCGCTTCTTGGAATCGTCCGGTTCCGGCTACTCCTTTGCGGATATCTCCATCATCGACCTTGCAAAGGAGCTTCAGCGGCTTGGGCGGTCCGTCAAGATTTTAGCCTTTGACCAGCAACTTGAGTCCTATTCCAATTCTCTTTCCTGATGTCGGCCCTCAATCAAGTCCTCGTCGCTGGCTCGGTGAACATGGACCTAGTGGCCACGGTGCCTCGGCTGCCGCAGCCCGGCGAAACCATGCCGGGCGGGGGCTTTGCCCTGCATCCGGGGGGCAAGGGTGCCAACCAGGCGGTTGCAGCGGCCAAGCTTGGCGCCGCCACGACCTTGGTGGGCTGCGTGGGCGAAGACGCCTTCGGGCAGGAATTGCGGGCGCA
>CAZRBP010000255.1:0-3930 GCA_964598305.1 uncultured Pseudomonadales bacterium | reverse complement strand
CGACCAAGGCGAAATCAGCCCCGCTCGCGGCATGACGGTGGCGACCCGCACGGCATCCGATCGAGACGCCAAGGATGCCGGGAGGCCCCGCTGCGGACCGTATTGCAACAAGCTTTGCGCCCGCGTGAGCTCAGCGGCGTCGAGTGGCTCAGCAAGATGCAGGACGTGCACGTACTCCGCATACAAGGCATCTAGCTCCAACGGCGCCCGAAGCTTGCGCAACCCAAATTCGGACAGGGCGGGCGGCCCCGGCAGCGCCAATACTTCCGTCATGGCTGGCACTCCAGCCCGCGCACCCGCTCGCGCTGCCGCAACATACCTTGCATTTTAGGAGTCCGACTCCGAATTTACGAGGTTTGAACGCCGCTCCGCAAAGAAGGCGCGCATTAGGCCGCTGCACTCCGCCGCCATGACGCCGCCGCTGACCGCCACCCGATGGTTGTGGGCTGGGTTGTCCAGCACCCGCGCCTGGCTTACGACCGCCCCAGCCTTGGGCTCCGGTGCGCCGAACACCAGCCGCTCGATGCGGGCATGGACCAGTGCGCCTGCGCACATGGTGCAGGGCTCCACGGTGACGTACAGGGTGGCGCCCGGCAGGCGGTAGTTGCCCCTCCTCGCCCCGGCATCGCGCAAGGCCACGATCTCCGCGTGGGCGGTCGGGTCGCTGTCCTCGATCACCCGGTTGCGGCCGCGCCCGAGCAAGGCGTTGTCCACCGGGTCCACGACTACGGCCCCGACCGGCACCTCGCCCTGGCTCGCGGCGCACTGGGCTAGTTCGAGGGCTTCTCCCATCCAAGCGAGGTCCGTTTCGGCTATTCCCACTCGATGGTCGCCGGCGGTTTGCTGGAAATGTCGTACACCACCCGGGAGACCTGCGGCAGCTCGTTGATGATCCGGGCCGAGACCTGCTCCAGGAGGTCATAGGGCAGCCTCGCCCAACGCGCGGTCATGAAGTCCACCGTCTCCACCGCCCGCAGTGCGATGACGTGTTCGTAGCGGCGGGCGTCGCCGACCACGCCGACGGACTTCACCGGCAAGTAAACGGCGAACGCTTGGCTCACCTGATCGTAGAGGCCAGCGTCGCGCAACGCCTCAAGGAAGATGGCGTCCGCCTCCCGCAGCACCTCCGCGTAGTGGGGCTTCACTTCGCCGAGCACGCGCACCGCCAGCCCCGGCCCGGGAAACGGGTGGCGGTTGATCAGGCTGTCCGGCAAGCCAAGCCGGGCGCCCACGGCGCGCACTTCGTCCTTGAACAGCTCGCGCAGGGGTTCGACCAGCTTCAGCGCCATACGCGCCGGCAGCCCACCGACGTTGTGGTGGGACTTGATCACATGGGCATTGCCATGGGCGCTGGCGGCGGATTCGATCACGTCGGGGTAGATGGTGCCCTGGGCGAGCCAGGAGACGCCTTCAATCTCGTTGGCCACCCGTTCAAAGACGTCGATGAAGGTCTCGCCGATGGCCCGCCGCTTGGCCTCGGGCTCATCGACTCCATCCAAGCGGGCGTAGAACTCCCGGCGGGCATCCACGGTGATCAAGTTGAGGTTCGGCGCGTTGGAGGGGGCGGCGGGGGGTGCAAACGCGGCCTCCACCTCCGCCCGCTCGTTCTTGCGCAGCAGGCCGTTGTCAACGAATACGCAAGTGAGCTGATCGCCGATGGCTCGGGCCAGCAGCGCGGCCACCACGCTGGAATCCACGCCGCCCGACAGGCCAAGCACCACCTTGTCGCCCCCGACCTGCCGCCGCACCCGTTCGATGGCGTCATCGATGATGTTGTCCGCCGTCCAAGCGCCGTCGCAACCGCAGACGCCCTGAACGAAGTGGCGGTATATGGCCTCGCCCTGATCGGTGTGGGTGACTTCGGGATGGAACTGCAGGCCGTACCAAGGCGCCTGCTCATGCTCCATGGCGGCCACCGGGGCGCTGTCCGTCGATGCGGTGACCCGAAAGCCCGCTGGCGCCGACACCACCTTGTCGCCGTGGCTCATCCAGACCGGCAGGCCGCCTTGCGCGTTGAGTTCAAGCGCCGACAGCAGCCGCGAGGGGCCTCGCACACAGATCTCCGCCGGGCCAAACTCCCGCTTGGCGGACGCCGCCACCTGGCCGCCGAAGTGCCGGGCCATGGCCTGCATGCCATAGCAAATGCCGAGCACCGGCACACCGAGATCGAACAGGCCATCGGGGATGGGCGGTGCCGCGGCTTGTGTGACCGACTCCGGCCCGCCGGACAGGATGATGCCCCGGGCGCCGAAGGCGGCAATGGCCTCGATGCCCGCGTTGTAGGAGAGGATTTCTGAATAAACCCCCGCCTCGCGCACCCGCCGGGCGATGAGTTGGGTGTATTGCGAACCGAAATCGACAATGAGCAGCCGATCGTCCCGGAGGTGTCCGGCCGCCGCCGGCTCAACGGCTTGCAGGGGCGCTGACATCAGTTCGCTTCAACGGAGAGGGTAATTCGGCGCTTCTTTAGTGATCGTCACGTCGTGAACATGGCTCTCGGCCACGCTCGCAGCGCTGATGCGGACGAACTCCGGGCTGGCGCGCATGGTTTCGATGTCGGCGGAGCCCGTGTAGCCCATGGAGGCCTGCAAGCCGCCGATCAACTGATGAATGATCGGCCCGACCGGCCCACGGTAGGGGACTCGGCCTTCAATGCCCTCCGGCACCAGCTTGCGGCCATCGCCCTCCACTTCCTGGAAATAGCGATCGCTGGAGCCGTGGCGCTCGCCCATCGCGCCCATGGAACCCATGCCCCGGTAGGACTTGTAGGTCCGGCCCTGGTAGAGCTCCACCTCGCCGGGGGCCTCATCCGTGCCGGCGAGCAGGCTGCCTACCATCACCGAACTCGCACCCGCGGCAATCGCCTTGGCCAGGTCTCCGGAGTAGCGAATGCCGCCGTCCGCGATCACCGGCACGTCCACTTCGCTGGCCGCCGCCACCGCTTCGGAAACCGCCGTGATCTGCGGCACGCCGATGCCGGCCACCACGCGCGTGGTGCAGATCGAGCCGGGGCCAATGCCCACCTTGATGGCATCCGCCCCCGCCGCCGCCAAGGCCGCCGCCCCCTCCCGGGTGGCCACGTTGCCGCCGATCACCTGCATCTTCGGATAGCGCTGCTTGATGAGGCTGACCCGATCGAGAACCGTCTGCGCGTGGCCGTGGGCGGTATCGACGACAATCACGTCGGCGCCCGCCTCAATGAGCGCAGCGACCCGATCGTCGGTGTCCGGCGCGGTGCCCACCCCGGCTCCGACCCGCAGTTGGCCCGCCTCGTCCTTGCAGGCATTGGGATAGGCTTGGGACTTGTGGATGTCCTTGACCGTGACCATGCCCTTCAAGTTAAAGGCGTCGTTGACCAGCAGCACCTTCTCGATGCGATGCCGGTGCAGCAGCTTGGTGATTTCGTTGAAGCTGGCGTTCTCCGGGGCAGTGACCAGCCGCTCCTTGGGGGTCATCACCTGCCGCACCTTCGCATCGAGCCGCTTCTCAAAGCGCACGTCCCGGGCGGTGACGATGCCCACCAGCCGGTCGCCCTCCACCACTGGCACGCCGGAGATGCGGTTGTCCTGGGTCAGGGCGATGAGATCGGCCACCGTGCTGTCCGGCGTGATGGTGATGGGGTCGCGAATGATGCCGGTCTCGAACTTCTTCACCGCCCGCACCTCATGGGCCTGGGCCTCGATGCTCATGTTCTTGTGCACCACGCCGATGCCCCCCTCCTGGGCGATGGCGATGGCCAGCCGCGCCTCGGTCACGGTGTCCATGGCGGAGGAGACGAGCGGAATGTTGAGGTCGATCTCCCGCGTTAAGCGGGTCTTCAAGTCAACGTCGGAAGGAAGGAGCTGGGAATGGGCAGGGAGCAGCAATACATCGTCAAAAGTAAGCGCATCCTGAGCGATTCGCAACATTTGGGCAACCCCGCAAAAGCAG
>CAZRBP010000254.1:0-3949 GCA_964598305.1 uncultured Pseudomonadales bacterium | reverse complement strand
GCTTGGTCCGGCAAGGTTCGCACCCCGGCGGCGGCGGCTTCCACATTGCCGATCAGGATCAGCAGGTCGCGGGGCAAGGCAGCGGCATGGCGGCGGAGCACCTGCCGCAGGCCATCCCAACCGCTGGTTTCGTTGCCGTGCAGCAACACGCTGATGAGTATGGGGGTGCGCTCGCGCCCTTTGAGCCGCAGCAGGGTGGGCGCGCCGAGCCAGTCATTCAGGGCCGGCGCCTCTACATCGAGCAGGCCGGGCGGCAGGCCTTCGATGCGTCGCAAGGCGGTAGCGGCGGTCATGTGGTCCAGGTATGAACCGGCTCGCCTTGGTTTTGGCGTTCCAAGTAGGCCATGACCAATTGGTTGGCGTCCATGCCGTGGGCCCGCACCCAGCGCTGCTGCCACTCCGCGCCGTTTTGGCCGGACTCAACGCGCGTCTCCACCAACCCCAGATGCTCATCGATCTCCGCTTCCGGTATGCCGTAGTGGGCAAGGCCCCGCCGGGCCAAGGGCAGCAGCTCATCGAGCAGCAGCGCCCGAGCGCTCAGCGGCCCGTTTCGCCAGACCAACTCGGCGCCGATGCCATCACGGGCGGCCGTATAGAAGTTGGCGCGCACGGTCTCGAAGCTCAATTGGTTCTCAATGGCTTCATCCTGCAAGCCGAGGCCCCGCACCAAGCCAAAGAACAGCGCTGCGTTGGCAACGCAATCGCGGATGGTCGGCCCGGCGGAAACCGAGCGATGCTCGATTCGAAGATGCACTTGGCCGTCATGGTCGAAGCCGATGAGGGGACGGTTCCAGCGCCAAATGGTGCCGTTGTGAAAGCGCACATGGGCAAACTTGCCCGGCGCGGCATCGGCCACGGCGGGAATCAGGATGGGGTGCTGCTGTTGGTTGGCTTCAAAGATCTCAAACAGGGACTCCTCGGCAAATCCAGCCCCAAAATCCACCCGCTGCGGATAGTGGGCGCCGATGTCCACCGCCTGCTCGAAGAGGGGAATGCGGGTCTCCGCCCACAGCCGGTGCCCGAACAGCGACGGCGAGTTGGCGCAGGCCGCCACCATGGGCGCGGAGACGGCCATGGCGGCATTGAAGTCGCGCACGGCGTTGTCCGGCTTGCATTGCAGGTGAATTTGAAACGAAGTGGTGGCGGCCTCCAGCATCACGTCGGAGTGCTGCATGGCCAGCGCATCCTCACCCTCGATGCGCACCTCCAAGGGCTTGCCGTCGCGCAGCGCCATCACCCGGTCGTTGAGGGCTTGGTAGCGCACCATGTGCGACATGTGCGCGGAGTTGAGCATGGCGTCCTTGATGGTGGGCAGGATGCCAATGGTCACCAGCTGGCAGCCGAGATCATCGGCGGCGGCTTGGCAAGCCTGCCAGGTGGCGGAGAGTTCATCGTGCAGGCGCGAGAAGGCGCGTCCCGACAGCGCCGTGGGGCTGCCGTTCAACTCCACGTTGTAGTTGGCCAGTTCCGGCACCACCAAGGGGTTGTTGAGATGGTTCAGGAAGCGTTCGTTCTCCGGCAGCGGGTCGCCGTTGCCGTCCACCAGCCAGGCTTCGAGTTCGAAGCCGGCGATGTCACCCCGTTCGCTGAATCGGTTGCGGCTGAACTGCTCGGCGAGCAGGCGGGTCTCGTCGTCGAGACGAAAGCGGAAGACGCTGAAGTCCTCGGCGTTGAAGTGGCGGCGGGGGATTTCATCGCCCACTATATTGGTCCGGCAATCCTAGTCCGGCAGGCCGAGCACCCGCTTGGCGATGATGTTGCGCTGAATCTCGTTGCTGCCGCTGTAGATGGATGCGGCCCGGAAGGCCAGCCATTGGCGCGTGTTCTCCAGCTCTTCGGCGGTGAACGCGTTGCGGTCGGCGCCGAAGCCGCGGTAGCCGCCGAGCCGGGTCGCCAAGTCGTTGCGTTCCTGCTGCAGCTCGCTGCCATACATCTTGAAGATCGAGGTCACCGGTCCGGGCGTGCCGCCCTCGGACTCCTCCACCGCCCGCCGCTGCGCCAAGCGGAGCGCATGGGCGTTCATTTCGAAGGCGGTCACTTGGGCTCGGTAGGTGGGGTCGGCTATCTTGCCTTCGGCCTCGCCCAAGGAGGCCTTGGCAATATCGGTCAGGCTGGTTTCCAGCCCGCCGTCGTCGGTGGCGGCGCGCACCAGCGCCTGCATGCCGGATCGCTCATGCTGAAGTAAGCGCTTACCAACCGTCCAGCCCTTGTTGAGCCCGCCCACCAAATCGTCCTTGCTGGCAATGGCGTTGTCGAAGAAGGTTTCGTTAAAAGGCGACTCGCCGGAAATCAGCTGGATGGGCTTAACGGTGACGCCGGGCTGGTCCATGGGCAGCAGCATGAAGCTGATGCCGTCGTGCTTGGGCACATCCGGGCCGGTGCGCACCAGGATGAACATCCAATCCGCCAAGTGCGCACCGGAGGTCCAGATTTTCTGTCCGTTGATGACGTAGTGGTCCCCGGCGTCCTCGGCGCGGGTGCGCAGGCTCGCCAAGTCGCTGCCCGAACCCGGTTCGCTGTAGCCTTGGCACCATTCCACTTGCGCTTGGGCGATGCGCGGCAGATGGGTCTGCTTCTGCTGCTCGGTGCCGAACTCCAACAGGGTGGGGCCGATCATGCTGGTGCCGAATCCAGACAGGGCCGGACGGGCTCGAATGCGGCTCATTTCCTCAACCAGGATGAGGAACTCCTCCTTGTCGAGGCCGCCGCCGCCGTATTCCCGGGGCCAATCGGGCACCGTCCAACCCTTTTCGATCATGCGGTCGAGCCAGAGCAGCGTGTCCCGGTCGCGAATCTTGATCTTGGTGCTGCCGCTGGGTATCAGCCCGGGTCCACGGGCGCCCGCTGGGCAGTTTTCCGCCAGCCACGCCCGCGTCTCGGCCCTGAACTCATCCAACTCCGCCATGCTCTCTCCCTTGCCGCTGCCGTTCCCGCGAACTCTGCAGGGACGGCTTTTTTACACGATTGGACAGCCAATAGAAAGCGAACCCAGCCACGATCAACGCCAAGCTCAATCCCGCTTCCTGGGGGCGATCGCTCAAGATGTAAAACAGGGTCCAGCCGGTGATGGCGAGATAGGCCAAGGGCGGCAGCGGATAGCCGGTGACCCGGTACGGCCGCGCCAAGCCCGGACGGCGCCAGCGCAACACGAACACGCCGGCCACCGTGATGAGCGTCGATAGCCCCAAGCTGAATCCGGCGAACACTAGGATGGACTCGAAGGAAGCGGTCCAGATGAACGCCAAGGCCATCAGCGACTGGGCGGCAATCGCCACCGTCGGCAGGCCGTCGCGATTGGTGCGGGCCAACACCCGGAACGCCGGAAAGTCCTCGCCGATGACCTGCATCACCCGGGGTCCGGCCAGAATCATGGCGCTGACGGTGGAGATCAACAGCGCCGCCAGTACCACGCCCATGAGCTTCGCGCCGGCCCCGCCGAAGGATGCCTCGGCGACGACGTAGCCGATTTCCAGCTTGCCGGTCATGGCGTCGATGGGCGCAGCGTAGAGAAAGGTGAAGTTGAGCAGCAAATACAAGCCAGCGACCAAGCCCGTCCCCAAAGCTAGGGCCCGGGGCAGGCTGCGTTGCGGATTCGCCACTTCGCTGGTGAGGTAGGTGGCCGCGTTCCAGCCCGTGTAAGCGTAGTTGACGTAGATCAGGGCCACCGCGAAGGCGCCGCCGAGCAGCAGGCCACCGTCGCCGGCCACCGGCCTGAAGGCGACCGGCTGTCCGGCATCGACCGCCAACCAGACCGCACCGCAAAAGCCCAGGATCAGCGCGATCTTCAAGCCCGTGAACCAACGCTGCACACCGCCGCTACCGCGCCTCGTGCCCATGTGGGCCGCGGTCAGGGCAATGACGAGGACGGTGGCGCTCGCTTCCGGCGGCAGCATAGGCACCACCGAGCCGAGATAGGCGCCAAAGGTAATGGCGGCCAGCGCGGTGGGGG
>CAZRBP010000253.1:0-3978 GCA_964598305.1 uncultured Pseudomonadales bacterium | reverse complement strand
CAGCAGTGCATTGTGGAGAAGGGATGGGCTGCTACCAAGCTGAACGACATCGCCGCGAAGGCGGATCTCGTCCCCAGCCATGTTCGATATTACTTCCCCAACAAGGAGGACATGCTGGCCTACCGGTTTGCGGAATTGTGTGACGAATTCGCTTTTCGGGTTTACCTGCTGGACCGGTCAAGCCCCATCGTCTGGTTTCAACAGTTCGGGTACTTGGCGTTCAGCGAGAATCGGCATTGGAAGGAAACCCTTTTGGTGTTGTTGGAAATGAACGTTGCCGTGTTCCATTCGGAGCGGATGTCCAGGATCAAGGCGGAGGCGGACCAGCGCATCCTGCGGGAGTTCGAGGATCAACTGTCCAAATTGACGCTGGCTGCAAATCTCACGCCGAGTTCTGCTGCACAGCTCGCCTTTGCAACCATGATCGGCCTCCTGACTAACGAGGTCTTTGAGTCTGGGCCCAGCGTGGTGGAAGCGCGATCGCTTTTTTTTGCGTCATTGGAGTCGATCACGGGACTTCCGCTGACCAGCGCGGCAGTACCGGAGGACCTCGGCGAGCGGGTCCTTCGCTTGGTGGGGGACTAGCCGGTGAATGGGAGCGGAATCACTTAGGAGGAGAGACACATGAAAAAGTTCAGGGTAGCGGCGATTGCTGCTGGTTTTCTGGCAGCACCGGCATTCGGTGCTGAAGAAGAGTCGGCGCGCAACTTCGTGCCAATGGAGGAAATTGTCGTCACGGCGCAAAAGCGGCAGCAGAGCCTGACGGATGTCGGGATCAGCGTCTCAGTCGCGGATGAGCAGCAGATTCGCGATCGGCGGATCAATGTCGTTCAGGACATCCAGTTGTTCACCCCCAATGCCCATGTCAAGGAAATCATCTCCGGGCTGATGCCCATCATCACGGTGCGCGGCGTGGGTCTGAACGACTTCAATGCGGCGAACAACCCGGCCGTGGGCGTCTATATCGACGAGGTGTCGTTGAGCTCGCTGGCGCTGCTCAGTTCGGACTTCTTTGACCTGGAAAGAATGGAGGTCCTCAAAGGCCCCCAAGGCACCCTGTATGGTCGAAACTCGACGGCAGGAGCGCTCAACATCGTCACCGCCAAGCCTCGCCTGGATGAAATGAGTGCGCGGCTTAGTGCCGGTGCCGGCGACTACGATCTGCTGGAAGTCGAAGGCATGGTCAATGTGCCTCTTTCGGATAGTGTGGCGCTGCGACTCTCGGGCAAGGGCATCGATCAGGGTGAGGGATTCTGGGAAAACACCACAACCGGCAATGACGATGGTGAAAGGGACGTCTGGATGGCCCGCGCCCAATTGCTGTGGGAGCCAACCGAGCGAACCAGCGTGCTTCTCAAGATCGAGAACCAGGAAGCCAGGAGCGAGCTTGGCACCTATGAGTTCTTCGGGGCCTTGCCGAGCGCTTACGCCAGCGATTGCCCGGGCAATCCCGCCTGCACGAACTTCCTCGGGTTCAGCGATACCGACGGTGACATCTACAAGGTGGCATCCGGGGCAGACCCTACGTACAACCTCGATCAATTCATATCAACGCTCCGCATAGATTCCGAGCTCGCCTTCGGCACACTCACGGCCATCACCGGCTACATCAACTTTGACCGCATCTGGACCGCTGACGTCGATGCCAGTCCGGCCAGAATCCTGGATTTCTACAACTCCGACGAGGTGGAACAGATCTCCCAGGAGGTGCGATTGGCCGGTGAGACGGACACCATGATTTGGCAACTCGGAGCCTTTTTCACGAATGACAAGGTGACGACGGTGTATCGCGGCGACCTGCAGGATCTCCTCAATACGACCTCGGACAGCCTTGGAGACCTGGATTCAACCAACATCTCCTTCTTCGCCAATCTCGAGTGGAAACTAAGCGAAAGGCTCACGCTGATCACTGGCGCTCGCGTATCGAACGAAAAGCGGGATGCGGTTGTGTTCACCGACGATCTGGCCACCGAGTTTCCAGCCAGCTTCCTGAGCTTGACGCCAGTGGGGGCTGGTCCGGTGCGCCTTGCGTTCATTGACGATACCGTCGAAGACACCAGCGTGGACTGGAAGGTCGGCCTCAACTGGAACATCAATGAGGCGACGCTTCTCTACGCCAGCGTATCAAAGGGCACCAAAAGCGGCGGCTTCTTCACTGGGGTTGTGACCACCAATGCGCAGCTTATCCCTTATGATGAGGAGGAACTGGTCTCCTATGAGGTGGGCGTCAAAGGCCGGCTCAGCGCTGCCTCACTCACCTACGAAGCTGCGGCGTTCTACTACGACTATGACGACGTGCAGACCTTCATTGGCGACAACTCGGGCGCTGTGCCCGTGAACAGGCTGGGCAACGTGGAGGGTGCGACCATCTATGGGTTTGATGGGCAGGTCATGTGGGGTCCACCGGGGGTTGAGGGCTTGAGCCTGGTGTGGGGGGTAGGCTTGCTCGATACCGAACTCGGTTCCTTTACCTCCGGTGCGGATGTCATACCGAAAGGTAACGAGCAGCCCGATGCGCCTGGATTCTCCACCAGCTTGGCGCTCAGCTACTCGTTCAGGTTTTCAGATGCCGTCTCCGCCGAGGTGGCGGTAGATGGGCGCTACCAAGTCGAGACCTTCCACAATGCACTGAACGAAGCGTTGTCTGAATCGGACGACTATTGGGTGGTCAATGCCAGGCTCTCCCTATATCTCCCCAATGACTGGGAGGCGACGGCCTGGTCCAAGAACATTGCCGATGAGGACTACATGATCCAAATGTCCAACAACCTCGCCCTGGGCAATGGCGCGCGGGTTTACGGACCGCCGCGGACTTTTGGCGTTTCAGTTACCAAGCATTTCAAATGAGGCATCACCGGAGGGCGTTGTGATGGGGGCGGAGATCTCAGGTTTCGTAGCACCGGGTTTCGAGGCCGTCAGGGCGTGTTTCATTTCCAACTTCGACCGGGATGACCACTACCGGGAAGTCGGCGCAGGCTTTAGCGTTTACCTTTCCGGCGAGTGTGTCGTTGACCTGTATGGCGGATTTGCCGACAAGGCCCGGACCAGACCCTGGCGGGAGAACACGACAGCCAACATCTGGTCCGCCACCAAGGGGCTGACCGCAATCGCCGCCGCGGTGCTCGTTGATCGTGGTCTGATCGACTATGGCGAGAGAGTGGGGACCTACTGGCCGGAGTTCGCTTGCAAGGGCAAGGAGGACACCACGGTTTCCCATGTGCTGTCTCATCAGGCCGGTTTGCCGGGGTTTGTTGAATCCATCACGCTCGAGGAGTTCTGTGACTGGCCGACAGTTGTCTCCCGGCTGGAATCCCAGGAGCCCATGTGGGAGCCGGGCACGAAGAACTCCTACCATGCCATGACCTTCGGCTTTCTCGCCGGCGAGGTCATCCGGCGAGCAAGCGGAAAGGGCATTGGGGCGTTTCTCCAGGAAGCCGTGGCACAGCCGCTCGGCGCGGATGTCTACATTGGGTTGCCGGAGAGCGAGGAACCCAGAGTGGCCGAGATGGTCCCTTCTCCGCTTGAGTTGGAGTTGGACATGACCGATTTGGCGCCCGAGGCACTGGCCTCCGTTACCAATCCCATCATGGAGCCGGGCTTGCCGAATAACCGGCTGTGGCGTGCGGCGGAGATTCCTGCCGGCAATGGTCAAGCGACTGCCAGAGGCCTGTCCAAGGTCTATGGCGCGATTGCCAACAAAGGCGAGTTGGACGGTTGCCGACTGCTCAGTGAAGCGGCAATTGCGGCCATGAACACCGTGCAAACCGACCGGGTGGACATATCAATTGGTGTTGCCCCCTATTGGCGCAATGGCCACTCGGGGAACATCAACCACATGTACGGGCCGGGTGAGAACGCCTTTGGGCACTCCGGCTGGGGCGGCGCGGTCGGATGCGCAGACCCGGATCGGGAAGTCGGCATTGGGTATGTCGTCAACCAGATGGGCAACGAAGCGCTCGGCGATGAACGCTCGGTGGC
>CAZRBP010000252.1:0-3979 GCA_964598305.1 uncultured Pseudomonadales bacterium | reverse complement strand
CAGGGTCGTCTTGCCGGAGCCGAGGAAGCCGGTGAGGATGGAAACAGGTATTTTTTGTGGCGTGTCCATATCTAGTTCTCCTGGAGCAGAGGTACGAGTATTGGAGCCTGGACGTCGAACCCCCACGCCTTGCAGACCTGCACCAGGTCTTCGGCGTCAAGGGTGTCCGTGGTCTTGTGAAGCTTGTGTTGCAGCGGCGGGGCATCGGGCCGAAGCAGGCCAACCACGGTCTCGATGGGCGGACAGCCCTCTTCGAGACATGCCAGCTCGGTGACCGTAACCGTCGTGCCGTCGGGAAGGCTCAGCGCCGCGCGCAAGGCCTCCTTGATCTGTCGAACCCGTTGGCGATTCGGGCTGCGCGGTGATGTGTTGATCAACATGTTCTCTCTTCTCCCTGCGGCACGGCCCCGCTCAGTTCGTGAAGGCCTTGACGACTTCGTTCGCGTTGTGGCGGAACATGTCGAGATAGGTCGACGCCGGACCGTCGGCACCGGAGAGCGAGTCCGAGTAGAGCGTACCGCCAATGACGGCCTCGGCTTCACGGGCGAGTTGCTGCACCAGGCGGGCGTCGGTGATGTTGTCGACGAACAATGTACGGATGCCCTCATTCCGCATCTGGCGAATGAGAGCGGCTATTTCGCCCGCCGACGGCTCGTCTTCGGTGCTGAGACCCACCGGGGCATGAAAGCCGATGCCGTAGGCGCGCCCAAAGTACTGGAACGCGTCGTGCGAGGTGATCACCTTGCGCCGTTCCGCGGGGACGTCGTGGAGCCGGTTGCGGATATCCTTATCCAGCATCACCAGTTCATGATCGTAAGCTGCGGCACGGCGGCGGTAGTCATCGGCACGGGCCGCGTCGGCCGTGGCAAGCGCACGAGCGATGTTGATCACATAGAGGCGTCCGTTGACGAGGTCCTGCCAGGCGTGAGGGTCGAACTCCTCCTCGTCGTGGCCGTGGCCATGTCCGTGATCCTCTTCTGTTCTCAACAAGGCAATTCCTTCGCTGGCCACGACCACCGGCCCCTTGTAGCCGGATGCCTTGACGAGCCGGTCGATCCAGCCTTCGAAGCCAAGGCCGTTGACGAGGACGAGGTCCGCTTCGGCCAGCGCGCGCGCATCGGCGGGAGTCGGTTCGTAGACGTGGGCGTCACCGTCCGGCCCCACCAGCGTGGTGAGGGCGACGTGCTCCCCGCCGACATTCTTCACCATGTCTCCGAGAACGGTGAAGGTGGCAACGACCCTGAGCTTGTCGGCTGCCCAGGACGGAGACGTCGCGGCCACGGCGAGGGTGACGAGCGCGGCAAGAAACAAGCGGCGTGAAAAGCGATGCATGGGTTGGATCCTCCTCGTGGTTCAAGCTTCAAGATGGCGGCGCGGCAGGAACCGCGCCCACAGGCTGCCGCGCGGACCCGCGACAACCGAGACGATGTAGACGCCCCCGGCGACCAGGATGATGGCCGGTCCGGACGGAAGGTTCACGTGGTAAGAGAGCAGCAGCCCGGTATAGGCGGAAGCGAAGGCGATGGCGCTGCTTGTGGCCGCGAGAGTCGCCACTTCGCCGGCCCAGAATCTCGCGGCCGCGGCCGGGAGCATCATCAAACCCACCGCCATCAGGGTACCGAGGGCGTGGAACCCGGCCACGAGGTTCATGACGACCAACACCAGAAATACGAAGTGAACGGTCGCGCCGGGGCCGCCCACGGCGCGCAGGAAACCGGGATCGAAGCACTCGACGATCAATCCGCGTCCGATGACGGCGAGGATGAAAAGAGTCAGCGTCGCGATCGAGACAATGAGCAGCAGGGACGCATCGTCGACAGCGAGAATGGTTCCGAACAGGACGTGCATGAGATCGACGTTGCTGCCGTGGGTGGAGACAATGAGCACCCCAAGCGCCAGCGAAATGAGGTAGAAGGCGGCGAAGCTGGCATCCTCGCGCTGGGACGTCACACGCGCCACGAGACCGGACAGCCCCGCCACGACGAGGCCGGCGATGAAGCCGCCGAAGCTCATGACGACGAGCGAGAGCCCGGCGATCATGAAGCCGATGGCCGCACCCGGCAGCACGGCGTGGCTCAAGGCATCCCCGACGAGGCTCATGCGGCGCAGAACAAGGAGCGTGCCGGCCGGGCCGCAGCCGAGGCTGAGCGCCAGGCAAGCCGCCAGCGCCCTGCGCATGAACCCGAACTCGATGAAGGGCTGGATCAGAGCGGCATGGAGGTCCATCAGGCAACGCCTCGCCAGCAGACCTCGGCACGGTCATCCCACGCCTCCGCCATCTGTCGCGCCCGGAAGAGATGTTCTGCCCGCAGAACATCGGTAGTCGCCCCCCAGCCAATGGGCTCCCGGGCAATCAGCAGGGTGTCGGGAAAACTCTCCCGTACCTGGTCGAAGTCATGCAGTACGGCGATGATCGTTCGTCCTTCGCCATGCCATCTCGCCACCACCCTCAGAAGGTCGGCCGTGGTCCTGGCGTCGATGGCCGTGAAGGGCTCGTCGAGCAGAATGACAGGACAGTCCTGTAACAGCATGCGGGCAAACAGGACCCGTTGAAACTGCCCCGCCGACAGGGAGGCAATCGGCCGTCGACCGAAGTCACCGAGACCTACGGCCACCAGCGCTTCCTCGGCTTGCCGCCGCAGGGTACGCGTGAGTCGGCGGAACAGACCGATGGTCTGCCAGTGACCCAGCAACACCGTCTCGATCACCGAAATCGGGAAACTGCGGTCAATCTCTGCCTGCTGGGGCAGGTAGGCAATATCGCTCTGGCGCAGACCGTTGCGTTCCAGGCGACCGTCAAGAGGCGCCAGGAGCCCCATCAGTCCCTTGAGCAAGGTGCTCTTGCCTGATCCATTGGGGCCGACCAGCGCCGTCAACGAACCGGTTGCGAAGCTGCCGGTCAGGTGGTGCACGGCCGGATGGCGGTCGTATCCCAGGGTGACGTCGTGGAGGAAAAAGGCGGTTGTCATGGCAGCCACCCCATCGCCCAGGCCGCGACGACCCACAGCATGGCCGAGAGGGTACCTGCCCAAACCAGTTGAACGGCTACGCCACTGTTCAGAGGCGAGACGACAAAAGCCGCTCGCTCCGCGGGTCTTCCAACTCGGCCGACGCCCCACACAGTTGCCCTCCCGAACCCGGACAAATAATGATAATCTATTATCAATAATAACGTTTGTCAAGCGGCAACCATCTCGTGGGCGGCCGCGGTTGACGGAATGCGGCGCACAGGCGGTGGGTCCGGACCCCGACGCGGGCAACGCACAGGGAGAGCGCGCGCCGCGCCGGGTCCGGGGGTAAAGGGTAGCGCTTGCGCTAGTGGCCCTTGGTCTTGCCCGAGATGCCGACGAAGGCTACCTTGGTGGGGTTGCCGGCGATCTCCCAGCTCTTGACGACCTTCAGGTTCTTGTCGTCCAGTTGCAGCACCTTGCCACCCACCGAATCGGTGATGAACACCGCGCCGGGAATGGTGGTGACGTGGGGGCGCGCCCAGAAGCCCGTCTCTACCGGTGTAGCCAGGAAATCACGCGCCGAGGCCAACAGATCCAGCTTGCGAGTGTCGTACTTGCGCAACTCGCCGTCGCTCATCACCACCAGCAGCGCCTTGCCGTCGTGGCTTACCGCGGCGTTGACGGGCTTCAGGGCGTCCGAAGCGGGGACCAACTGCTTCATGACGCCTTTCTTGGCATCCACCGCGTACACCCCGGCCGCGGAACCGAGAGGGAAGAAGTGGTTCAGACCGCGGTAACCCCAGATCGCGGTCAAGCGGAGGTCCTTGGATACACCCTCCGGAAACGGGATGAACCTTCCCTTGTACTTGCCGTGGTCCGCTTCCAGGGTGATGACGCCGCCCCGGCACGCGAAGGCCGCCACGTGGCCGTTCCCGGCGTCGCCGTGCAGGTCCTTGCAGCCCTCCTGGCGATGCAGCTCCTTCCCCGACAGGTCGACGATCTTGGCGCCGATGGGGAGACGGTAGTCC
>CAZRBP010000251.1:0-4072 GCA_964598305.1 uncultured Pseudomonadales bacterium | reverse complement strand
GACGCTACCTGGCGGGGGAGGAAATCGAGGTGGAGGTGCGGTTCAGCGTGGGGGTTCAGGTGGATCGGTTCGTCTCGCTGACGCTGGCGCTTGACGTGGGGAGCGGAGCGCGGGCCGGTGACCTTCCCAATCCCCGCGGGATTTGACGGTGTCACTCTAACGATACGGTGGCTTGGCGAAAGTCAATCGTGAGCATCTGCCCCCGCATGTAGTCTAGGCCCAACAGACCGTCGATGTGCGCACTGGGTGGCAGCGTATGCGCCAATACGGGAAAGCCATTGCGCTCCTGGCTCAACACCTTGATTCGGTTGACCGACACCCGCGGCGCGTACTCCACCCCACTGCCCGTCGTGACCTGCACCCGGTCGGGAACCAGCGACGGATCGTATCCGACTACGGCGAGCAATCCGACGTTGATCATCGTATGGGTCGCGCCAGTGTCCACGGCAAGACGCAGCACAACGCTTCCAGAAGGACCGAACAATTCAGCCGGGACCACCAAGACGCCCAGGCTGTCGTCATATGCCTCCTTCACACGACAGTCGCCGTATCTTCCGGCATCGTGCCCGTGTACAGGACGGCAGCCCGGGGTGGACGCAGCGCAAGCGCCCGACGGTACACCTCCTCACGGTCCTTGCTGTGGTGCAGCACGGTGCCGCCCCGAACGTTCAGCCCTTCGTCGGTATCCGGTGCCCCGACCAGCACCCATTCCGAGTCGAATTGCGCCTTAATCTCTTCGTAAGTCATCTCCACAGCTGGTCGCTCCAAGCTCGGTCGCCCAAGACCGGTCGTTGACACTTTACCAATAACCTGCGGGAGAGCGAAGGTTTGGTTTCTGGTGCGCAATCTGGACTATCCAAGGGCTCCGGTGTCTGTTAACTCCCTTGCATCAATGTCGATCAGCGCCGCGGCGATGGCGCTGGCGGGACGAAAATCGCGTGCGTCTCTGCTTCTTCGCTTCCTTCCGCTCAGAGGCTATCCGAAGGATCCGAAGAGGGTAGCCACCACGCCGGCCATTGCCGTGCTGACGCCCACCACGGTGGTGGCGGTGATGCCGAGCAGCCAGCGCTGCATGGAGGCTTCGCGGTTGGCGACCAGAGTCTGTATGCCAGCAATTTCGGTGAGAAGCTCACCTTTCAAGCTGGTGACTTCCGTGCGCACCTCGGCGATGTCCTTATGGGTGGCGACGTAGTCCATCTTCGTTTCCATGCGGGCCATGCGTTGCCCGAGCTCGGCCATTTGATTGTTGGGGGATTGGGTTGACTGCTGGGACTCCATGACTGCTTTGCCTTTTCCGATGGTTGCGAGTGGTTGATTGGGTTTGTGTGCGCCGTGGGGACGATGGTACCCGACAACCGGGCGTTGGGGGTGAGATTCGGCCGGCCGAAAAGGCTGAAAGACCTGTAGGATATTGCCCTTTTAGGGCTTGGGACATCGGCGCAATTGGCCGTTTTTGATCTCACGGCGATGGCGGTTGTGAGCGGGAAGTTGTGTGTCTTTGCTTCGTACTGCCACGCCACAATCCGCCTCGCTCGGACATATGGTACAGTGCAAGCGTACCGAACACCGCTCAGCATCCCATGGACCAAGACGCGCCCTTGCATGTGCCCCAAGTCGATCTGCTCGACGAAACGATCGAGCCGACGGATGAGGAGCTTGAGCTCTTGATGCGGGATTTCCTGCACACGGTGAACGAGCGGGCGGCCAAGGCCGAGGCCGCCGAGCGCGCCAGCTTGGCGGCGGCCCTGCGAGTCGCCTAGCGGCCACACCCTTGTTCCTGCCTCCTGAATGCGCCCTAGGCTCATTGTGATCGCCGGCCCCAACGGGGCCGGCAAGACGACCTTCACCGAGCGTGTCCTTGCGCACCAGTGGCTTGCGGGCTGCCAGTACGTCAATCCCGACTTGATCGCCAATGAGCGGTTCGGCGGGTGGAATGAACCCAGCGCGATTCTGCAGGCCGCCCAGGAAGCTGACCGGCTGCGCGAGTCCTGCTTGGCCGAAGGACAGTCGCTGGCTTTCGAGACCGTCTTCTCGTCGCCTCCCAGGCTTGACTTCCTGCGGCGGGCGCAGGCTGCCGGATACTTCACCCGCCTCTTCTACATCGGGACCGACAGTCCCCGGATCAACGCGGCCCGCGTTGCCCAGCGCGTTCTGGAAGGTGGCCATGACGTGCCGATCCCGAAGATCATCAGCCGGCGCCGCAAGTCGATTGCCCAGTTGGCGCAGGCTTTGGGCGTGGTGGACCGGGGCTACGTGTATGACAACTCCGTCGACGGCGAACTCCCGGCGCTGCTGTTTCGGACCGTGGACGGACGCTTGGCAAAAACCTACAGGGAAGACCATGAGTGGGCCATGGACGTTCGCTCTTCCGACTGGAAGGCTGCGCCCAAAGGCGCACGCTCGGGGAGTAAGCCGCCCGCCCCGTGAACCCGAATGCGGTCCCGTCCTCAAGAGGATTCCGTGGTTCGGTGCGAGGGCAGGATGCCCTTATCTGTTAGATTTTCCCCTGTGGACCCGGAAACGGGATTGCCTTCCCGATGGACCCTGCCCGGTTGGGGGAGGCGTCAAGCTGGCTGCGACCCGAAAACTGCGTGCGTCGTTGCATTCCCGATGGCCTGCGCATACTCGCCGATGCCGTGGTCCTTGACGGCATCCAGCCCGGCCTCGCCCAAGTCCAAGGCGGCTCCCCGGACCCTGTTGCAAAACCGATACCACCAGCCAGTGTCGTGCCTGATCTCCCCGCCCTCCGTGATGTACGCCAGCCGGCCGACGTGGCGGTAGTTCATCTGCCGGGTTGGGAACCTCGTCACGATGTCGCTGTTGTTGTGCACCCGGTGCGACCTGGCTCCGGCTTCAGTTTCGTAGATCCGACTGAACTGCCTGCCGCCGCATCTTGGCGAGCCGAAGGTGTAGACGCCGATGAAGGACTCGTCGGCGGCGGCAAGTTGGGCGGCGGCGAGGGTCGCAATCGCGCCGCCGAGGCTGTGCCCCGTCAGCCAGAGAGGGCGCTGAGCGTAGTTTGCCAGACGCGCCTTCATCGCCGGCCAAACGTCCATGAGAGCGGTCTGGAACCCGCGGTGCACACGGCCGAACGGCCCCTTCACCTTTGCCGCCTGCACGTTGTCGCGCCAGTCGGCCAACTCGTTGGTTCCGCGGAACGCGGCGCAGACGAAGTCCTCGTGGACGACGACGCAGGCTTGGGAACTGCGCCTATCGAACGGCCAAACGCTTTGGAAACCGCCGTCCCCGGCCTGCAGCGCTTCGAGGATGGCTTCGGCGTCCGGCGCACCCTCGTCATCGGACAGGTACACGGCGCGAGCAAGCTCGGCCATCGTGGCCGCGTTCGCAACACTGAATTCAGTGCGGTAGGGCTCGAAAGGCATGACATCGGCACCTCTGTGGTTTTCTACTCCAACACGTCCGGCGTGTCGTTACGGGCGTTGTTGACCTTGTCGCTGACCGGGCGGATGGCGTAGGGGCCCGGATGCGGGGCTTGGGCCAGTTCAAGGAGGGCCTCGGCGGGGGTGTCCGGGCTGAGCCAGTCGTCGAAGCGTTGGGGGTCGATGATGGCGGGTTGGCGTGGGTGAATGGCGGCCAGCGCCGGGGCGGCCTCGGTGGTGAGGATGGTGAAGGATTCGACAGGCTCGTCGCCTTGGGTCCAGCGCTCCCAGAGGCCGGCGAACGAAAGGGGTGATGCATCCGCCGAGGCCAGGAAGTGCGGCGCCTTGCCGGCGCCCCGCTTCTGCCATTCAAACCAGCCGTCCGCGGGCACCAGGCAGCGCCGCGCCTTGAAGGCGCTGCGGAACGCGGGCTTGCCGTGCACCGTCTCCGCGCGGGCGTTGATGAGCCGGGAACCGATCCTCAGGTCCTTGGCCCAGGACGGGACAAGGCCCCAACGCAGCCGGGCGATGCGCCGGTCGCCGTCCCGGCCGAGGCGGCAGACGGCGAAGTCCTGGGTGGGGGCGCCATTCCAGCGCGGGCGCATGTTGTCCGGCGGGGCGTCGAGCAGCAGGCGGTACAGATCGTGAATCTCGCGCCAGGTCAGCTTCTGGGTGAAACGCCCGCACACGGT
>CAZRBP010000250.1:1961-4081 GCA_964598305.1 uncultured Pseudomonadales bacterium | reverse complement strand
CTCGCGTAAAGTAGCGCTCATGGCGCAGCACGACCTGACCCAAGGCTCCGTGCGGCTCTCGCTCTATCGGCTGACGGCGCCGATGATGCTGGGCGTCGCCTCCAGCATCCTGGTGCAGACGCTGGAGATGGGCTTCATCGGCCAACTCTCCACGGAACACGTGGCGGCGGTGACCTTCACGTTCCCGATCACCATGATTCTGACCAGCATCGCGCTCGGCGTCAGCATCGGCACCTCGTCGGTGATCGCCCGCAGTGCCGGGGCGGGCAACCGCCGCGATATGCGCCGCTTGGGCGTGCACGCCATCGTGCTGATCGGGGGCCTGATGGCGCTGCTGTCACTGGTCGGCTGGGCCACCATCGATCCGGTGTTCACGGCCATGGGCGCCCGCCCGGAAATGCTGCCGCTGATCCACAGCTACCTGGACATCTACTACCCCGGAACCGTTTTGTTCACCATCACCATGATCGCCAGCAGCATCCTGCGGGCCTCAGGCAACGCCAGTACGCCGGGGCTGGCGATGACCGTCGGGGCGCTGTTCAACCTGGCTTTGGATCCCATACTGATCTTCGGCTGGTTCGGCTTTCCGCGCATGGAGTTGGCGGGCGCGGCGACCGCCATGACGGTCACAAGGGTGCTGACCGCGGCTTGGCTGCTGCATCGCGTGCGCCGGGATGGCCTCATCAAGACCCGCGCGCCATTGGCCGGCTTCAAGGTGTCTGCCGTCCGCATCCTGCGCATTGGCATACCGGCTGCTGCCACCCAGTTGATCGGCCCGCTCTCCGGAGCCGTGATCACCCGCTTGGTCGCTGCCCACGGCGAGGTCGTCGTCGCCGGCTTCGGCGTCGCCACCCGCATCGAGGCCGTGGCCGCGATGACGCTGTTCGCCCTCTCCGGCAGCATCGGGCCGTTCGTCGGGCAGAACGCTGGGGCCAAGAACATGGTCCGGGTCCGGGCCGGCATGCGGGCCGCCTGCCAGTTCAGCCTGCTGTGGGGGTTGGCCGCCGCGCTGCTGATGGCCCTCTGGGGCGGGCAGATCGCGGCTTGGCTCAACGACGATGCCGGCGTGGTGGCCGTGGCGGCGCTCTACCTGCTGATCGTGCCGCTGAGCTACGGTCCTTGGGGCGTGCTGATGATGGCCTCGGCTTCCTTCAATGGTCTGGGCCGGCCGCTGCCGTCCACCGTGCTCTCCTTCACCCGCATGTTCGTGGTGTACGTTCCGCTGGCGATGGCGCTGAACGAGATGTACGGCCACGGCGGCATCTTCGCCGCCACCGCGGCCAGCAATGTCCTGATGGGATTGGTCGGCTATTGGTGGTTTCAGCGGACGTTTTTCCGCTAGGATGGCTTGACGCCTGTCGTTTGCAACGCTTCGGCAGCGGAAACTGACGGTGCAGGCCGATGGAGCGTGGCATGTTGAAGTGGCGGATTGGCGATGTGAAGATCACCCAGGTCGTGGAGTTGACCACCGCCTCGCTGGGGCCGTACCTGCTGCCTCAAGCGACCCCGGAGGAGATGGACCGGCTGCCTTGGATCGAGCCATTCGTCGATGATCGGCAGCGGCTGGTGCTGAGCGTTCACGCGCTGGTTATTGAGTCGGGTGGCGAAACCCTGGTGGTGGACACCTGCATCGGCAACGGCAAGGAGCGCACCTATCCGGCTTGGAACCGGATGCAGCGGAGTTTTCTCGACGACTTCGCCGCCGCCGGCTTCGCCCTTGAGCGGGTGGACAAGGTGATGTGCACCCACCTGCACGTCGATCACGTGGGCTGGAACACGCGCTTGGTCGATGACCGCTGGATGCCCACCTTCGAGAACGCCGACTACCTCTTTGCCGAGGCGGAGTGGGACCACTGGCGCGTCGAGGAGCAGGAGTACGGGCCAGTCATCGAGGACTCGGTCCAACCCATCTTCGATGCAGGCAAGGCGGTGCTGGTGGCCCAGGACCACCGCATCAACGACGAGATTTGGTTCGAGCCCACCCCGGGCCACACGCCGGGTCATGTGAGCATTCACATCGCCTCCCGAGGCGAGGAGGCGGTGATCACCGGCGACATGATCCACCACCCCTGCCAGATCGCCCATCCGCACTGGTCCAGCGTGGCGGACACCGACCAAAA
>CAZRBP010000250.1:0-1861 GCA_964598305.1 uncultured Pseudomonadales bacterium | reverse complement strand
GGCCCCTTTGGTCCGGTTCCGGCTCCGGAGGTGGTCGCCCTTGGCGCGGTGGGTTCGGTGCCGGGCGGTGGCGGCGTGGTGGAGGGCGGCGAGATTCCCTACACCGAGGCGGCCCGTGCGGTGCAGCAGGAAAACCAAGCCAACTGGCTGGAACGGGATCCGGAAATCAAGTGCTACCTGCCCGGGGTGCCCCGAGCCACCTACCTGCCCCATCCGTTTCAAATCTTCCACAGCGAGAGCGCCATCTTCATCGCCTACGCCTTTGCCGGGGCGACGCGCAACATCTACTTGGAGGACCCCGGCGAGGCCCCGGCGGAGTCCTGGATGGGGCAGTCGTTCGGCTATTGGGAGGATGACACGCTGGTGGTGGAGGTAACGGGCCAGAACGACCGGACCTGGTTCGACCGCAGCGGCAACCACCACAGCGAGGCGCTCAAGGTGACCGAGCGCTACCGCTTCGACGGCCCCGACATCCTGCGCTACGAAGCCCTCATCGAGGATCCCAAGGTGTTCACCCGCCCATGGAAGGTCAGCATGCCGCTCTACCGGCGGGTGGGGCCGGACGCCCGGATTCACCAATTCAAGTGCGTGGAGTTCGTTGAGGAACTGATGTACGGGCACCTGCGCAAGGAACCGGTTCGGGAATCCGTTCAGGATTCCGTTCAGTGATCCAAACTTGTTGATTCCTCGAAGCTAACGCTATATTGCGGCTCTTTTCTTAAGGGAAGGGCTTCATGGATCAATTCGATGGCCGCGAGTTTCGTGACACGTTGGGGCAGTTCGCCACCGGGGTGGTGATTGCCACCGGCTGCTTGGATGGAACACCGGCCGGGTTTGCAGCCCAGTCCTTCGCCTCGTTGTCGCTGGACCCGCCCTTGGTGGCGCTGTGCCCGTCCAAGACCAGCGTCAGTTGGCCGCAGATGCGCGAGAGCGGCCACTTCTGCATCAACATCCTAAGCGCAAGCCAGCAGGAGGTCAGCAACCTCTTTGCGCAGACCGGCATTGACAAGTTCGCGGACCTCGCTTGGCAGCCGGGGCAAACGGGCTCGCCGGTGCTGGCGGGCGTGCTCGCCTACATCGACTGCGAGCTGGCCGATGAGCTCGACGCCGGCGACCACACCATCGCCATCGGCCGGGTGCGGGATTTGGGGATATTGGAGGAGGAAGGCTTGCCACTGCTGTATTGGCGCGGCGCCTACGGAACTTTCGGGAGCCGCTAGGAGGGCGCCAGTGCCTCCAGGGCTTCCCAGTCCAGTTCGCCGAACTGGCCGTCGGCCTTGATCGGCTGGATGCAGACGTGGTCGGCGCCAGCGTCCAAGTGGGCTTGGATGCGGGCCTCGATGGCCTCGACCGTGCCCCAGGCGAAGGTGGCGTCGATGAAGCGGTCCGAGCCGCCGCCGTCGAGGTCGGATTCACTCATGCCCATGCGCAGCCAGTTGTTCCGGTAGTTGGGCAGGCCCATGTAGATTTGCGCCACGGGGCGGGCCGCGGTTCGGGCCTTGGAGGGGTTTTGCTCCAAAATGACCTTCTGCTCCACGTACAGCTTCGCTTCCGGGCCGAGGATCTCCCGCGCCATGGCGGTATGGTCGGGCGACGTGAAGTACGGGTGGGCGCCTTGGCAGGCTTCTGCCGCCAAGGCCAGCATCTTCGGCCCTAAGGCGGCGATCACCGTGGGGGGATCTTCGGAAGGGCGCACGCCTTGGTAGGGTGAGGCCGCCATCTTGGCGAGATAGTCCCGCATGGTGGCCACCGGCGGGCGGTAGGTGAGGCCCCGCACACCTTCCACCAGAGGCTTGTGGGAGACGCCGAGACCGAGCAGAAAGCGGTTGTCCGACTGCTCGGCCAAGGTCATCTGCGCGGC
>CAZRBP010000249.1:0-4104 GCA_964598305.1 uncultured Pseudomonadales bacterium | reverse complement strand
AGCCTAGTTTGATCATGCGATGTCGGTGTGTCCGGGTGCATCGGGCAAAAGTCGCCCATGCGCTCGACCTTGACCAAGCGCCCAAAAAGATCCTTATAATACACTACACAGAGAAGTTGAACCATGCATCTGATCGCCCCGACGGCAACGATACAAGTACCGGACTGGGTCGCATACCCAGATCGCGACTGGCTACAGATCACGCCCGCCGAAGCCGGTCTCGATGCGCGGAAATTCGCCACCTGGCTGGACAGCCTCGACGTCAGAGGCGCGAGCTTTGGCGGCGAGGACCACAGCGGCGACCAGTACGGCACCGTGCTCACGCGCGGCGGATACCTAGTACACGCCTGGGGCGACCGCCACTATCGGCACCAGACAGCTTCAGTCGGCAAGGCCCTAACGTGGGTAGCGCTGGGCGCGGCCGTTGGCGACGGCCTCCTCGACCCGGACGAGCCGATCCACCAAACGTGGACCGGAGCCGGGCAACTGTCGCACGAGCACAAATACCTCGATTGCGGCCACCACCAAAAACTCACCTGGCGCCACTTGGTCGGGCGGCGCGATGAGAGCCTGCACTGGGGCGGCTTCCCCTTTGAAATCGGCAACCGCTGGCGGGAGCAGCGCACGGGCCTCGAAGAGCGGGACGCAGTTCCCGGCATCCCCGCATGGGCCACTTGGACGGGCGATCCCTTCTACGACTGCTACGCCCATGCCGAACCGGGCACCCAAGGGCTGTACAGCAGCGCCGGCTTCTGGCGGTTGGGCCAAGCGCTGACCTACGTTTGGGGCCGCGACCTCAAAGACGTGGTCCAGGAGCGCCTGTTCGATGCCATTGGCATCCCGTACGAGCGCTGGGATTGGCTCGCTGGCGGCGAAGTGAAAGAGCGGAAACACCTCTATCCCACCATTCCAGACGCGTACACCTACCTCGACCCACCCTACGAAATTGGCGGCCAGATCGTGCGCAGCGGCCCGGGTTGGGTAGTCATCAGCGCCTCAGACCTAGCGCGCTTCGGCCACCTCAATGCCACCCGAGGCATGTGGAAGGGGGAGCGCGTCATCGACGAAGCCTACCTGCGCGGCCACGGCGGGGGCAATAAGAGCGGAGCCAGCGGCGAGTCCGAGCACTTCACGGCCATGGGCGTGGTGACGACAATTGGGCTGCCCGAGTACAGCCACGGGGTCGAGACCAAGAGCATCCTCCCCGACGACTTCTTCATCGCAGAAGTCCAGCCGAGTTCTCAGAAGAGCTAGCTGAAAACCTCAGTCGGCGGAATCGAGGCAGTAGAGGGCGGAGTCCTCGCCTATGAAGAGGATTTCGATCTCGCCGTCGCCATCGACATCGGCCAAGGTCAGATCGCCCGGCCTCGTGGGCAAGTCTAGCTGCCACGTCAGATGCGGGGCGTCGTCGCGGTCGCCGACCGCGTAGAGCGTCTGCTCGACCGCAAAGAGAAATTCATCCCGGCCATTGCCGTCGAGGTCGGCGGAGTAAACCGCAGTGCGCGCATTGCCCGGCAGCGGCCATTGCCATTTTTCCGCTCCAGTGGCCGCGTCCAAGCAGCGCAGGCCCTCGCCCTTTTCCCAGCCAGTGATGCCCAATTCCAAACGACCGTCGCCATCGACATCGCCGACGCCAGCCATGCCGGCTCCACCGGCGTGGTACCAGAGTACGCTAGCGTCTAGGGTAGTAAGCCCGTGGTGGTAGGGACCGCACCAGAGTAGTTCCTCGTGGCCGTCGCCATCGAAGTCGGCCACCATCGGTTGGCTATAGGCAGCCCAGACACCGGCGAACAGACCGCTGGCCGCGGATATGGAATGGACCAGGGCACCAGTGGTGCCTCGGGCGGCCATGTAATTGACCGGATACAGGCCGATGACATCCTCCAGACCATCGCCGTCGACATCGGTCGAAGCCACAAAAGATCCCCCAGCCCCCCAACCTCTTTCGCCCGTTCCGGTCTGGTCCGTGCGCACTTCGCGCAGGTGCCACAGAGGCTCGCCATCCGTGCCCCGCAATACCCAAGCTTCGTCGCTGTGCATGGTGCTGCGGCGGGCGGAGACCCATATATCGTCGCGCTCGGTGTCGTTGTAGCGTCCGACCCACCAGCTAGTAATCCCGCCGAAATTCCACGGCGGATGGGGACCGGGAAAACCCGCCACTCGGCGACGCCAGCGCGGCTTGCC
Organism: uncultured Pseudomonadales bacterium; assembly: GCA_964598305.1. Classification (GTDB taxonomy): domain Bacteria; phylum Pseudomonadota; class Gammaproteobacteria; order Pseudomonadales; family Azotimanducaceae; genus Azophilus. The sequence continues at coordinate 1,920 of CAZRBP010000249.1, read as the reverse complement.
GTCGAGGTCGGCGACGACTATCTCACCCTCTCCGGCGGTCGTCTGATCCGCGTACACCACCTCGGGCCGACCATCGCCGTCTAGCTCAGCGATAAGAGCTGGTCCGGCTCCCGGAAGGTGCCAGCGCAGTATCGCCGGATCTCCTTGGCTCCGCGGCGGCTCCAACGCTAAGATGTGGCGATTGGCTCCTTCAAATATCACTCGGGTTGGCTGGCGGCTGCTAGCGACCACGGCCACTGGCCGCGTCTGCAGGCCCGATCCGGCCGCGCCAGGGGTGCCAGCAGCTCCTGTGCGCTCCAGCCGCAGAGCGCGGACCCGAGCACCCTCTGCGGCTCCCAATTCAGCTATTGCGCCGTGCGCCTGATGGAAACTGACGAGCACCTCATCGACCCCGTCGCCGTCTATATCGGCGGCGGCCCGCCATTGCATCCGGGAACGGCCCGGAAGGTCGAAGCTCCACACCTGCTCGGTGTCCCCGGCGTGGTCGAGGACAAAGGCGCGCAAGAGTTCAGTCCGATCATCTCTAATTTCAACGGTGAAAAAGCCGCGCTGGCCCGAGGCTGCCAAGGACGCAGTCACTATGTCGTCAGTGCCACGCGCCACAATGGTCGAGTGGGTGGGGGGCAACTCGGTCGCCGCTGTCACCCACTGTCCACGCGCTTGGTGCCACAGGGGTATGGCCGACTCACCATCGACGCGCAGGAGGCTCAGCGCGGCATTGGTGGGCACCAGCAGTCCCGCGCTGCGAGAAACAAAAAGTTCGGGCACGCCGTCGCCATCGACATCCGCGGTGCCGTGGAGGTATTGCCGGGGCAGGTCGAGCACAGTCTCGCCGGTGAGTGCATCGCAGGCGACTACGTGCCATTCGCCGTCGTCCTGCTCGTTGAAAAGGTTGAAGACAATCTCGACGCGGCCATCGCCATTGATGTCCTGCACTGGATTGGGCCCGGGGCGAATGATGCGGCTCTTGCTCTGGATATTTTGCTCGATATCGCGCCGCCACAGCAGCCTTAGCCGGTTCCCCTCGTTTTTGACCACGTCGATGTGCATGGCAAAGTCGGCGATAACGACAAAATCCAGCAAGCCGTCGCCATCCACGTCGGTGGTGCAGAAGAAACCGTAGTTGCGCAGGCCGTGCATGTTGAGCAGGTGCTTGGTGCGGCCGCTCTGCGCGTCGAGGACAATGATCCGGTAGTGGGGCGCAAAGGCGATTTCGAGCAGGCCGTCGCCATCTACGTCGGCGACGACAAAGTTGGTGTTCTGGACGGTGTGGAATATCTCCGACCGCCATATTTCCCGCTTCTGGCCCTCCTCGTGGGCATAGCAGACCACTTGCCTAGGATCGGTACCAGGAGCGTCCGGAACCAGTGGGAATTCAACTGTCTGCAGCCCGGGAACCTCGGGCACCAGCGCGGCCGCCCGACCCGGATCGGGAACCAACTGGCCGTTGCCGTACAGATCAACCAAGCGGGGCCCAAGGCCCCATTGCTGGTCCTCGGCAGCGCGGAAGTCGGGCGGGGTGAATTGCTCGGGCCCGGCGCTCATCGCCGGCGAGGAACTGGTTGCCGCGTGCACGGCCGCCCACACTTCGCCCCCCTCAATCGAGTATTGCCAAGCCACGACGGGTGCTTGGCGCATGGCCCCTGGCAGGACTGCCCGTCCCGTGAGGCGGGTGTCGCCGCGATACATGGGCCACGCTCCAGTTGCCGTGGAAATGCGATTCATTGCCAATGCACCAAAGGGTGACGAGAATAGGAGGCCGACTGCGACGGCGATCGGCGTTAGCCAACTGCTCAATGGGAGGGCGGAAAAGTCTCCGGCCAGCGCGGATCGTAGTCGCTTTCAAAGAGCCAGTCGAAATGATCCGGCACAATGTGGGCGCGGTCCGGGCGCAGTTGACGCCGCAGCCGGGGGAAGAAG
>CAZRBP010000248.1:0-4126 GCA_964598305.1 uncultured Pseudomonadales bacterium | reverse complement strand
CACCCGCACCCAGGCGCGGGGCGCGGCGGACGATCTGGGCGCGGACCTTGAGGGCGCGTCCATCCAGGCCGCCTTCAACGGCGTGCCCATCGTCGCCTTCATTAATGAAGTGTTCGGCACCGAGCTCGGCATGTCCTTCGTCATCTCGCCGGGCCTGCAGGAGAAGATCGATCTGGTCACCCTGCGCCTCACCAGCCCGGTGCCGCCGCGCCAGTTCTTCAACACCGCCCGCCAGGTGCTGCAGGAGTACGGCGTCACCATCCGCGAGCGGGACGGCGTGCTCACCTTCCTCGCCACCCAGGAAATCGAGTCCGGCGAAGTGCCGCTGCTCATCAGCGGGCGCACCCTGCCGGAGGTGCCGGCCACGCATCGCACGGTGTTCCAGTTGGTGCCCCTGATGGTGGCCCGCCCCAACGTGGTAAACAGCATGCTGCGCGATGCCTTTCCCCGCAACGATCTGGAGTCTTCATCAGACACCGAGAGCAACGCGATCCTGCTCAAGGGCACGCCGGACCGCTTGGCGCAGGCCCTGGAACTCATCGAAGTGCTCGATCAACCCCTGCTGCGCGGCCGCCACGGCCTCATCGTTGAGCCGCAGTTCCTTGCCCCGGAACCGCTCGCCAGCGCTGTCGAGGACGTGATGGCGGGGGAGGGCTACAACATCGGCGGCCCCTCGGGCAGCGCCCTGCTGCTGCCCTTCGACGACCTCGGCAAGCTGGTGGTGTTCGCCCAAAGCCAAGCCGTGCTCGATCATGTCTCCGATTGGATTGAAACCTTCGATGAAGCCCACCGCGGGGAAATTGAATCCGGCCTGTTCACCTATGAGGTTCAAAACACCCAGGTTGTTGATATGGCCGAGACCCTGGGCCAGTTGGTCGGCGATGTTTTGGGTGGCGCAGCGGGCGGCACCGTTGGGAGCACCGGCACGACGGGCGCCGAGCCTCCCTCCGCAGCGATCGGCTCCCGCGGTTCACCCCTAGTAGTTGATGAAAAGCGCAACTTGATCATCTTCCGAGGCTCGGGCGAAGAATGGGCGGGCATTCGCGAAGTCGTGGAAAAGCTGGACAAGCCCGTGCCTTCGGTGCTGATCGAGGTGGTGATCGCCGAGGTTTCGCTGACCGATGAGGAAAGCACGGGCTTCGACTTTCTGTTCAACAGCGGCATCGACCGATTCGGCGTGACCGGAGGCACTAGAGGTGCGCTGGGGCTGAGCAACCAAGGGCTCTCCCTCACCCTCGACAGCGCGGGCCAAACCCGTGCCATGCTCAGCCTCTTCTACAAAAATGACAAGGTCGCCATCCGCTCGCAGCCGAAGCTCTTGGTCAAAAGCGGCGAGGAGGCTTCCATCCAAGTGGGCAATGACATACCGGTCATCACCCAACTCTCCCAAGACAGCGTGCAGGTGGGTGGCTCCACCAATGTGCTCCAGCAGGTGAACTACCGCACCACCGGGGTGGTGCTGACCATATCGCCCTTGGTGCAGGCTGGCGGTTTGGTGGACATCGAAATCAGCCAGGAGCTGAGCGAAGCGCGCCCCACAGCCGCCACCAGCCTTGGCGGCTCCCCCACCATACTGAGCCGCAACCTGAGCACCAGCCTGAGCCTGAAGGACGGCGGCTCGCTGCTGATGGGTGGGTTGATTTCGGAGAACCGCAGCACCGGCACGATCGGCATGCCGGGCCTGAGCCGAGTGCCGGTTCTAGGGCGCCTGTTCCGGTCGGACACTTTCAACGGCGACCGCACGGAGCTGATGGTGATGGTGACCCCCTACGTGGTCCGCAACCACGCGGAAGGCTCCCGCCTGACGGAGCAGCTCAAGGCGGGGCTGGAGCTGCACGACCGCTTCACCCTAGATTGAGCATGCACGAGGAACTGAAGAGAACGCTTCGCCACCTTGCCGCACAGGGGGAGCGCAGCCGCCCGATATTCTTTGCCGGACGAGCCACGATACTCGATGACCTGACTTTCAAGATCATGGCATGGGAACCGGACCGCACTGCGGGCAACACTTTTCTTGTGTCAGGTGCACCCGGCGCAGGCAAAACCGCTTTGGGGAGAGAGGCCGCCCGCATCCTTGAATCGCGCGGGGGCAAGGCCCTCTACTGCCCGGACATCCCGGACGATGAGGAAGCGCAGGGCATCTACAAAGTCATTCTTGCCGCCCTCGGCGGCACCCCTCCGCATGATTTGTCCGTAGAGAGAACGTCCGTTGGGGCTGACGCCAAACTGCTTGGGACAGGCTTGGCCAGCGAAACAGTGAAGGAACAGCAAACCCAAGGACCCCACCTAACCGCCGCCCGGATTGCTGCCCTGCTTGGCCCTAAAGCCATCGCAAAAGCTCCGCCAGTTGGCGTTTTCATTGACGAAGCCCAAAACGTTGAACCCAACACCCAAGCTGCCCGCCTCCTTCGCGACCTGCATACCCAAGGGGGCCTTCCCGTCACCACGGTATGCATCGGCCTCAACGATCTTTCCGTCAAGCTGGCGAATGCACTGGTTTCTCCCCGCATGAATGCATCGGGGAAAATCGTCCTTGGGGGATATGCCCCAGGCGAGGCCTTGGATTGCGCGTCCGGTTCCTTGGAGATAGTTCGGGGTAAGGGAGTGGCGGGCACGAAAGCCCAAGCCGCTCAATGGAGCCAAGCTCTTGCTGCCGCCGCCGACAACTGGCCTCGCCACTTGCAGTGCTATCTCAATGCCACTTGGGAAGTCCTTTTCCGCCAGCCCGGCCGTCCGACCCTAGCGAATGGGCTCAACCAAGCCCTGCGATTAGGGCATGAGTATCGAAACGCCTACTACAAGGAACGGATCGAACTGTCCAAGGCCCCGATTGCCCTCATCGGGCTGCTTCATGACCGCCTGCAGGCTTCCAAGCCCCTTTACAGGGAGAATGCGCTTGATCTCATAGGGGAGGGCATCAAGCAGGATTTAACGCCATTTCAAAGGCGCCGGGTTGAAGAAGCGCATCAAAATGAAGAGGGCCTGTTCAATGCCCTGCTCCATGTTGGACTGGTTTCCGTGGACGCCGACCAAGTGTGCTCATCTCCCATCCCCTCAATGTCCAATCATATCCTCGAAACCTGCAAGGCCCAAGGGTTCCCAATTAACGCGGGGTGGTGAGGTTGCCATCCGCATCCTCGCCAAGCAAGCCGCAGCCTTGTCTGGTCCAAGCGCTGCAAAAGAGGAGGTCCGAGAGGCGTTGACCCTGGCAAGGCGGGGCTGGAGCTGCACGACCGCTTCACCCTAGATTGAGCCCCGTTGGGCGCGATTTCGCGGTGTCCAAGGCACGCCGGGACAATCTCGCACAACGCGTGGGGCAATGACGTACAGACTTCGGCCACCCCGCCCGCCAACATGGCCGCATGGCCAAGCGGACCAAAAAGCGCAACCGGCGCCACGACGCCGCCTTCAAGAACCTCCACGCCTTCCCGCTGATGGCCTGGGGCCTCATGGAGATCGTCCTGCCCAAGGAGTTGTTCGAGGAGCTCGACTTCGACACCCTTGAGCGCCTGCCCGCCGAGTGGATCGCCCCCGGCCTGGAGCGGCGCCTCGGCGACACGGTCTGGCGGGTGGAGCGGCGCGGCGGCGGCAGCCTCATCGTGCCGGTCGAGTTCCAGCGCAAGCGGGACCGCTGGATGCCGCTGCGCGTGGCCGCCTACCTGGGCCTGATGCTGGAGAACCTCGCCCGGCGCGGCGAGCTTGACCCGGACGGGCGGCTGCCGCTGGTCCGGCCGGTGGTGCTGTACAACGGCCCGCGCCCCTGGCGGGGGCCGACCGGCCTGGCCGACCTGTCGGCGGACGGCGGCCCGGAGTGGCCGCGCTTCGCGCTGGTTGACATGGGCCGCATCAGGGTTGAGGATTTGCCTAGGCACAACGCGGCGGCGCTGCAGATCGAGGTCCACCAGGGCGCCTTGGCGCGGAACCCGGACGCGGTGCTGGGCCGTCTGTCGGAGCTTCTGGGCGGGCCAGCGCACCGTGAGCTTCGGGTGGCGTTCGCGGAGTGGATTTGGCACTCGCTGGCGCCGGACCTGGGACCGGAGACGCCGGAGGCGCCGGAATTGATTGACAGGTTGCGTGAGATTGCGGAACTCGGGGAGTTTGAGGAAATGAAGAAGTCGTTCATGTT
>CAZRBP010000247.1:0-4131 GCA_964598305.1 uncultured Pseudomonadales bacterium | reverse complement strand
CCGTCGTCCTTGTCGTCCTGCATCTTCTGGCCCCACTCCCGGTCGCCCGCCCGCCACAGCGCCTGGCCCCAACCTTCCGAGCCCCGATACTGAGGCTGCAGCACCGCATAGCCCCGGTTGGCAAGGAACTGCACCCAAAGATTCCAGCCCAGCGAGTCCCGGGCCCAAGGCCCGCCATGGGGCATGACCACGGCGGGCAGCGGCCCCTCGGCACCTTGGGGGAGGGTCAAAAAGCCCGGTATCTCCAAGCCGTCGCGCGCCGGATAGCTGACGAAGCGCATGTCCGCCAGCTTTTCCGGCACCAAGTGCGGGAAGCTGCGCCCCAGCGGCACCAGTTGGCTGCCATTGACCAGCAAATGATAGAGGCCGGGCTCCCGCGGCCCTGATGACCGCACGACAATCATCGTGAGGTCGTCGGAGTACGACCCGATGCGATGGTCGAGGCCGGGGGGCAACGCCTTCTCCAAGCGCTGCTGAATCGACCGGCGCTTGGGTTCCCGGTAGTCGATGACGAGGCGATCGACGAGGCCCCGAAATCCAACGATCCTGCCAAGATCCTCAGGGTTTACCGCCTGCTCAACGCCCACTGCCTCCACATCGCCGCCGCCATACAGGGGCTCGCCCAGCGTCCGGTCAATCAGGTCGTAGGCGCGAATGACGGACTTGTCCAGGCCGGTGTTGTCCTGCATGTACACCCGGCGGCCATCCATATCGAAGGCGACCGGCGCCATGCCTTCCCGGCGATTGGCGTACAGGCGGTGGTGCTCCTCCCACTTCCCGGTCTCGGGATGCTTGTAGGAAAAACGGATGTGGGTATCGTCGCCACCCCCTTCGATTTTCTGCTTGGCACGGATGGCACCGTCGAAGTCGCCAATTGGGCTTTCGCCGGCAGCGCTGCGGTAAATGCGCTTGGCGTTGAAGCTGTTCAGATCCAATTCGTAGATGTCGGCGGCAAACTCCCGGTTGATGACCTCCACAAGCACCTTGTCCGGTTGCTGCCGCTTCCGGTTGAACAGGCCGAACCCGAAGAACTCCTTGGTCTTGAACAGCTCCCTTTTGCCCTTGCCCTCGGCATCGTAGATATAAATCTTCTCCCGGAACGACTTGGTGGTGCGCCCGCCGAAGCGGATGTCGAACTTCTGCCGGCCGATGACCATCAGCCGATCGTCGTTCAACCAGATTACCGCCCTAGCCTTGACGTCGCGGGGCCTGAACCGCACCGGTTGCGCTGACAGGTCCGCGGTTTGCCAGACGGTGACGTCCGGGGGGTCGTTCACGTCGCCCAACGTCAGCGCCGCCAAGCGGGTGCCGTCCGGGCTGACGTTCACGCTGGCGATCACCGGATCGTGAATCCAGGCGCTAATGGGGATGGGCTCAGCGCCCACGGAGCCGCCAGCCAACAAGCCGAGCAGCAGCCCCGTCACCTTGAGCGTCGAACGCCTCAAATCAGAACCGGCGTGAGATTTGCAATACATAAGTCCTTCCCAGCAAGCTGTAGCCGACGCCCGGCAGCGTGTTGAAGATCCGGCTCGTGGCGTCGCGAGGCACGTTGTCGCCCACCAGCGGCGGCTTCTTGTTGAACAGGTTGCGGACCGACGCCGTCACCTCCCAATCGGTCTTGCGCAAGCGTGTGGAGACGGTGTGGTACCAGGTCTTCGGGGTCCTGACCTTGCGGTCTGAGTTGGTGGTGTCCGGGTCAAAGACCGGATCTTCGGACGTGTTGCCGAGGTACTCGATGCGCCAGAAGTAGGTCCAGTCCCGGTAGTCAACCCGCACGTCCAAATCGCCGCGCCACTTGGGGTAACCCCAGTTGTTCACGCTGTTCCAACGCTCGTCGAACAGTTGCGTGCTCTGCTCCACCAGTCTAGTGAGCGTGCCATCCACGGTGAGATCGAAGGTGGAAAACTCCTTTTCGTACACAAAGTCGATGTCGTAGCCCCGGCTGACGCTGCGCCCGATGTTGACTAGGGAGGCATCGACATCGGTCAGGTTACCCCGCTCGTCGCGAGCCCCTACGCGATCACACCAAGCGTTGCTAAGCCCCGCGGAGCTGTAGCAGGTGCCTAGAATGTAGCTGGTACTGGGATCGGCAACGGTATTCTTCAAGTCGATCTCGAACCAACTGAAGGCCACCGACAAGCCCAGCGCTTCCGGCTGAATGACCACGCCGCCAGTCCAAGATTTCGAGGTTTCCGCCTCTAGGTTGGGATTGCCGCCAACCACGTTCCTGATGCCGGGCGCGCCGTCCTCACCGAAGTCAGGCTCGAGCCCTTGGCCGGCGCAGTTGTCGTACACTACGTCACCGGGCTCATATTGGTCGCCGTAGTTCAAGCAGGGGTCAAGAAAGCCCGACACGAAGCCGGTCTGATCGGCGAGAAACTGCTCGTAGAGATCGGGGGCGCGAAACGACGTGCCGCGGGTGCCGCGCAACCGCAACCACGGGATCACCTGCCAGTCCACCGCCGCACGGTAGGTGGTGTCGTCGCCGTACGAATCGTAGTCCGTGTAGCGTCCGGAGACATTGACGATAAGCTCTTCCGCGAGCGGCTTGTCCATCAGCAAGGGCACTTCGACTTCCGCAAACAGCTCAACAACCGTATCGTCCCCGCTGGTGATCCCGGCCGTGGTGAAGCCCCAGAAGTTGTTGTTCTGAGCGTCGGGGTCGGGCACGTCGCGGATGTCCTCGTTTCGATACTCAAAGCCGAGCACCGCGCCGACCGCCTCCTCGTTGGGCATCTCGAACAAGGTGCCGGTGACGTGGGCGGCGAACTGGAGGCTCTTGTAGGTCGTCTCGCCGCGGGTGTCCTTGCGCAGAAAGTTCAATACGTCCCCGGGCAGGCGCCCGCGCAGGAGGGCATCCTCGGTGAACAGGTTGGCCGGCACGCAGCCAGCGATAGTGGGCTCGGCGCACACCAAGTTGCCATCGGCATCCAGCGTCGAATTCAGCGAGGCTCGCACTCGGTCGTCGAGAAACTGCTGACCCTCGTAGGAGCCATCCGACCAACTGTAGCCGACGTAAGCCTCATAGCTCCAGCGCTCCGAGAGGTCACCGGAAAGACCCGCAAACAGGTTGATCCGGTCAATCTTGACCTTTGTAACGGGGTCCAGCATCTCATAGGTTGGCAGCACCGGAAGCGCGCCAAATCCCCCGAACGCAGCCAACGGCCCATAGGCGCCAAAGGGATTGGTCGGATTGCTCGGCGGCACCGCGGGGAAGAACTGGCGGTAGCCGTTGTTGGACTCGAAGGTGCGGTGGTTGTAGTAGAACTCGTAATAGGCGTTGGCGCTGCGCCCGCCGATGTCGAAGTCCTTGTCGGCAAAGGAGGTCAGGGAGTAGATGTCGTACTCTGGATCGATTTGCGCCACGGACCAATCGCGCTCGTCCCGGTAGAACTCGCCCTCGTTGTCGTAGAGGGGTTCACCGTTGAACGGGTCCAAGCCGTGCACGGGTATGGTGGTGTAGTGGGGAATGCCATAGGCGTTCGGGCCTGAAGGATCGAAGTAGGGATTGTTCGGGTCGAGGGTCGACAGGCTCGGCTCGTACCGGACCCACCCGAATGGCGACACCGCAAACCCGTAAATGAAGCCGAAACAAAGGGGTTCGCCGGTTTCCGGATGCGCGTTGTCGAGGCGTCCGTCACCGTCCTGGTCCGTAACCCGCGGCCGTTCCTCGCACTCCGCCCAACTGCGCTGGTTTCGCCGCAACTCGTTGTTGGTGCTGTAACTGCCGGAGACGCTAAACGACCAAGTATCGCCCACTTTGCCCCAGGTGGCGTCAATGCCCTTCTCCTCGCCACCGCTGCTGTGGGGAAAGAGACCCTCAAGGTTGACTTGAAACCCCTCGAAACGCTGCTTGGTGATGACGTTGACGACGCCAGCGATGGCGTCGGCGCCATAGATGGACGACGCGCCGTCCTTGAGTATTTCGTAACGGGAAACCACCGAACTCGGAATGGCGGTCAGGTCCACGGAGTTGGTGGCGCCGCGAACGCCGGACGGCCCCCAGCGCCTGCCGTTGACCAACACTAGGGTGCGCTGTTCGCCAAGCCCGCGCAAGGACACCGACCGGGCGCCCGGGCCGCCATCGGTGACGAATCCGGAGAAGGAGTTGTCGATCTGCTGGCCACTGGC
>CAZRBP010000246.1:0-4212 GCA_964598305.1 uncultured Pseudomonadales bacterium | reverse complement strand
AAGGCAGCCCGGCCACCACGTCCAAGGCGGCGCCGAGGGTTTTGACGCCGTGTACCGCCATTCCCTTGATCGCCTCGCGGGGCCGGTTGGCGTGGGGGGCGATGGCCGTCTTGAAGCCGTGCTTGCGGGCTTCGCGCAGGCGCTCCTGGCCGTTGGCCACCGGCCGCACTTCGCCGGTCAGGCCGAGTTCGCCGAACACGATCAGCTCCTTGGGCAAGGCACGGTTGCGCAGCGACGACAGCACGGCCAAGAGCGCCGCCAAGTCGGCGCCGGTCTCAGCGATGCGCACGCCGCCGACCACGTTGGCGAACACGTCCTGGTCGGCGAGCTGGATGCCGCAGTGGCGGTGCAGCACCGCCAGGTGCATGGCGAGGCGCTGCTGGTCCAGGCCCACCGCCACCCGCCGGGGATAGCCGCCCTGCACATCGTCCACCAGCGCCTGCAGCTCGACGAGTATGGGCCGCGTGCCTTCCCAGATCACCGTGGCGACGCTGCCTGGGGACTCCGCCTCGCCGCGCTGCAGGAAGATCGCCGAGGGATTGGCGACCTCCCGCATGCCCTTGCCGGTCATGGCGAAGACGCCGAGTTCGTTGACCGCCCCGAAGCGGTTCTTTAAGCCCCGCAGGGTGCGGTAGCGGCTGCCGGCCGGGCTGTCGAGCATCATGAAGCAGTCGATCATGTGCTCAAGCACCTTGGGCCCGGCCAGGTTGCCCTCCTTGGTGATGTGGCCGACCAGCACCACGACGGCGCCGGTGCCTTTGGCCAGGCGGGTGAAGTAGGCGGCGGTCTCGCGCACTTGGCTGACGCTGCCCGGCATGCTGTCGATGCTCTCCAATTGCATGACCTGTACGGAATCGAGCACCACGAGGCTGGGCTTTCGCTCCTCGATCAGCCCGGCGATGGTTTCCGCCCGGGTTTCCGCGGCCACCTCCAAGTTGCCGGCCGGCAGACCGAGGCGTTCAGAGCGCAGGGCCAACTGCTGCAGGGACTCCTCGCCGGTAACGTAAAGCACCGGGCATTGTTCGGCCACCGCGGCGCAGACCTGCAGCAGCAGCGTGCTCTTGCCAGCACCAGGGTCGCCGCCGATCAGTACCACTGAGCCCGGAACCAGGCCGCCGCCGAGCACCCGGTCGAGCTCACCGAAGCCGGTGGCAAGCCGGTCGGAGGCCTCCGTCTCCACTTCCGAGAGCTTGCGCACTTGGGCTTCCGCGCCGCTGAAACCGAGCTTGGGCGCGGGTGCTGCGCCGATGCGCAGCTTGGAGAGGCTGTTCCATTCGTTGCAGGCGCTGCACTGCCCCTGCCACTGCACGTGCTCCGCGCCGCAGGCGGAGCAGACGTAAACCGTTTGGGGCTTGGCCACGAAAACAGGCGGTTAGGGGGGTTCGAGGTCGTCGTAGCGGTCCGGCGCCTTGCTTTCAAACTTGGTCAGTTCGCCAAGGAAGCTGAGCCGGACGGTGCCGGTGACGCCGTTGCGCTGCTTGCCGATGTTGATCTCGGCGATGCCCTTGTCCGGGGAGTCCTCGTTGTACACCTCGTCGCGGTAGATGAAGAGTATCAGGTCGGCGTCCTGCTCGATGGCGCCGGAGTCCCGCAGATCGGCCATCATGGGCCGCTTGTTCTGCCGTTTCTCCACGTCCCGATTGAGCTGGGACAGGGCCAGCACAGGGCAGCGCATTTCCTTGGCCAAGGCCTTCAAGGAACGGGAAATCTCCGAAATCTCGTTGGTGCGGTTCTCCGGCGACCCGGCGATTCTCATCAATTGCAGGTAGTCCACGGCGATCAAGCCGATGCTACCCGCCTCCCGCGCCACTCGACGCACCCGGGCGCGCAGTTCGCCCGGGGTGAGCGCCGGGGTGTCGTCGATGTAAAGCGGCTTGTCCTTCAAACGCCCCACCTCACGGCTGAAATTATCCCAGTCGCGGTCATTGAGTTCGCCGATGCGCATGCGGCTCTGGTCGATGTGCGCCAAGGAGGACAGCAGGCGCAGCACCAACTGCTCGGCGGCCATCTCCAGGCTGAACACCACGCTCGGCTTGTCGCACTGCACCACGGCGTATTCGACGATGTTCATGGCGAAGGCCGTCTTGCCCATCGAGGGCCGTCCGGCGATGACGATCAGGTCTGAATCCTTGAAGCCGGTGGTCATCTTGTCGAGGTCTTCGAACCCGCTGGGCAAACCGGGCAACTGGCCCTTGTTCTCATAGAGCCTGCGCAGTTCGTCGCCCGCGGTGTTCAGCATGGGCGTGATGGGCTGCGGCCCGCTGTCGGCGATGCGTCCCTCGGCGATGGCGAAGACCTCCCGCTCCGCTTCCTCCACGAGATCGTCGCTGTCCCGCCCGCTCGGCTCGAAGCCGGATTCGGTGATGCGCTGACCGGCGCGTATGAGCTGGCGCAAGGTGGACCGATCACGCACGATGCGCGCATAGGCGGGGGCGTTGGCTGTGCCGGGCGTAGTCTCCACCAGTTCGGCCAAGAACGCGGCCCCGCCAATGCGGTCGAGCTGGCCCTTGGTGGATAGGGCGTCGGCTACGGTGATGGCGTCTATGGGCTTGTTGTCCCGCCACAGGCCATCCATGGCTTCGAAGACGATCTTGTGCTCGGAGCGGTAGAAGTCGTTGACGCCCAGGATGTCGATGACGTCGATCCAGGCGTCGGGCTTCAGCATGAGGCTGCCGAGCACCGACTGCTCCGCCTCGATGGAGTGCGGCGGCACTTTCAGCGGGCGCGGGTCCGCGGATTCGTTTAAGGGCACTGGCTCGGACACGGCACCGAATGCAAAGTGAGGTGAGCGGACAGGGAATCGTCAATCTTTCTGGCGGGCAATGCAAGCAAAACTTGCCGCCAACACCAAGCGATTTGCGCTTGGCAACCGTGTTATCGTTTTCGCTTGCGCATCAGCGGGACCAAGCCTTTCCTCATGCCGGACAACTTGCATCGAACTTTGCCCGAGGTTCTTCAGGATGCCGCGAACCAATACCCAGACCAAGCCGCCATCGTTGACGGCACGGCGGCGATCACTTTTTCGGTCCTGAAGGCGGGCGCCGATCGATTGTCGAAGTCGGTCATTGCCCTAGGGCTGGAACCGGGCGAACGCTTCGTCATCTGGGCGCCGAACATCGCCGAGTGGGTGGTCGCGGCGTTGGCCGGGCAGCAGGTGGGCGGTGTGCTCGTGCCCGTCAACACCCGCTTCAAGGGCGAAGAGGCGGGCGACATCGTGCGCCGTTCCGGCGCGCGCTTGGCCTTTGCGATGGGCGAGTTCCTCGGCGTGGACTATGCGGCGCTGTTGGCCGCGCAGCCCTGCCCAAGGCTGCGGCAGGTGGTGCGCCTGAGCGGCTCCGGCGACGAACTCTCGTTGGATGCCTTTGCGCAGCTTGGCGATGGGATGTCCGATGCCGAGCTTCAGCGCCGCATCGAGGCCGTTCGCCCCACCGATGTTTCCGACGTGTTGTACACCTCGGGCACCACCGGTGCGCCCAAGGGGGCCATGACCACCCACGGGCAGAACATCGCCACGTTCATGGAATGGTCCGAGGCCGTGGGGCTGACTGCGGAGGACCGGTATTTGGTAGTGAACCCGTTTTTCCACTCGTTCGGCTACAAGGCCGGCTGGCTGGCGGCGTTGCTGCGCGGCGCGGCGATCTACCCCGAAGCCCAGTTCGATGCGGCGCGGCTGCTGAGCCGCATCGAGCAGCGGCGCATCACCCTGCTGCCCGGTCCGCCGACGCTGTTTCAGTCGCTGTTGGCCGATCCCGGCCTGTCCGATGCGGACTTGAGTTCCTTGCGCTGCGCGGTGACCGGAGCGGCGTCGGTGCCGGTGCAGTTGGTCCGGGACATGAAGGAGCGGCTCGGCTTTGAGGAGGTTTACACCGCCTATGGCTTGACCGAGTCCTCCGGGGTGGTGTCGCTGTGCCGGTCGGGCGACGACTTGGAGACCATCGCCAACACCTGCGGGCGGGCCATGCGCGGGGTGGAGATCCGAATCGCCGGCGGCAACGGCGGGGCACTGCCGGCCGGCACCGCCGGCGAAGTCTGGGTGCGCGGCTTCAACGTGATGCAAGGCTACTTGGACGATGCGGCCGCCACCGCCGCCGCCATCACGCCGGACGGTTGGCTCAAAACCGGCGACATCGGCGTTCTGGATGAGCGCGGTTACCTCAAGATCACCGACCGCCTGAAGGACATGTACATCTGCGGCGGCTTCAACTGCTATCC
>CAZRBP010000245.1:0-4232 GCA_964598305.1 uncultured Pseudomonadales bacterium | reverse complement strand
CCGCGTTGGCGTTCAACGCCCGAAGGCCGCCGATCAACACCGTCATTTCCGGAACTGTCAGCGTCAGCATGTGGGCGCGGTCCACCAGCAGCTCCGCAGGCGATCGAGCGCCACTAGTGGAAAAGTAGTTGCGGAAGCCGTCGGCGGCGGGCTCCAGCACCGCAAACGAAGCCACATCCGTTTGCGCTTCGGAGGCATCCGTGCGTCCAGGCGTGAACGGCACCCTCACGGCTTGGCCCCCGGCCTTTGCCGCCTGTTCGATGGCGGCGGCTCCGCCCAGCACGATCAGGTCGGCGAGGGATACGCGCTTGTTCGCCGACTGGGTGCTGTTGAAGTTCCGCTGAACGCTCTCCAGTTGGGTCAGCACCTTGGTTAGTTCCTCCGGCGTGTTCGCCGCCCAGTCCTTCTGCGGCGCCAAGCGAATCCGCGCGCCGTTGGCGCCGCCGCGCATGTCGGTGCCGCGAAAGCTGGCCGCGGACGCCCAGGCAGCGCGCACCAGTTCGGAAACCGTAAGGCCAGTGCCCAAAATCTCTGCCTTGAGCGCTTCGGCGTCCTCGGCATCGATCAGGGCATGGTCCACTGCCGGTACCGGATCCTGCCAAAGCAACGCCTCGCTCGGCACGTCCGGGCCGAGATAGCGGCTGCGCGGCCCCATGTCGCGGTGCGTCAGCTTGTACCAAGCCTTGGCGAATGCGAGCGCGAATTCCTCGGGGTTCTTTTGAAAGCGCTGGGCGATCTCCCGGTAGGCCGGATCGAACTTCAGCGACAGGTCGGTGGTGAGCATCACCGGCGCGTGGCGCTTGCCCGGATCATGGGCATCGGGCACCAGGTTCGCCGCCAAGCCATCGGCCGGGACCCATTGTGTGGCACCGGACGGGCTCTTGACCTGCACCCACTCGAAGGCGAACAGGTTATCCAGAAACTGGCTGGTCCAAGTGATGGGGCTGGCGGACCATGCGCCCTCCAGGCCACTGGTGTTGGCCTCCCCGCCGCCGCTGGAACCGCACCGGTTGGTCCATCCAAAGCCCTGCTCCTCAACGCCGGCGGCAGCGGGTTCCGGGCCAGCGCAGCCTTGCGCCCTCGAAGCGCCGTGCGCCTTTCCGAAGGTGTGGCCGCCGGCGATGAGAGCCACCGTTTCCTCGTCGTTCATCGCCATGCGGCCGAAGGTTTCGCGAATGTCCCGCGCCGCCAGCAGCGGATCAGGCACGCCGTTCGGACCTTCCGGGTTGACGTAGATGAGACCCATCTGCACGGCGGCTAGGGGCCGCTCAAGGTCTCGGTCGCCGCTGTAGCGCTCGTCGGCGAGCATTTCCGTCTCAGGCCCCCAATACATAAGATCCGCTTCCCAGTCGTCCTCCCGCCCGCCGGCGAAGCCGAAGGTCTTGAAGCCCATGGATTCCAGCGCCACGTTGCCGGTCAACACCATCAGGTCGGCCCAGGAGATCTTGCGCCCGTACTTTTTCTTGACGGGCCACAGCAAGCGCCGGGCCTTGTCCAAGTTGGCGTTGTCCGGCCAACTGTTGAGCGGCTCAAACCGTTGTTGGCCGCCTGCGGCGCCACCCCGTCCATCGTGGATGCGATACACGCCGGCGCTGTGCCAAGCCATGCGAATGAAAAGCGGCCCATAGTGACCGTAGTCCGCTGGCCACCAATCCTGCGAGTCGGTCATGAGCGCTTCGAGATCCGCCTTGACCGCATTGACATCCAACGTCTTGAACGCTTCGGCGTAGCGGAACGCCTCGCCATAGGGATTGGACTCCGCGCCATGCTGGCGGAGCGGGCTGAGATCGACCTGATCCGGCCACCAGAACTGATTCGACTTGGGCTGGCCATCGGCCTGGGCGCCAAGGGACAGTGGCACGGCCAATACAACCGCCAACGCGGCCAGCAAGCGTTTGGGAAAATCGAACATTGGGAAACTCCTGAAAGTCCAAGCGATGAGCGGGCAAACTACCGGGAGCGGATTCGATTCGTCAAATTGATGTTTCCGAACGCCACAATTGACATGGACTATGGCCTTTGGCGCGGCAACGCCCACCGAACGCGTCCCCGGAGCGAGGGCGGGTCGCTACGTGGCGCCGGGGGCTCGTGCTAGACTTTAACCGTTACTCCAATGCCCTCATCGAGCCCCCACCAACGACACATGGAACCAAGTCATGCGCACCTACCTCATCGTCACGGCCAGCGCACTGCTGCTTGCCGCCCTCGTTACTCAGGCACACTTCAGTCTGTTTGCGGAAAACTACTTCGCACTGCTGCTGATCACCTTCCTCGCCTTGGCGGTCAATGGCCTGTTCAACGTCCGCCTAGCCAGCCAGAAGGCCGCCCCCTCACCCGCCAAGTCGAAGCGGCGGCCGCCTAAACGGGCGCCGCGCGAGGCCCGCACCCGGCTGATCGACGGCGGCAAACGAGAGGAGGGCACCGTCAAGTGGTTCGATGAAGCCAAGGGCTTCGGCTTCATCATTCGCGCTGACCGCAGCGAGATCTTCGTCCACAAGCGAGCCATTCGCAGCGACCGGGGAGAGCGTCCGCAACTCTATGACGGGCGCCCGGTGAGCTTTCAGGTGGGCGAAAACGAAAAAGGCCTTTGCGCCGAAAACGTGACGGCGCTTTGACGAACGGCGCTGTCCGTCACCTAACACCATGAACGTCAAGCGGCTTCTGTCCGCCCGCATTGAGGCCGCACTCAAGGATTGCGGCGTCGAGGCACCGGCCCTCGTCAAGACCGCGTCGAGACCCGAATTCGGCCACTACCAAGCCGATGGGGTAATGGCAGCGGCCAAGAAGGCGAAGGTCAATCCCCGCCAACTCGCCGTCCAAGTGATCGATCGCCTTGACGCCGACGACCTCGCGGAGGCCGTGGAGGTGGCCGGGCCGGGCTTCCTCAACATTCGACTGCGCGATCAGTTTCTGGCAGGCAAGCTGCATCTGGAGGCGCCCCTGCTCGGCAAGGCCGCCCGCCCGCAGAAGGTGGTGGTGGACTATTCGTGCCCCAACCTAGCCAAGGAGATGCATGTGGGGCATCTGCGCAGCACCATCATCGGCGATGCAGTGGCACGCATTCTCGAAGCGCTTGGCCATCAGGTCGTTCGGCAGAACCACGTGGGCGATTGGGGCACTCAGTTCGGCATGCTGCTCGCCCACTTTGACGAGGGCGGCGCCGATTCCGAGACGTTGAGCGACCTAGAGGCCTACTACCGCGCAGCCAAGGTTCGCTTCGACACCGAACCCGACTTCCAAGCCGCCAGCCGGGCCATGGTCGTCGCCCTGCAGACCGGCGAGGCGGGCGCCCGGGCGCGCTGGCAGCGGTTCATCCAAATCTCCCTGGATCACTGCCAAACGCTCTACGAGCGGCTTGGCGCGAGCTTGGGTCCCGACGACGTGATGGCCGAAAGCGCCTACAACGACGCCTTGCCGGAGGTGATTGAGGCACTGGAGCGCCAGGGACTGCTTACCGAATCGGACGGTGCGCGCTGCGTCTTTTTGCCCGAGTTCGAACGCAAGGACGGCAGCATCACCCCCTTGATCGCGCAAAAGTCCGATGGCGCCTACCTCTACGCCACCACCGACTTAGCGGCGATTCGCCACCGCGCCCAGGCGCTTGGGGCCGACCGCGCCCTGTACTTCACCGACAGCCGCCAGGCCTTCCACTTCAAGCAGGTGTTCGCGGTTGCCCGGCAGGCCGGCTTCGCGGGCACGGCGCCAAGCCTTGAGCACATGCCCTTCGGCGCCATGCTCGGCAAGGACGGAAGGCCGTTCAAAACCCGTGACGGAGGCGTGATCAAGCTCACCGCCCTGCTCGATGAGGCCGAGGCCCGCGCCGCCCGCTTGGTGGGCGACAAGAACCCGCAGCTCGACGCCGAGGAGCAGGCCAAGGTGGCGCGGGCGGTAGGCATCGGCGCGGTCAAGTACGCGGACCTATCCAAGAACCGGACCAGCGACTATCTGTTCGACTGGGAACAGATGCTGGCCTTCGAGGGCAACACCGCGCCCTACCTGCTGTACGCCTACGCCCGCATTCAAAGCCTGTTCCGGCGTGGGGAGGTCGATCCGGAGTCCTTGGGTGGCAAGGCACAGCCGAACGCCGATGCGGAGCGCGACCTCGCCTTCGTCCTGGCACGCCTGCAGGAAGTGGTCGAACAGGTCGCCGAGGACGGCTACCCCCACACGCTATGCGCCTACCTCTACGATCTCGCCACCAAGTTCACCCGCTTCTATGAACAGTGCCCCAT
>CAZRBP010000244.1:0-4266 GCA_964598305.1 uncultured Pseudomonadales bacterium | reverse complement strand
AGGGCCGGGAGGGCCTTAAGGCGCTGCAGGAGAAGCGGGCGCCCAACTTCCCGAAGGATTCGCCGATCTGACACGGGCGGGAAAGCGCATCAAGCGGGTGAACGCCGTCTGATAAGCTCTTGGCCACAGCGTTCAGGAACCGAATCGCACCATGCCTGACATCCGCCAGACCCGGCCGTCTCTTTCCAGCCAAGAGCTTCCCGGCAAACTGATGCTGGGCATCGCTTTCGGCCAAGGCATCGCGCTTTTTCTTCTGTGGCGAGCACTGGAAAACGAAGCCTGGCCAAGCCAAACGCCCATCATCAACTTTCCGCTGTGGACGCTGGCCATTGCCAGCCCCGCCATGATGCTCCTTTGCCTCGACAGGCAAAACCTGTCCCGGAGTCTCAAGGCCGTGGGGGCCTTCTCCGTTGTGCTGGCATTGATCGCACTCCACATCGGTTGGCAGGCTTCACCCTTCGGCGCGTTCCCAGTCACCACCTTGGTGTTGGCCTACGCCCTCACTGTGCTCATCGCCTGTTTCAAGGCGCTGATGTACTGCCAGCAGTGGATCGCCAAGTCGCCACTCGACTACGGCACACTGTTCACCTACTCCTGGCGCAACTTCCTGGTAGCCGCGTTCTCCGCACTGCTCACTTTGGGCGTTTCCCTGATTCTGTCCCTGTGGGGCGCCTTGTTTTCAGCCATTGGCATCGACTTCTTCCAAGAGCTGTTTGGCAAGGACTGGTTCCGCTTTCCGGTGCTCGCCAGCGCCTTCGGGGTGGGCGCGCTGATCTTTCGGCGGCTGGTCCGGGTCATCGACGGCGTGGCCAGCCTGCTTAAGGGGCTGATTCGGCTGCTGCTGCCCCTAACCGCCTCGGTGCTCGTCATCTTCCTCAGCGCACTGCCGTTCACTGGCCTGCAGCCCCTGTGGGAAACCGGCAACGGCACCGCCGTGCTGCTGTGGCTGAACGCATTTGCCCTCTTCTTCATCAACGCGGTCTATCAGACGGGGGAAGACCCACCCTATCCGCCGTGGACGCATCGGTGCCTGTCCGCCGCCATTGCCCTCCTGCCGGTCGTTTCCGCCTTGGCACTCTACGGCTTGCTCCTGCGCATCGATGAATACGGATGGACCCTGCTGCGCTGTTGGGCGTTTACGACGTTCGCCCTGTTGGCACTCTTCTCCCTGGGGTACGCTTGGGGCGTCATTCGTTGGCGATGGGCTTGGCCAAGCCACCTTGGACGGGTGAACACCGCCATGGGCTGGGTGGTCATCGCGGTCATGGTGTTGGTGAACAGCCCGATGCTCGACTTTCGCGCCATCTCGCTTGCCAGCCAATGGCAACGGGTTGAGGTTGGCGAAGTCCAACTGCGCGACTTTGATTTCGACTACGCAAGTCACCACCTTGCCCGGCCCGGCCATCAAAGGATGCAGGCGCTTATCGCGGAGCATGAGGCCACCGACCCCGAACTGGTGCGGATCATCCAAGCCAGCCAACACGACGCAAGAAGCGACAGACGCGACGGAGACGACGGAGACGACGGAACCTTTGATGACCTGTGGGCAAGCCTCACCTACCGGCCTGCACACTTTGAACCGCCGCCGGGGCTTCGCGAAGCCGTCAAAGCCTCCGATTTTGGGAGAGATTCCCATCGGTTCATAAACCCAACACTGATTCGCGCTGACTTCGACAAAGACGGCGAATTCGAATACGCGCTTCTCTCGCAACGCGATTACGATCGCGATTGGGTGGAATTCGAACTGTTTTTTCGCGACGGGAACGCTTGGAAAAACCAAGCAATGTACGGGAGCAAGACCACGCTCGACGACATCGGCATTGCCAAGATGCTGCGCGAAGGCGAGATCGATGTGGTTCCGCCCCGTTTCAACGACCTGAAGGTGGGCGAACTGAGGTTTCACCATTAACCCTGTTGAGCCCCAGCTCACAGCCTCTTGGCATGCGCCAACTGGAGCACGACCGTCGGGCCAGTCGTTGCGCCAGCCCTGCAATGTGCCAAAATCAGCCCAATGAAACGGGGAAAGAGCCATGTCGGAGGAGCGGAAACACAGCCAGCAGGCGGATTTGAAAATTCACCCGGAGATTCTCAAGCGGCGCGATGAGATTGCCAGGACGCCGATCCTGGAGCGCATCGCCAACATGCGGGAGTCCCTTGCCGCGGCGGGCGATGAGGCCCAACGACTTCGGCACTTGCCAGCCTGGGCTTCCCAGGAAATGGCCGACCAAGGTCTCTATCGATTCGCCCTGCCCTTGGAACTCGGCGGCGAGAACTTGAGCGCACGCGAACAGATTGAGGTGGTCGAGGCGGCTTCCGCCATCGACGGATCCGTCGGCTGGTGCACGCAAATCTCCTCCGAAATCAACGCGTTGGTCATTCGCCGCATGGAACTGCCGCTGGTCGAGAGGATATTCAACGACTGGCACGTGCTGGTGTGCTCAGGCCACGGGCCCGCCAACGGCCCCAACCCGGGACGGAACGCTCGCCGGGACGGCGAAGGCTGGCGGCTGAACTACCAGGGCTCCTTCGCCAGCGGCTGCCACAACGCGACTTGGAACTACCTGATGGGCCCGATGGTAATCGACGAGGAAACCGGCGCCCCGGCGCGAGCGTCCTATATGGTGCCTTGGGGCGAGTTCGAGATCATCGACACCTGGGACACGGCGGGCATGCGCGGTTCCGGCAGCCACGACGTGCTCATGGCTGATTGTTACGTTCCCCCTGAGCACCTGCTGCCGTTTCGGTCCCTGGCGCCCAGCGAAACCTGGGCCAACCCAACCTACCGCAATCCCACCCACGCGATCTACAACAAGGCGGCCGTGGCGCTCGGCGTGTGCCGCGGCGCCCTCGACTCATTCATCGAGTTGGCCCAAGCCAAAACGCCCTGGGGCACGGCATCTAAGCTTCAGGATCAGGCCCAAGTGCAGTATCGGATTGGCCAAGCGCAGGCCACGCTGATGGCGGCCCGCACCTTCGTGCTCGACACCCAGGACCGCTTGGAGGCGCACTTGGGGCCGTTGCCGAGCCAAGGCGGACGCCTGACGCCGGACTGGGATGTCTTCTGGCCTGCCCTATTGGCCTGCGCCCACGCTGCGCAGTCCTGCCGGGAGGTGGTCGGGATGCTCAACAACACGGCGGGCACGACGGGCTCGCGCATGGACAGCCCCTTGGAACGCCAACTGCGGGACGCCCACCAAGCCGCAACCCACGCCCTGATCTCCTACCGGCACTATGAGGACTTGGGCAAGACGTTTGTGGGGCATGAGCCGCCGGACGGCTACATGGAACTCACTCGGGCGTAACCAAACGGTAACTTGCCCCGCGACGGTAGCCAGGCACGACTTCGGCTGCGCCGGTCGGCGAGTGCTCTGGGCTGTTGATTCGGCATCGTCATCGGTCTCCCTACCTTATCGCCATCTTAACCGCTAAACTGCCGTTTTCGCATTGGCATGGGGTTGCCTTGTTCAGCATCGGCCTAACCGGCGGCATCGCCTCCGGCAAATCCACTGCGGCGCGTTATTTGGGCGAACTCGGCGCCCATGTGATCGACGCCGACCGCTTGGGGCATCGCGCCTACGAGCCGGATACCGCCGCTTTCAAGCAGGTCGTCGCCGCTTTTGGCGATGACGTGGTCGCCGCCGACGGCACCATCAACCGCCGAGCGCTTGGCAGCAAAGTGTTCGGCCAGCCCGGTGAACTGAAGAAGCTCACCGACATCGTGTGGCCGGAAATTCGACGCCTGGCCGATCTGGAAATGGAGGCGGAGCGGGCGCGACGGCCGGATGGCGTGGTGGTGCTGGAGGCTGCCGTCATGGTCGAGGCCGGTTGGCAGCGCAGTTTGGACGAGGTCTGGGTAGTGGCCGTTGAGCCGGACGTCGCCATTGAGCGGGCCATGGCCCGGGACGGCCTCTCCGCCGATGAGGTGCGGGCGCGACTCAAGGCTCAAACCAGCAACGCCGAACGCCGGCGCCATGCGGATGTGCTGATCGACAATTCGGCGGGGCTCGATGAGCTGCACGCCCAGCTCAAGCGGCAATGGGAACGCGTGGCCAGCACCCATGGAACCCGGACGGTGGCCGCGTCATGATCCTCGACCTGCATGCCCACTCCGTGGTCTCCGACGACGGGCGAGCCAAAGTGCCGAACTACTGCCAGTGGATTCGCGCCAAGGAGTTGCCCATCGAGGGCTTCGTGCTGACCGAGCACCGGCTGTTCGACTTCGCCTCCGACTACAACGGCTTGGCCCGCCAGTTCGGGCTGACCATC
>CAZRBP010000243.1:0-4295 GCA_964598305.1 uncultured Pseudomonadales bacterium | reverse complement strand
GCCATCGACCGGCAGCGGCAACTCTTCGCGGGCGCTTTCGGCTACGCTCAGGATGTCGCGGAGCCGCTCGATTTCGGCATGGCCCGGCGCGAGTCCGCAGCCCAGGAGGACGGTTCGGCCCGCCGTTCGGCGTGCCTCTTCCTGCACGGCGGCTCCTGGCCTTCCAAGCTGTGGCCGGAGATCATGTGGATCGAACTGGCGCGGCAAGCGGAAGCAGCCGGATTCGAGGTGTTGCTGCCTTGGGGCAATCAAGCGGAGCGTTGCCGGGCCGAGCGCATCGCCAACAGCGGCGGCGGACGAGTCCTTGAGGCCTTAAGCATCGGCCAATGGATAGACGTCCTGCAAGGGGTGCGCTTGACGGTGGGCGTGGACTCCGGATTGGCGCATCTGGCCGCCGCCTGCGGCGTGCCCACCTTGGCCCTGTACGGCAGCACGGCGCCCGATCTGACCGGCTGCCGCGGCGAGCGGGTCGCCACCCTCAGCTCGAGATTCCCCTGCGCGCCCTGTTTGTCGAGAACCTGCCGCTACCGTGGGCCGGGGCGTATGTGGCGCGATGAGCCCGCCAATCCCCCGTGCTACGCCGAACTGACGCCGGAGCGGGTGTGGGCACGGGCCTTGGCGCTCGGAGCGGGTCCATGAAGATAGCCTTCTGCATCTTCAAGTACTTTCCATTCGGCGGTATTCAAAGGGACCTGATGAAGATGGTCGCCGAATGCCGCAGCCGGGGGCATGGGGTGCGCATCTACGCCATCCACTGGCGCGACGACGGCCCGCTGCCGGATGGGGTGGACCTCAAGCTGGCGCCGGTCAAGGCGCTGGCCAATCACCGGCTCTACCAACGCTTCGCCGATTGGGTGCGCGCTGACCTGAAGGCCGAGCCGGTGGACCTGGTGGTGGGGATGAACAAGATGCCCGGCCTCGACGCCTACTACGCCGGGGACTCCTGCTACCAGGACAAGGCCCGCACCCAACGCAGCCGCTGGTACCGGCTTCTGCCTCGATACCGCTCCCTGCTGCGCTCGGAACGAGCGGTGTTCGATGCCGATGCCGGCACGGAAATCCTGACCATCTCCGATGTGCAAACGCCGGCCTTCCAGCGCTACTACCAGACGCCTCGGGAGCGTTTCCACCCCCTGCCTCCGGGCATTGAACGCAGCCGCACCGCGCCGGCCGACAGGAGCGCCATCCGTGGGCGCATGCGGGCGAACCTAGGCGTGGGTGAGGCCGAATGCCTGCTCCTGTTCGTCGGTTCCGGCTTCATCAAGAAGGGCCTCGACCGCCTGCTCAAGGGGCTCAAGGCGCTGCCCCGGGAGGTCTTCGCCAGAACTTGGCTCTATGTGCTCGGCGACGACAACGCCGACCCGTTCGAGCGGCTGGCGGGCCGGCTCGGCATCGGCGAGCGGGTGCGCTTCATGGGCGGACGTCCTGATGTGCCGGACTTCCTGTTCGCCGCCGACGGCTTCGTGCTGCCAGCCTACGATGAAAACGCCGGCATGGTGATCCTGGAGGCCATGATCGCCGGCACCCCGGCCCTGGTCACGGAAAACTGCGGCTACGCTCGCTATCTGCAAGAGGCCCGGGCCGGACTGATCACGCCCACACCCTACGATCAGGACACCTTCAACGCCCAGCTTGCCGAGCTGATCACCTCCGATGAGCGGGCCGATTGGGCCCGCAACGGCCAAGCGCTGGCCGACGACGAGCGCATCTATCAGCTCGCACAGCGCGCGGTGGACCGGTTCGAGGCATTCGCCAGCCGCCCGGCCTTGACAGGGTCTGCCTGCCCGTGATGCGCCGCACCAAACACCGCGCCTATCTGGCGCCTGAGCTTGCCGAGCGGCTGGGCGGCGAAGACCTGCCCCGTTGGGCCGAATCGGCCGAGGGCGAGGTGTTCCGGGAGGTGAAGGGCCGCTCGACGTTGCGGGTGCAAGTCGGCGGACAACCCTACTTCCTCAAGCGGCACCGGGGTGTCGGCTGGCTGGAAATCCTCAAGAATTGGCTGGTCGGCAAGCGGCCCGTGTTGGGCGCGGAGAACGAGTACCGCGCCTGCCGCCATCTTGCCGCCCGGAATCTGTCCGCCCCCCGGGTGGCTGCGTTCGCCACCGAGGGCGGCAATCCCGCCCAGCGCCGCTCCTTCGTGCTCTGCGCGGAACTGAGCGGCTATGACAGCTTGGAGGCGGTGGCTGCGGACTGGGCCCGCCAACCGCCTTCGCCACGGGCTCGGCGGCGGTTGATCATGGCGGTGGCCCGCTTTGTCCGCCGCCTGCACGAGGCCGGGGTCGCCCATCGGGACCTCTATATCTGCCACCTGATGCTCGACCGCCAACAGTGGGCCGAAGGCGAAGCGCGGTTGGCGGTGCTGGACCTGCATCGGGCGCGGCTGCAACCCGAACTGTCCGCCTACTGGCGAAAGCGGGACCTGGCGGCCCTGCTGTTCTCGACGTTGGACCTTGATCTGCCGGCCCGCTCGCGGCTGCGGTTTCTGCGCATTTACACGGGGCGGCCGTTGCGGGAGGCCTTCGCCGACGAAGGCCCGTTCTGGCGCTCGGTGGCTCGACGGGCCGAGGCGTTGCAGGAAAAGGCCCGGCGTCAAGGGCTGACGACGGGGCAGCGGGCTTGAATCTGGAACCTGTGGATCTCGTGCGCCTCGGCAGAACTGTCGAGGTGCCGTTCAGCGTCACCTTGAACGGCGAATCCTGCCGGATCAGCCGCATCTTCCGCCTGCTGCCGGGACGTCGGCTGACCGCGCTCGGCCATTGGCAGGGCCGTGACCTGGTGGTGAAGCTGTTCCTGGGTTCCGGCGCGGGACGCTATTGCGCTCGGGAGCGGCGGGGCATTGAGCGGCTGGCGGCCAGCGGAGCGCCAACGCCGGAGTTGATTGGCGACGCCTCCGCCTCGCAAGGGGCGCGGGCACTGCTGTTTCACTACCTCGCCGATGCACGGGCCTTGGTGCCAGGGGACGCTGATGGGGCAATGATGGCGGTGCGCCTGCTCGCCCGCCTGCACGAGCACGGGTTGGTCCATCGGGACCCGCACCTTGGCAACTTCATTCACAGCGGCGGCAAGTTGTGGGTCGTCGATGGGGACAGAGTGGGCCAGCTTGGGCGGGGTGGCGAGGGGGCGGAACTCAAGGCCTTGGCGGACTTTCTGGCGCAGCATCCGCCGGCGCCGGATGCGTGGTTGGAGCCGCTGCTGGCTTCTTACGCTGAGAGCCGCAATTGGACGGCCGACGCGGGCCGCATGGCTCGGATGAAACGGCTGCTGGCGGCAGCGCGGCGGCGGCGGGTGCGACGCTATCTTGCGAAGACGGAGCGCAGCTGCACCGAGTTTCACGTGATCGCGAGTTGGCGGCGGCGGTGCTTGGTCAAGCGCGCCTGGGGCGGTGACGGGATGGCTTGGGCCGAGGCTTTTGCGGAAGACCCCGAGGGCTTCCTGGAGCCAGCGGAGATCATCAAGGACGGCCGCTCCGCCACCGTTTTCCGGCTTCAGCTTGCTGGTTCGCTGGTCATAGTCAAGCGCTACAACATCAAGAGCTTGAGCCACCGCCTGCGCCGCTGGTTCAAACGCCGAGCGTTGAACGCTTGGCGCAACGGGCATCGGCTGGACCTGCTGCGCATCCCCACCGCCGCGCCCCTGGCCCTCATCGAGCGCCGTTGGGGGCCCTTGACTGGCCGGTGCTACCTGGTGATGGAAGACAAGGGCCGCCTCGACTTGGCGGCTGAAGCCAGCGCCCAAGGCTGGCTTCCCGGTCGCTTGGACCAGGTTGCCGGGCTATTCGAGCAGCTCCAGGCCGCCGAACTCGGCCACGGCGACACCAAGGCCAGCAACTTCCTGGTCCAGGACAACCAAGTCCACCTCATCGACCTCGACGCCCTAAGCCCGCGCCTGGACCCCGCCGCCGACGTGGCCCGTTTCCTCAACAACTTCGACGGCGACCTCCGCGCCCGGGTCGAGGCCCGCTTCGCCGCGGCAGGACTCTGAACCTCTGATCGTTTGGACTTAAGCGAATGGGTGAGCGGCACGGGCATCCGGCACGCCAGGCCCCGTCGTTGTTGCGGAGTTCAAGGGTATGGAAGAGCCTTAACGGTGCCGGATGCCCCTGCCCCGCACCCATCATCCGAGCAATCCAGGTTCGCTCGCCACCCGCTTGGCGAAGTAGGTGAGAATGCCATCGGCGCCGGCCCGCTTCAGGCAGCGCAGCGATTCGAGGATCACGGCTTCGTTCAGCCAGCCCGCCTCGACCGCCGCCATGTGCATGGCGTACTCACCGCTGACTTGGTAGGCGAAGGTCGGCG
>CAZRBP010000242.1:0-4367 GCA_964598305.1 uncultured Pseudomonadales bacterium | reverse complement strand
CGGTGCTATGCTCAACTGAGTAGTTCAGCGGGGAAAGGATGAACGTCAAGCTGAATCGGCGCCGGTTCATCAAGGGCGTGATCGCCTCCGGCATCGCCGCCGGCACCATTGGCCACGGCAACGCCGTGGCTGGCGGCGCCCGGCCCGCCCAGGCGGTGGACCGCTTGCTGTCCCTCAACATCAATGGCCGCACCCGGCGCGTGGATGTGCTGCCCCAGGAAACCCTGGCCCACACCCTGCGCACCAAGCTCGGCCTGACCGGCACCAAGCTCGGTTGCAACCGCGGCGAGTGCGGTGCCTGCACGGTGCTCCTTGACGACGTGCCCCACTACGCCTGCTCCATGCTCACCCACAACGCCCGCGGCAAGGCGGTGCTCACGGTGGAGGGCCTGCAGCACGCGGACGGCACCCTGCATCCGGTGCAGCAGGCCTTTGTCGATGAGCTCGCACCCCAATGCGGCTTCTGCACGCCAGGTCAGATCATGGCGACCGTGGGCCTGCTGCGGGTCAATCCGAAGCCCACCCGCGAGCAGGCACGGCACGGCCTGTCCGGCAACCTGTGCCGCTGCGGCGCGTACGACCACTACCTCAATGCGGTGATGCGCGCCTCGGGGCAAACCACATGACCTACCAACACATCGGCAAGGACTTCACGCCGCCCGACATCTTCGGCAAGGTCACCGGCAAGGCCAAGTACGCGGAGGATTTCACCGCCGACGGCATGTGCTACGCGCGCCTGTTGGTCAGCCCCATGCCCCACGCCCGGGTGAAGAAACTGGACCTTAAGCCAGCGCTGGCCATGGACGGCGTCTTCGGGGTGCTCACCGCCGACGATCTGCCCTCGGTGGAGGCGCCCAACGGCGGCATCCTGACCAACGAGCCGGTGTTCATCGGCGATCCGATCCTGGCGGTGGCGGCGGTGGACGAGAAGACCGCAGAGGACGCCATCGGCCGCATCGAAATTGAGCTTGAGCCTCTGCCCTTCACCGTCAACCCCACCGACAGCTTGCGGCCGGCCGGCCCCAACGCCCGCCAGGAAGGCAACATCTATGCCGGCAGCCCACCCCAAGTCGGCGAACTGCATTGGCGCCAGGACGAGGTGGAGCGCTTCCTGGCCGGCGGCCAGCCCTCCGCCGAAGCGCCCATCGAGTGGCAGTACGGCGATCTTGAGGCGAGCTTCGACAACGCCGCCGTGATCCTCACGGAGAGCTTCGTCACCACCGGCTACGCGCACATGTCCATGGAGCCGCGCTCGGTGATGAGCTACTGGGAGAACGGCAAGTGCTTCGTGTACGGGTCCACCCAGAGCCAGAGCTTCATCATTCCGTTTCTGGCGCCCATGGTTGGCGTTGCCCCGGAGAATCTGGTTTACGTCAGCGAGTACTGCGGCGGCGGCTTTGGCTCCAAGATATTCCCCTACCCCATCATGGCCCTGCCCGCGCACTTCGCCAAGAAGCTTGGCCGTCCGGTCATGCTGCGCATCACCCGCGAGGAGGAGTACTACATCGGCTCGGCCCGGGTCGGCTTCCAAGGCTGGATCAAGGCGGGCTTCGCGGCTGATGGGCGGGTCTCAGCCGTGGACCTCTACATCGTTCAGGACTTGGGGCCGAAGCGCGCCGGCGGCGACGCCTCCTCCGCCGGCGGCGCGGTCAGCATCCTCTACCAACCGGAGGCGCTGCGCCTGCGCTCGGTGCCGGTGCTCACCAACACCACGCCCCGGGGCGCCCAGCGCGGGCCCGGGCAAAACCAGATCGCCGCCATTTTCGAACCCATGATGGACAAGGCCGCCCAGGAGTTAGGGCTGGACCGGGTAGCCATCCGCCACATCAACGCGCCGGACTCGAACGCCAAGCTGGACGCCGACCAAGGCCCGGTGACCAGCGCCTACATGGCCGAAGCCCTGGCGCTGGGCGCCGAGCGCTGGAACTGGGCGGAAAAGGCCAAGCGCAGCGGCCGCCGCAAGGGCAGCAAGGTCACCGGCATCGGCGTCGGCCAGGGCTACCACGCCGCCGGCACCGCCGGTTTCGACGGCCTGGTGCGCATCGCGCCGGACGGCAAGATCCACCTGCACAGCGGCGTCGGCAACCTCGGCACCTACTCCTACGCCTCCACCACCCGGGCGGCGGCGGAGGCCTTGAAGTGCGATTGGAGTCAATGCGAGATCGTGCATGGTCGGTCCGCCGCCCACCTGCCTTGGAGCAGCTACCAAGCCGGCAGCGTGACCATCTTCACCCACACCCGGGCCAATCACGTCGCCGCCTTGGACGCCGTGGCCAAGCTCAAGGAAGTCGCCGCCGCCGCACTCGGCGGCCAAGCCGGGGACTACGACATCGATGGCCAGCAGGTGTTCCACCGCAACCGCAGATCACGCGCCCTGTCCTATGGCGAGGCGGCGGCCAAGGCCATCGAGATGGGCGGAAAATACAGCGGCATCGAAGTCCCTGAAGACATTCACGACGTCACCAAGCGGGCGGTGGCGGGCATCGCCGGCACCGGTTTGGTCGGCGTCGCCAAGGACAACCTGCCTATGCGCGGCACCGTCCCCGGCTTTGCCATCGGCTTCGTCGAAATCGAACTGGACGTGGAAACCGGCAAGCACGAAATCATCGACTACTTGGCGGTGGGCGAATGCGGCACCGTGGTGCATCCGTTGGGGCTTGCCAATCAACTGCGCGGCGGCGGCGTCTGGGGCTTCGGCATGGCCACCACCGAACGCCACGTGTACGACCCGCAAAACGGCCTGCCCGCCAACGTCGGCTTCTACCAATGCAAGCCGCCCACCTATCTCGACGTGCCAAGCACAATGGACTGGGCCGCGGCCGACATCCCCGACCCGGACAACCCGGTCGGCGCGCGGGGCATCGGCGAGCCGGCCATGGGCTGCGCCGTTGCCGCGGTGATGTGCGCCCTCTCCGACGCCCTGGGCGGGCACCTGTTCAACCGCACCCCGGTCACGCCGGACATCATCTTAAGCCACATCGCCGGGCTGCCGCCGACCTCGGGGCCGCTCGCCATCAATACGTTCTGATGGAAGGATAGGAGAATGGCCGCCTACGACGTGATGCCGGACATCGAGCTCTACCAACCCGCCACGGTGGAGGATGCCACCGAGCTGGCGGCACGGCTGAAGGGCAAGGCCTGGCTGCTGGCCGGCGGCTAGGACACCTACGGCTGGCTAAAGGACCGCGCCAAGACCACCGAAGCGATGATCGACCTCAAGGGCATCGATGCGCTCAAGGGCATCCGCGAAATCCCCGGCGGGGTCGAGATCGGGGCGCTCACCACCCTCACCGAGATCACTCAACACCCGCTGATCGGCGAGCGCTACCCGCTGCTGCGGGAGGCGGCGGCGGTGGTCGCCAGCCCGCAAATCCGCAACATGGGCACCCTGGGCGGCAATCTCTGCCAGGACACCCGCTGCTGGTACTATCGGCGGGGGCTTTCCTGCTACCGGGCCGGGGGCAACACCTGCTACGCCGACAGCCCGGCGGCCATGAACCGGGAGCACGCCCTGTTCGGCGCCAGCCGCTGCGTGGCCGTCTCCCCATCGGACACCGCCACCGCCCTCGGCGCCCTGGAGGCGACGATGATCGTCACCAGCCGGCGCGGCAGCCGGGAAGTCCCGGTGGACGACTTCTTCGTCGGCCCGGACGTGGACATCGTCAACATGACATCCTTGGCCGATGACGAAGTGCTGGCCTCCGTGCGGCTGCCGGACCGCTGGGCGAATGCCGAGTTCCATTTCGAAAAGGTCGCCGACCGCAACGTCTGGGACTTCGCGCTGGTCAGCATCGCTGCCGCCCTGCGCATCAGGGACGGCCGCATTGAAAGCGCCCGCTTCGTCTGCGGCGGGGTCGCCTGCGTGCCCTACCGGCTGCCTGCGGTCGAACAAGCCGTGGTCGGCAAGCCCCGCTCCGAAAGCACCGGCGAGCAGGCGGCACGTTTAGCCAGCCGCGGTGCTGAGCCCCTCAATCACAACCAGTTCAAGGCGCCGCTGATGGAGAACCTCGTGCGCCGGGCGCTGCGCGGGAAGGCGTAGTGGAAGTTATCCGTTATCGCGAGGACGTTTGGGGACGCGAAGTGCTCCTCGGGGTTTCCTGGGACCTCCTGTGGCTGGTCATCGCCGCCACCTTCATCCTCATCCTGGTCCACGCAACCATCATGCTGGCGCGCAAATCCGCGCCGCGACCGTCGCCGGACGGCGAGCGGCTCAGCCGCCATGCCGCCGTGGATCGTTGGTTCCATTGGATCACCGCCGCTTCGTTCTTTGTCCTGCTGGCCACCGGCGTGCTGCCCATCGTCGGCGTGAAATTCCCTTGGCTGACCGTCCATTGGGTGGCCGGCATCGTGCTGACGGCGGCGATCGT
>CAZRBP010000241.1:0-4370 GCA_964598305.1 uncultured Pseudomonadales bacterium | reverse complement strand
TCGAAATCGGTCGCCGGACTGCTCGGCGTATCCCAGCCGCCAAAGTTGGTGCCGAACACCAATCGTTCCCGGCCGACCGCTTCCACCAGCAGATTGCGCGCTGCCTCACCCTCCACGTGGGCGTCGTACCAAAGCTTGCGCGCTTCATGGCGGAAGCCGTGCTCACGCACGGATTCTGGCGCCCAGGCCCGGAGCCGCGCCATGCCGTCGTAGCGCCCCATCAGGAAGGGCAGCGCACCGCCGCCGTGGGAGATGCAGATGTCCAGCTCAGGATGCCGCTCCAGCACACCGCCGAAGATCAGGCTCGCCACCGCCAAGGATTCGTCGTAGGCGTAGCCGACGATCAGGCCCAAGTCGAACTGGTTCAACCGCTCGTCCGCTGGTGGGTTGGCGCCGTCGGTGGAGGCGGGGTGCAAAAACAAGGGCACGTTCAAAGCGACCAGGGTCCGGTAGAAATCGTCCAAGCGAGGATCGTAAAGCGGAAAAGGGTAGTCGGTGCCGGTGTGGGCGGCCGTCAGACCTAAGTCCCGAACAGCCCGCTCCAACTCCCGGCAAGCCGCCTCGGGATCCTGCATGGGCAACGCCGCGGCGCCGAGCAATCGATGCGGATGCTTCGCCACCACTTCGGCCATCGCGTCGTTGTGAACACGGCAAAAGCGCTCGGCGATGTCCGCCTCGATGCCGTGGAACATGGTCAGCGGGTTGGGCGAAAGCAGCTGCAGGTCGATGCCGAGCCGGTCCATCAGCGCCAAGCGCTTGTCCACGTCCATGAACACCGTGCCCCGGTAAGCCATGGGCTTCATCCGGTAGGCGCCGATGCGGAAGTACGGCACGCCATCGTCGTCCACCGCCAGTTCGGGACCGTAACGCCCCGCCACGCCGAAGCCCGCCTCGAGGACGATGTGGGCGTGCAGGTCGATAACGCGGACCTTCGGTCCGTTGGGGTTTGGCTGGTGCCAAACTCCTTTCTGATCGGGACGCTCCCCAGCGCTCACCGCGTTGGTGCCTTAGGTCTTGCCGCCGAAAAAGGCTTCGGCTTCCCGGGGCTGCCCTGCCGCGTCGTAAACCGGCTCATCGTCGGTGACCCGATACATCCGGTTCCAGTTGTTGACGATGCCGTACTTGCCGAGCACCGCTTTCATGTCCTCATAATTCTGGTGCTTGAAGTGCGCCGCCAAGGTCGGCCCGTCGTCCCAGAGTTCATAGACCTGGATGCGGGTCGGCACACAAGGGTCCGCAGCGAAGCAGTAGGCCTGGCAGCCGGGCTCATCGTCCCGGGTGGCCTTCTGCACCGGCCCGGTTTCCAGCACCGCTTGGTCGCGGTCGGCTTGGTTGGCAAAGTCGATCATGGCGGCAACGACAATCATGGTTTCTCCCGTTCTTCTAAACTAGTGAATGCCAGCGATTTCCTAAGCATACACCGTCGAGACGAGGAATCAGGGCTTTGACGCCATAGCGGGTTCAGGCAGCCAGTTCGAGGGCGGGGCGCCCTCCAAACCTTCGTTCAACCGCCGCCCGTCTGGCCGTTCGCGGCCCGGCGGGACATGATCAGGTCGTAGGACGCCTTGATCTCGGCGGTGCGTTCCGTGGCCGCCCGCATCATGTCCTCCGGCAATCCCTTGGAGACCAGCTTGTCCGGATGGTGCTGGCTGATCAGGCGCCGGTAGGCGCGCTTGATGTGGGTATCGCTGTCCGTGGGCGAGACGCCGAGGGCTCGGTAGGCGCCGTCAAGGTCGGCTTGGCTCGATGGCTGCGGCCCGCCGCTTCGATGCGCACGCCCCGCCATGGCCGCCACCAGCGCTTCGACCTGCCGAAACGCCACCTCCGGTATGCGCAGCCGCCCGGCAATCTCGTGCAGCACGCTACGCTCGGCGGCACCAACCTCCCCGTCCGCCCAAGCTGCCGACATCTGGATTTGCAGAAACACGAACTTAAGCTGGGCGGCTCGCCCATAGGCCGTTTGGAAGGCATCCAACGCCTCGGCCAGATCGAAGTCCGGTGCCTTGCCGGCCCGGAACATGGCGCGGGCCTCGGCCCGGCGCGCCTCGCTGAGACGCAGTTGGTCCATCACCCCTTCGGCGGCGCGAATCTCCTCCGCCGACACGCGGCCATCGGCCTTGCACAGGTGCCCCATGACCGCAAAGGTCGTGTTGAAGAAGGTGGTGTGGTCCCGGGCGCGGCTGAACCCGGTGCCACCGCCGGCAACCCGACTCGAGTCCACCAGATGACCAAGAACCAAGCCGACCAGTGCGCCGATCGGCCCGGCAATCACAAAGCCAAGGATGCCCCCGACGACCTTGCCGCTAATGCCCATGAGGGACTTTCAAGCCCTCCGCCGCTCTGAATCTAGAGACCGCCAGTGACGTACAGGCATTGGCCGGTGATCCAGCCGGCCGCCGGCGAAGCCATGAAGACGACGGCGTGGCCGATGTCCTCGGGAGCGCCGAGGCGGCCCAAGGGGACGCCGATGAGCTTCTCGATCGGCTTGCCTTCGGGGAAATTGGTGGACTGATTGAAGTTCTCGGTCGGAATCGGGCCCGGCGCGACCGCGTTGACGCGGATGTTGGGCGCCAACTCCGCCGCCAAGGTCTGGGTGAGGCTGTTCACAGCCGCCTTGGACGCGCCGTAGGGGCCATTCTTGAGTTGCGGCCCCATGGCGGCCCGGGAGGAGATGTTGATGATGCTGCCGGACTCCATGGCCTCGGCCGCCCGCACCGCACCCATCCAGACCGCCTTGAGATTCAGGTCAAGCTGCGCATCCCAGCGATCCTCCGGGGTGCGGGTGAGATAGCGGGGGGTGGCGTCCGGCAGCCCGCCGGCGTTGTTGACCCAAATGCTTAAGGCTCCCAAATCCTGGGCCGCCGCGATGAGCGGCTCGAGCTGTTCGCTTTCGGTCACGTCCGCCGGGACGACTTCAGCCCGCCGCCCCTTGGCGCGAACCACTTCCGCCACCTCCTCAAGATCGGCCCGCGTTCGTGCGCTGACGACCACATCGGCGCCGGCCTCGGCCAAGCACAGGGCAATGCCCCGGCCAATGCCTTTGCCAGCGCCGGTAACCACAGCCACCTGGCCATCCAGTCGAAATGCATCCATGGGTCCTTCCCCTACTACTGTGACAGATGCGCCTTTTACACTATATTGAACGCCAATGCCTTGTTGAGCATCCCATTTCCTGCCCTTTTTACCCCAGCACGACTTTTACCCCAGCACGACCGGAGGTTCGCCACATGACGCAACTGGCCAGCTACAACCTAATGGAAGACCGTACGCGGGAGTGCCCATTCCCCTACTTCCAAGCCATCCGGCACGAAGCCCCGGTCTATTTCATGGCGGAACTCGGCGCTTGGTACGTCTCCCGGTACGAGGACTTGCGCTACGTCAAAAAACACCCGGAGCTGTTCTCCAACAACATCTACGAGTTCGGCGCCCGCCAGGGCGAAAGCCGCGACATCGCCGAAACCTACCGCAGCGAGCACGGCTGGGCCCGGGTCTCCACCCTGCAGCGCACCGACCCGCCGGTGCACTCAAAGTACCGCAAGCTCATCAACCACGCCTTCACGGTGAAGCGCATCCGCGCCATGACGCCCTACGTGGAGGCGGTGGTCAACGACCTCATCGACGCCTTCATTGACCGCGGAGAATGCGATTTCGTTCGCGACTTCGCCATCCCCCTGCCCTGCACGGTCATCGCCGACCAACTCGGCGTGCCCCGGGAGAAGATCTGGCAGCTTAAGGCGTGGTCCGACGCCATGCTGGCCCCCGGCGGCGGTTTCGTTGACGAGGATGAAGCCCTGCAATGCGGCAAGTTGGTGGTGGAGGCGCAACGCTTCTTCGCCAGCGTCATCGAGGAGCGGCGGCGCAAGCCCCGAGATGACATCATTTCCGACTTGGCCCACGCCCGGGTGGTCGATGAGCGCTGCGGCCCGGGCGAGGAGCGCGGCCTCGACATGCACGAGTTGCAAGACCTGCTCGACCAACTGCTCACCGGCGGCAACGAGACCACCACCAACGCCATCGGCTCGGCACTGATGCTGCTGCTTCAGCGTCCCGGCACCATGGAGCGGATGCGCGACGATCCCAAGCTGCTGCGCAATTTCATCGAGGAGTCGCTGCGCTTTGAGACGCCCGTCATTCACCTGTGGCGGGTTACCACCCAGGATACCGAACTCGGTGGCGTGCAACTGCCCAAGGGGGCGAGCTTGGCGCTCGGCTACGCATCGGCCAATCGGGACGAGGCGGTGTTTGAGGAGGGCGAGACCTTCGACATCGCCCGCAAGAAGGCGGGCGCTCATCTCGCCTTCGGCTCCGGCCCGCACCACTGCCCTGGCGCAGCGCTGGCCCGCCAAGAGATGTTCTCCACCTTCACCATC
>CAZRBP010000240.1:0-4399 GCA_964598305.1 uncultured Pseudomonadales bacterium | reverse complement strand
CAGCCTGGGTTGGCGATATGGTGATGGCCCACACCTTGGTTCAGGCGCTCAAGGCCAAGGACGCCGATGCTGAGATTCATCTGGCGGCACCGCCGATGACAGCGCCGTTGGGGGCGCGCATGCCGGGTGTTCACCAAGTGCATGAGTTGGGCGTCGCCCACGGTGCGCTTGGCTGGCGGGAACGGCGGCGCTTGGGCCGGGCGCTTCGCGGGGTTGGCTTCGATGCGGCCTATGTGCTGCCCAACAGCTTCAAGTCCGCGCTGATGCCCTGCTGGGCGGCGATCCCCCGCCGCATCGGCTGGTTGGGCGAAGCCCGCTTCGGGTTGCTCAACGATTGGCGGCGCTTGGACCGGGACCGCTACCCTAAAATGATCGAGCGTTTCATGGCGCTGGCCTACCCGCCGGGGCAATGCCTGCCGCAGCCCTATCCGGCACCCGTGCTGACGGTTGATGGGGCCAATCGCGACATCTTAGTCGAGCGCTTCGGCTTGGCTACTGCCGGGCCGGTGACCATCCTCTGCCCCGGTGCCGAATACGGCGCCGCCAAGCGCTGGCCCGCAGGCCACTTCGCCACTCTCGCGCAGGAGCGCTTGAGGGCTGGCCACGCCGTCTGGGTGATCGGCTCGCCGGGTGATCAGGAATCGGGCGCGGCGATTGCTGAGGCGGCTCCCGGCACCGTCAACCTGGCCGGCCGCACCCGGCTGACCGATGCGCTGGACCTCCTTTCGCTGGCCGATGCCGTCGTGACCAACGATTCCGGGCTCATGCACGTGGCCTGCGCCCTGTCGGTGCGGGTGGTGGCCCTCTACGGCTCGACGTCGCCGGAATTCACGCCGCCCCTTGATGCCAACGCGCAAGTGCTGTCCCTGGGCTTGGACTGCCAGCCCTGCTTCCAGCGCGACTGCCCGCTTGGCCACCTGAACTGCCTCCGGGAACTGACGCCCGACGCCGTCGCCCGCGCGCTGGCATGAAAGCGCTGCTGGTCAAGACCTCCTCGTTGGGCGACCTAGTGCATGCGTTGCCGGCGGTGACCGCGGCCAGCCAGCACGGGGTGCGCTTCGATTGGGTGGTGGAGGAAGCCTATCAGGCCATCGCCGAACGGCATCCGGCGGTGGACCGGGTGATCCCCATTGCTTGGCGGCGCTGGCGGCGCAGGCTGGTGCGCTCGCGCGGGGAAATGGCGGAATTCCAGGCCAATCTTGGCGCTTGCGAATACGATCTGGTGCTCGATGCCCAGGGCTTGGTGAAAAGCGCCTTGGTCGCCGCCCTGGCCCGCGGCGCGGAACGGGTGGGGTTTGCGCGCCGGGACGTGCGCGAGGCGGCCGCCGCCTGGTTGTACCAGCGCGGCGTTGCGGTGCCTCGGCAACAGCACGCCATCGACCGGCAGCGGCAACTCTTCGCGGGCGCTTTCGGCTACGCTCAGGATGCGGCGGAGCCGCTTGAGTTCGGCTTGTCCCGGCGTGAGTTCGCAGGCGGGGCGGACGATTCGGCGTGCCTCTTCCTGCATGGGGGCTCCTGGCCCTCCAAGCTGTGGCCGGAGGCCATGTGGATCGAGCTGGCTAAGCAAGCGCAGGCATCTGGATTCGAGGTGTTGCTGCCTTGGGGCAATGCGGCGGAGCGGTGCCGCGCCGAACGCATCGCCAATGGCGGCAGCGGACGAGTACTTGAGGCTATGGGCATCGGCGAATGGATCGACGTCCTGCAAGACGTGCGCTTGACGGTGGGCGTCGACTCCGGATTGGCGCATCTGGCCGCCGCTTGCGGCGTGCCCACCTTGGCCCTGTACGGCAGCACGGCGCCCGATCTGACCGGCTGCCGCGGCGAGCGGGTCGCCACCCTCAGCTCGAGATTCCCCTGCGCGCCCTGTTTGTCGAGAACCTGCCGCTACCGTGGGCCGGGGCGTATGTGGCGCGATGAGCCCGCCAATCCCCCGTGCTACGCCGAACTGACGCCGGAGCGGGTGTGGGCACGGGCCTTGGCGCTCGGAGCGGGTCCATGAAGATAGCCTTCTGCATCTTCAAGTACTTTCCATTCGGCGGTATTCAAAGGGACCTGATGAAGATGGTCGCCGAATGCCGCAGCCGGGGGCATGGGGTGCGCATCTACGCCATCCACTGGCGCGACGACGGCCCGCTGCCGGATGGGGTGGACCTCAAGCTGGCGCCGGTCAAGGCGCTGGCCAATCACCGGCTCTACCAACGCTTCGCCGATTGGGTGCGCGCTGACCTGAAGGCCGAGCCGGTGGACCTGGTGGTGGGGATGAACAAGATGCCCGGCCTCGACGCCTACTACGCCGGGGACTCCTGCTACCAGGACAAGGCCCGCACCCAACGCGGCCCCTGGTACCGGCTGCTGCCCCGATACCGATCCCTGCTGCGCTCGGAACGGGCGGTGTTCGATGCCGATGCCGGCACGGAAATCCTGACCATCTCCGATGCGCAAACGCCGGCCTACCGGCGCTACTACCAGACGCCTGCGGAGCGTTTCCACCCCCTGCCGCCGGGCATTGAACGCAGCCGCACCGCGCCGGCCGACAGGAGCGCCATCCGCGGGCGCATGCGGGCGAGCCTAGGCGTGGGTGAGGCCGAATGCCTGCTCCTGTTCGTCGGTTCCGGCTTCATCAAGAAGGGCCTCGACCGCCTGCTCAAGGGGCTCAAGGCGCTGCCCCGGGAGGTCTTCGCCAGAACTTGGCTCTATGTGCTCGGCGACGACAACGCCGACCCGTTCGAGCGGCTGGCGGGCCGGCTCGGCATCGGCGAGCGGGTGCGCTTCATGGGCGGACGTCCTGATGTGCCGGACTTCCTGTTCGCCGCCGACGGCTTCGTGCTGCCAGCCTACGATGAAAACGCCGGCATGGTGATCCTGGAGGCCATGATCGCCGGCACCCCGGCCCTGGTCACGGAAAACTGCGGCTACGCTCGCTATCTGCAAGAGGCCCGGGCCGGACTGATCACGCCCACACCCTACGATCAGGACACCTTCAACGCCCAGCTTGCCGAGCTGATCACCTCCGATGAGCGGGCCGATTGGGCCCGCAACGGCCAAGCGCTGGCCGACGACGAGCGCATCTATCAGCTCGCACAGCGCGCGGTGGACCGGTTCGAGGCATTCGCCAGCCGCCCGGCCTTGACAGGGTCTGCCTGCCCGTGATGCGCCGCACCAAACACCGCGCCTATCTGGCGCCTGAGCTTGCCGAGCGGCTGGGCGGCGAAGACCTGCCCCGTTGGGCCGAATCGGCCGAGGGCGAGGTGTTCCGGGAGGTGAAGGGCCGCTCGACGTTGCGGGTGCAAGTCGGCGGACAACCCTACTTCCTCAAGCGGCACCGGGGTGTCGGCTGGCTGGAAATCCTCAAGAATTGGCTGGTCGGCAAGCGGCCCGTGTTGGGCGCGGAGAACGAGTACCGCGCCTGCCGCCATCTTGCCGCCCGGAATCTGTCCGCCCCCCGGGTGGCTGCGTTCGCCACCGAGGGCGGCAATCCCGCCCAGCGCCGCTCCTTCGTGCTCTGCGCGGAACTGAGCGGCTATGACAGCTTGGAGGCGGTGGCTGCGGACTGGGCTCGCCACCCGCCTTCACCCCGGGCTCGGCGGCGGTTGATCATGGCTGTGGCCCGCTTTGTCCGCCGCCTGCACGAGGCGGGCGTTGCCCATCGGGACCTCTACATCTGCCACCTGATGCTCGACCGCCAAGGGTGGGCCCAGGGCGAAGCGCGGTTGGCGGTGCTGGACCTGCATCGGGCGCGGCTGCAGCCCGAACTGTCCGCCTACTGGCGCAAGCGGGATTTGGCGGCCCTGCTGTTCTCGACGTTGGACCTTGACCTGCCGGTCCGCTCGCGGCTGCGGTTTCTGCGCATCTACGCAGGACGGCCATTGCGCGAAGTCCTCGCCGACGAAGGCCCGTTCTGGCGCTCGGTGGCTCGACGGGCACAGGCGTTGCGCGAAAAGGCCCAGCGGCAGGGGTTGGATGCAGGGCAGCGCCCGTGATCCTCGAGCCGAACGACCTCAGGCGCGCAGGACGGGATGTGCAGGTGCCGTTCAGCATCACCTTGAACGGCGAGCCCTGCCGGATCAGCCGCATCTTTCGCCTGCTGCCCGGGCGCCGGCTGACGGCGCTCGGCCATTGGCAGGGCCGTGACCTGGTGGTGAAGCTGTTCATGGGTTCCGGCGCGGGACGCTATTGCGCTCGGGAGCGGCGGGGCGTTCAGCGGCTGGCGGCCAGTGGGCTGTCAACACCGGAGTTGGTTGGCGACGCCAGCGCCTCCCAAGGGGTGCGGGCACTGCTGTTTCGCTACCTCGCCGATGCTGAGCCCTTGGCGCCGGGGGATGCCGATGGGGCAATGATGGCGGCGCGCCTGCTCGCCCGCCTGCACGAGCACGGGTTGGTCCATCGGGACCCGCACCTT
>CAZRBP010000239.1:0-4431 GCA_964598305.1 uncultured Pseudomonadales bacterium | reverse complement strand
GGGTGAGTTTGCGATAGTATCCGCCGCCCTCCGAATTGTCATGGACGCCCGCCGCCTTGGCCGACCCCATCGTCATCATCGACTACGACGCCGGCAATCTGCGCAGCGTGCAGCGGGCCTGCGCGGAGGTGGGCGCGCAAGCCGTCATCAGCAACGATCCGGTTCGGGTGAAGGCGGCTTCCCGAATCATCTTTCCCGGCGTCGGGGCGGCGGGCAGCGCCATGGTGAGCCTGAGCCGCAACGGGCTGGCTGACGCGCTGCGCGGTGCGGTCGGCGACGGCAAGCCGGTGCTGGGCATCTGCTTGGGCCTGCAAATCTCCCTGCGGCACTCCGAGGAGAACGATACCGAAACCTTGGGCCTCATCCCCGGGGAGACGCGCCGCTTTCGGTTGGACCGCCCGGAATTGAAGATCCCCCACATGGGCTGGAACGAGGTGCGGCCAGTCCAGCCCCATCCGCTGCTCGACGGCATTGAGGCGGGCGACGAGTTCTACTTCGTCCACGCCTACTACCCCGCTCCGCAGGATCAAGCCTGCGTTTACGCCCGCACCACCTACGAGGACGACTTCGCCGCGGCAGTGGGCCGGGGCAACTACTTCGGCGTGCAGTTTCACCCGGAGAAGAGTGGCCGGGTGGGTTTGGCCCTGCTCGACCGCTTCACCCGCTGGGACGGCCAATGTTGAGCAAGCGGCTAATCGCCTGCCTTGATGTGCGCGACGGCAAGCTGGCCAAGAGCGTGCGCTTCGTCAACACCAAGGACATCGGCGACCCGGTGGAGAAGGCCAGGGAATACTACGCGGACGGTCTCGACGAGCTGGTTTTCTACGACATCACCGCCTCCAGCGACAAGCGCGCCATCATGCTCGACGTGGTGGAGGCCGTCGCCAAGGAGGTGTTCATCCCGCTTTCGGTGGGCGGCGGGGTGCGCTCGGTGGCGGACGCCACCGACCTGCGCTTGGCCGGCGCGGAGAAGATCAACGTCAACTCGGCGGCGGTGGCCCGCCCGGCGCTGATCGCCGAGTGCGCCGAGGCCATCGGCAACCAGAACGTGGTGCTGTCCATGGACATCCGCCAAGTGCCGGAAAGCGCGGCCTGCCCCTCCGGGTATGAGATCGTCATCAATGGCGGGCGCACCCCCATGGGCATCGATGGCCTGGCTTGGGCGCTTGAGGGCGAACGGCGTGGCGCCGGGGAACTGGTGGTCAACGCCATCGATGCCGACGGCACCCGGGACGGCTACGAACTCAAGCTCACGGCGATGATCGCCGAAGCGGTGCGCATCCCGGTCATCGCCTCCGGCGGCGCGGGCAAGCCGGAGCATCTCAAGGAAGCCCTGACCGCGGGCAAGGCGGACGCTGCCCTGGTGGCGTCCATGGTCCACTACGGGGACTATCGCGTCAGCGAACTGAAACGCTGGCTGCACGGCGCAGGCGTCAAGATGCGCATGTCCTGGTAGGCCTGCCGCCAATCGAAGGAGCATAGTCAATGAAGGCAATCTTGGTTGAGGACGGACAGCTAGTGATGGGCGATGCCCCGGAGCCGGAGGTCGGCGTGGGTCAGGTGAAGATCGCGGTGGCGGCCAGCGCCGTCAACCGCGCCGACTTGGTGCAGGCGGCCGGGGCCTATCCACCGCCACCGGGCGCGAGCCCCATCCTCGGCTTGGAGTGCGCTGGCGAAGTGGTCGAAGTGGGCGAGGGGGTGCAGCGGGTCAAGCCCGGCGATCAAGTCTGCGCCCTGCTGGCCGGCGGCGGCTACGCGGAAACGGTGGCGGTCCCCGCCGGGCAAGTGCTGCGGGTGCCTCAAGGCCTTTCCCTGCGCGAAGCGGCGGCGGTGCCGGAGGTGTTCGCCACCGCCTACCTCAACCTTTACCAGGAGGCGGGCCTGGTCACCAACGAACGGGTGCTGCTGCATGCGGGCGCCAGCGGCGTCGGCACCGCCGCCATCCAGCTCTGCCGAGAGAGCCGCAACCCCACTTTCGTCACCGTCGGCGGCGATGCCAAGCTCAAGCGCTGCCTCGAGCTCGGTGCCAGCGGCGGCGCCGACCGCCACCAAGGCGGCTTTGCCGATCAGGTCGCTGAATGGACCGATGGCGAAGGCTTCGACGTGATCCTCGATCCCGTCGGCGCCAACTACCTAGCCGACAACTTGGCCAGCCTGCGCATGGAAGGACGCCTGGTGCTGATCGGCCTGATGGGCGGCATCAAGGCCGAACTTCCGCTCGCCTTGGTGCTGATGAAACGCCTGCGCCTGATCGGCTCGACCCTGCGCACCCGCAGCATCGCCGCCAAATCGGCGGTGATGGACGGCCTCGAAATCCACCTCTGGCCCAAGCTCGAAAGCGGCGCCATCAAGCCCATCATTGAGACCCTGGTGCCCATGGAAGACGCGCAGAAGGCCCACGACTTGGTAGCCAGCAACCAAACCTTCGGCAAGGTGGTGCTGGCGTGGTGACTGGCGGCGTGGACGACTCGTTCTACGCGTCTTCCCAAGGGTCGTAGCTGCCGAAGTTCCAGAGGTTGCCTTCCGGATCCCGGCAGGAGTATCCACGGCCGCCGTAGTCCTCGTCCTTGGGAGCCATGACCACTTGGGCGCCTGCCGCAACCGCCGTTGCGTGGTGCGCGTCGACGTCCGCCACGATGATGTAGGGGCTTTGCGACACCGGCGCATCAGGCCTCTCCAGCGGCCGCTGAAGCCGCCCGAACTCATCATCGCCCGCCGAGCCGAGCATGATCATCCCGTTGCCGCGCACGAGTTGGGCGTGGGCGATGGATTCTCCTTCTCCCGGCACCACCAGAT
The DNA here is from genome assembly GCA_964598305.1 of uncultured Pseudomonadales bacterium. Classification (GTDB taxonomy): domain Bacteria; phylum Pseudomonadota; class Gammaproteobacteria; order Pseudomonadales; family Azotimanducaceae; genus Azophilus. The sequence continues at coordinate 1,635 of CAZRBP010000239.1, read as the reverse complement.
GGGGCTCAAAGCCGAACGCCTTGCATAGCCAGTCAATCGCACCGGCGGCGTCCCGATAGCGAAGGGTGGGAATAATGGTTGCGGAGTTTGTTTTCGATGAGTTGGTCATTGCCGTTCCTTTGCTAAAAGCGTCAATTGTCGTCCGGCAAGGACGACAGGTTGGTGATGTGCCCTTCCGGGCTCTCCATCAGGCTCATCACTTGAATGTCCCGGTCGGCCTCAATGTCGAGCCGCCACTTCCCTTGGCCGTCGCCGAGGGCACCTTCAAGGTTCGTGCCGCCGTCTTCCAGTTCCGGGGCGTTGATCGACCGTGCATGGCCGGCGGGCAGGGTAAGCCGGACCGGGCCGCGCATGGCCCCTGCGTCGTCCATTCCGTGGATGGCGATCTCGGCATCCTGGTCTTCGGGATTGATCAACCGCAGCAGGCTGGCTTGGCGCCAATTGCTGGCCGGGTTGAAGGTTGACACCCGGTGCAGGCCGGCGATCTTCGGGGCGAGATCATAAGTGCTCGAAAGAAAGCCACCGGGGGCGCGGACGTAGGCTAGGGCTTCGATGGGCAGCCAGCTGGTCAGCCGCAGCCGCCAATCACCCTGCCCTTGACCGATGCCCGTGCCTAAGCCCTTGGCTGAATTGCCCAGCTCCAGTTCGGAGGAGTTGAAATGGATGACTTGGCGCGCGGCCAAGTCGAGGCTGACCGGGCCGAATTTGCGCCCGGTGTCGTCGATGGCGGTGAGCGTGACTTGGTCGGGGTGATCGGAGTGATTGATGAGGCGCAGGAAGCTCTCCCCTAGCGGCTCGGATGCGGATAGGAAAAACGGCACATGGACGCTCGATTCGGCGGCGCCTTGTCGAACGAAGATGAACCTCGCCATCGGTTCGTCCGTGAACGGCGCCATGCCCCTGATGCGGGTGATGGTTCCCTGTGGCACGGTGGCGGGATTGCTGAGCGAGAAACCGTTTCCATTCTCGGTGCCGGCGTCATAGGGAAACAGATCCACTTCGAGCCTTGAGAGCCAGCGTCCGCGTGCATCGAGCAGGGACAGCCCGGAAACGCCGACGAACCAGTCCGGGCTGGGCGCGATCATGGTGATCAGCGTGACCAGCGGATGGTCCTTGGTGGCCTCGAATTCGACGCTCACCTCCGGTGTGCCGCCGGTGCCAAGGCTCCTTTCGATGATGGCGCCGGCGTGGTTGCTGGCATTGATCTCCGACCTGAAGGCGCTGTTCTGGCCGAGCTCCGCCACGTCCTCGACCCCTGGGCTGGCCATGCCGCCGACCTCCCAAAAGGTCACCTGATCGTTGTGCAAAGTGCCGATCAGCGGTGAGAAGTGCGCGCTTCCCGGCAGGCCGCCGGGCGTTGCGGCGGTGGTCCAGGTGCCCTGAAAGGTGACTTGATAGGTGACTGGCGATTCATTGGTTTGGGCTTGCGCGGACAAAGGCGACCAGCCGGCGAGCCACGCTGAAAGCGCGATGGCGAGGCTAAGCCAGCGGAAAGCTGCCAATGATAGTTCGGAGGTCACGCACATCAGCGCCTAGCCCTTTGACCTGTGACTCGTCTAGCTTACGGCAGCCCAAGCGCTTTGCAAAAGGTCTGGAAAGGCAGGATGCGGACGCCGTTCGATAGCCGGTCGCTCT
>CAZRBP010000238.1:2471-4450 GCA_964598305.1 uncultured Pseudomonadales bacterium | reverse complement strand
CGCGGCCGAAACCACGGAGGAAGCCGAATGAGCCCGCGATTCCGGCACAAGAAGTTCGCTGCCAAGGCGGACCCAGCCCAACTGGACTACAAGGACCTTGACCTGCTGAAGCAGTTTCTCGGCGAAACCGGCAAGATCGTCCCCAGCCGCATCACCGGCACCAGCGCCAAGTTCCAGCGCCAGCTCGCCACCGAAATCAAGCGAGCCCGCTATCTGGCCTTGCTGCCCTACACCGACCAGCACAAGTGAGGGCGTCCCTTTGAACGTCATCCTTCTCGAACCCATCAACCGCCTTGGCGACCTCGGCGACGAGGTGGCGGTCAAGCCAGGCTTTGCCAGAAACTACCTGCTGCCCCAAGGCAAGGCCGTGCGCGCCACCGCCGAGAACCGGGAGGTGTTCGAGCAGCGGCGGGCCGAGCTGCAGAAGCTCGCCGAAGCCCGCCTCGCCGAGGCTGGCGACCGCGGCAAGCAGTTGGCGGCGGCCAACCTCACCATCGTCGTCAAGGCGGGCGAGGAGGGCAAGCTGTACGGTTCGGTCGGTGCCCAGGAAATCGCCAATGCCCTCGCCGAGCAGGGCATCGAGATACACAAGCGCGAGATCATCCTGTCCGAGGGCGCGTTCCGCGTTGTCGGCGACTACGAAGTGACCGTGCGCATCCATTCGGAGGTGTCGGTCTCCGTGCCCATCTCAGTGGTGGCCGAGTAAGCCGCTGAGATTGAGCCTGCCGTCCTCGGCTCACTTCAAGTAGGCTTCAATCACCTCTTCCGTCGGGCCCACCATTCGGCTTTGACCATCCTCGATCCAAACCACCCGGTCGCAGAGTTCGCGGATGGTTGGCAGGTTGTGCGAGACCAGCACCACCGTTCGGTCCGACTTGATCAGTTCCTTGATGGCGGCGGTTGATTTCTGTCGGAACTCCTGGTCGCCGACGCCGAGCACCTCGTCAATCAGCAGCAATTCCGGGGTGGTGTGGTAGGCCACGGAAAACCCAAGCCGCGCCCGCATGCCGGAGGAGTAGGTGGCCAAGGGGTCGTCGATGCAGTCCTCAAGACCGGCAAAGCGCACGATTGCCTCGAGATTGCGCTTGGCCGCCATCCGGTCTTCGCCGAGTAGCACACTGCTGAGCAGGGCGTTCTCCCGCCCCGAGAGCTGCGGCAGGAATCCCACCTGCAGGGACAGCATCGAAATACTCGAGTGGGTGCGTTCGATCGTCCCCCGGTCTGGCTCGATGATGCCGGCGAGCACCTTCAGCAGCGTGGTTTTGCCGGAGCCGTTGCGGCCGAGAATGCCCACCGTCTCGCCGCTCATGACCTCAAAGCTCACGTCGGACAAGGCCCAATGGAGCGCGCCGGCGGAGCGCAGGGTGCGGCGGCGGCGGTAGCAGACGCCAGCCGAGGCCAAGCTGAGCAGGGGGCGGCGCCCCTCAGTAGGCGATCTTGGCATAGCGTGATTCGTTGACCCGCATGATGGCGTAGCCGGCCCCGCCAATGCACAGGGCGCCAGCCAGGACGCCGCTGAGGCGCCACCAATCGGCATGCTCGCCGGCCAGCAGAACCGTGCGCAGGCTGTCGATCAGCACGGCGGCCGGGTTGGCTTGGAGCACAGCCATGTAGCCGGTGTTGAGCGTATCGATTTCGTAGAAGATGCCGGACACGAAGAACAGCACCCGCAAGCCGTTGTCAATGAGCACTTGCAGATCGGGAAAAAACGGCGTCAAGGCCGCTGCCAGATAGGCTGCGCCCAGAATGAACAGGCCGCCGACGGCCAGCACCGGGATCGCCTCCAGCCAAATCGGGGAGGCTTCAAAGCCGTAGGCGACCAGAAAGATCAGCAGCATCAGCAGCGCGAACAGGAACTTGAAGGTGTTCTTGAGGAAGACCACGGTGGGAAACAGGGCCTTGGGCACGAAGGCCTGATTCAACAGCCCGCGGTTGGCGGTGATGGCCGCCGCGCCTTGGGCGATGGTCGCCTGGCCCCA
>CAZRBP010000238.1:0-2371 GCA_964598305.1 uncultured Pseudomonadales bacterium | reverse complement strand
GCCCGCGGTTGGCGGTGATGGCCGCCGCGCCTTGGGCGATGGTCGCCTGGCCCCAAAGCCACACCACCAAGCCGACCAGCAGAAAGGGTATGAAGGCTTCCGGCCGGCGTCCGAGCAGCTTGCCGAAAACGAAGTAGAACACCAGCATGAACAGGATGGGTTCGATCACCCACCATAGGAAGCCGAGGAAATTGCGCTGCGCCTCCGCCTTCAATTCGGCGTAGGTCTTGTACAGCAGGATGTCCTTGGTGCGGCGGCTTGGGGTCATGGTTCCGTTTTGCGGCGCCTCGACGGCGTATGCGGAATTTTACACTTCTCAAAAAGGGTATGATTGAGCCACTACCTGCCGTCGCGGCACAGAGTTTCCTTGGAGTTCCCATGCGCCTTGCTGCCCTTGCCGACCGATTGGGTTGGTCCAGCCCCCAAGGCAGAAAACGCCTGCTCACCGTGCTCGGCATCTGGACCGGCGCCCTTCTGCTGGCCTTCATTTGGCCCGTTTCCTCACCGCCGCCACCGTCCGCGGCAACGGAAATCCCGAAGCTGCGGGATGTCGCCAACGTACCGGAAGAGAACTTGGAGGGCTTTGTGCGCAGCACGCGCTGGGGCATCTCCTTCGAGGAAGCCGAGCGCCGGGCTGCGGCGGCGGCAGGCCTCGACCGGCTCAACCCCGAGCTGCGTGAAATGGGCTTCGTCGGCCTGTTCGCCGTGCCGGGCCGCACCTCCATCCTGCTCATCTTGGAGGATGGCACCGTGCAGCGCTTCCACGTGGGCGACCCGTTGCCGGATGGCCGCGTGCTCGCGGAGGTGGCCGAAAACCGCCTCGTCCTCACCGATGCCAACCAACAGCCTTACGAACTGGTCCTGTTCCCCGAAATTGTCGACGCCGCCGGCCCTGAAGCCACGTAGGCGAGTGGTTCAGCTAGTCGGAATACCCATGGAAAGGGCGGCAAACCCGTTCACCCCCAGTTGGGCATCACCTCGCGGGCAAAGCGGTCCAGCGAGTCTTCGATTTGCTCCGGCGGGTGGATGCCGGCCGGCAGCAGCAGGAAGGCCTCGTCGATGGGCACCGCCTTGGCAATCTCCTCGATGCGGCGGTTGATGGTGTCCGGGGAGCCCACCAGCAAGTTCGGCAAGCCCTGGCCGAAGGGGACCGCCCAGGTCTTCCAGAACCATTCCATGTCCTCGAACAGGGCTTGGGCCTTGGCGTCGGTTTCGGCGCAGATCATGATGCCGCCCCAGCAGGCCTCCTTGCCCGGCTTGACCGAGTGGCCGTGGGCTGCGGCCTCCTGGCGCCACTCCGACCAAAGCAGCTTAAGAAACTCCGCGTTGTCCGACATGATGATCGGCCGGCCCCGGTAGCGGGCCCAGAACTTGGCGGTGCGCAGGCTGGCGGAGAAGCCGCCGTAGAGCGGGATGTCGTCTTGGAACGGGCGTGGCGCGATGCCGATTTCGCGCACCCGCATGTCCGCATCCACACCCTGCCCGAAGCGGGCGTAAACCGGATGCTCGTGGGGGTTGACGAAATCCGGCGGCGGGAAGGTCCAGAACTTGCCTTGGTGGGAGAAGGTCTCGCTGGCCAGCGCCTTGACCACGACTTCGACGAATTCAGCGAAGTACTCCCGGTTCAACGCATCGTCCGCGGAGTCCTTGGTCCAGGGCCCCACGGCCTTGAGCTCGGGCCGCACCTTGAAGTTCTCCACCCACCGGGCTTGGTAGCCGCGCACTAGGCCGACGCCGAAGCGGCCTTCGAGCATGTGGTCCAGGGTGGCAATCTTCTCCGCCGTCGCCAGCGGGTTGTTGGCGGTGGAGACGAACCCGCAGGTGATGATCTTCATCCTTTGGGTGTGGCGCGCCAGCCAACTGGCCATCAGGCAGGGATCGTTGGAGGCCTCGAAGCCCTCGATCTGCAGGTGGTGCTCCGGATGGCCAAAGCCGAAGTAGCCGCGCTCCTCGGCGAAGGCGGCGTAGCGGCCGAGCTCCCGAATCATGCGCTGGTAGAGGGCCGGATTGCGGCCCGCCATGCCGGCCTCCAGTTCGGGACGCCGGCCCACGGTGCAGTAAACGAACAGCCCGAACTTCACGGCGCCGTGATTCCGATGATCACTGATTCGACCGGGCTAGCCCGCGCCCGTCGGCACTTCGCTGAAGGGAATGCCCTTGTCCAGCCGGGGTTCCTGCGGCAGCCCCAGCACCCGCTCGGCGATGATGTTGGCCATGATCTCGTCGGTGCCGCCAGCGATGCGAAAGCCCGGTATGGCCATGAAGGTGGCTTGGAACAGCCCCGCCTCCGGGGAGTCCTCCTCGTCCCAGACGGCGCCGGACATCTCCATCAGGTCCATGGCGAAGGAGGCCATGTCCTGGGCCATGGGCG
>CAZRBP010000237.1:0-4466 GCA_964598305.1 uncultured Pseudomonadales bacterium | reverse complement strand
CCGGCCAGCAACTCGCCTTCGCCGCAGCCGAGGTCGAGCACCCGGGCGCCGGGCTTGATGAGGTCGGCGATGATTTCCAGGTCAGGGCGCATCGCCGCTCCCCGCCTCGGCGCCCGCCGCCAAACGGTCCATAAAGGCCTTGAAGACGCTGGTGTAGCGCGGCAGCGGCAGCAGGAAGGAGTCGTGGCCGTGGGCGGATTCGATGCCGGCGCTGACCACGTTCCTGCCGGCGGCGATCAGCGCATCGACGATTTCCTTGGAACGGGCCGCCGAAAAGCGCCAGTCGGTGGAGAACGACAGCACCAGGAAGTCGCAGCGGGCCTGCTCCAGGGCGGCCACCAGATCGCCGCCCCACTCGCTGGCGGGATCGAAGAAGTCCAGCGCCCGGGTCATGAGCAGGTAGGTGTTCGCGTCAAAGCGCTGGGAGAAGCTCCGGCCTTGGTGGCGCAGGTAGCTTTCCACCTGAAACTCCACGTCGCGCGCCGCGCTGAGGTCGCCGGACTTCAGTTCGCGGCCAAACTTCTGCCCCATGCCGAAGTCCGACAGGTAGGTGACGTGGCCGATCATGCGCGCCAAGCCAAGGCCCATGTCCGGGTTGGCGTTGGCCGAGCGATAGTGCCCGTCCCGGTACTGCGGGTCCGAGGTGATGGCTTGGCGGGCGATTTCGTTGAAGGCGATGTTCTGCGCCGAGAGCTTGGCGGCGCTGGCGATCAGCACCGCGGCGGCAATGCGCTCCGGCAGGTCGATGGCCCACTGCATGGCCTGCATGCCGCCGAGGCTGCCGCCCACCACGGCGGCGAACCGCTCGATGCCCAGGTGGTCGGCCAGCAAGGCTTGGCTGCGCACCCAGTCCTTGACCGTCACGGTGGGGAAGGCGGGCCCGAACACCTCGCCGGTCGCCGGATTCACCGTGGCGGGGCCGGTGCTGCCGTGGCAGCCGCCGAGATTGTTGGGCGAGACGACGAAGAAGCGATCGGTGTCCACCGCCTTGCCGGGGCCGATGCAGGCATCCCACCAGCCGGGCTTGGCGTCGTCCTCGGCATGGTAGCCGGCGGCATGGTGGTTGCCGGACAGCGCATGGCAGATCAGCACCGCGTTGCTGCGGGCGGCGTTGAGCTGGCCGTAGGTCTCGAACACCAGCTCGAAGCCGTCCAGGGACTCGCCGCATTGCAGCGCGAACTCGCCGGGGGCGCAAAAGCGCTGCGGGGCGACGATGCCCACGCTGCCTTCGTGTGCGGAGTGCTTGGCCATGCTTGGGACGGTTCAGGAAAGCGGGTTAGAAGACCGCGCCGAAGAGTTGCGGCAGGATGCGCTGCAGGATGCCGAGCAGCAGGATCACCAGGATCGGCGAAAAGTCCATGCCCCCCATCGGCGGAATGATGCGCCGCGCCGGCGCCAGGATCGGCTCGGTGATCTGGTGCAGCAATTGCAGCGCCGGATGGTAGCGCCCCTGGGCGAGGAAGCTGGCGATGATGACGATCAGGATGCTCCACCAGAAGAGGTCCAGGAAGCGCAGGAGGACGTGCAGCAGGCTGCCGGTGATGAGCTGCAGCGGGCCGCCGCCGATCGATCCGGCCAAGAGGCCAAGGACGAAGTACATCAGCCCAGCCGTCACCCAAGCGGCCACGAAGGCGGCCAGGTCCAGGTTGCGGTAGGCGGGCAGCACGCTTCGCAGGGGCCGCAGGATCGGGTCCGTGGCCTTGACGATGCCTTGGGAGATGGGGTTGTAGAAGTCTGCTCGGCAGGCTTGCAGCAGGAAGCGGGCCATGAAGCCGAAGCAGACGATCTCCAGCAGGAACTGAATGACGAAGTAGAGCACGTTGTTCATGGTGCTTGGAAGGCCTCCGCCAGTTCCTTGGACCGCCCGCAGGCGGCGCCGATGGCCTCGACCAGGGCCCGGTCCGCTTGGTGGTGGCTTAAGGTGTTGAGCGCGGCCTCCGTGGTGCCGCCCGGGGAGGTCACCCGGCGGCGCAGCTCGGCCGGTGATTCCGCCCCCTGCCGCGCCATGAGCGCCGCCCCGAAGGCCGTCTCAACGGTTAGGGTAGCGGCCAAGCTTTCGGTCAGCCCAAGACCCCGGCCCGCTTCCATCATGGCCTCCATCAGGTGGAAGAAGTAGGCCGGGCCGCTGCCGGATACCGCCGTGACCGCGTCGAGCAGCGCCTCGTCCGCCACCCAGACCGTCTTGCCGACCGCCGCCAAGATGCGCTCGGCGAGGGCGCGTTGCCATTCATTGGCTTGGGCGTTGGCGTAGAGCGCCGTGACCCCGGCGCGCAGCAGCGCCGGGGTGTTGGGCATCGTGCGCACGATGGGCTGGTCCGCCGTAGTGGCGGCGGCGATGCCGGCGATGGGCACGCCGGCGCATATGGACACCAGCAGCCGGTCGGCCGGCACCCGCAGTCCGGCCAGCACCGCCGACAGCGCTTGGGGCTTCACCGCCAGCACCACCACGTCGGCCCGATCGACGGCGTCCTGATTGCGTTCGACGGCGTTGGCGCCCAGGCCGGCGACGGCTTCCCGGCATCCCGGGTCCGGGTCGCTCGCCGTGAGGCTAGGCCCATCGTGGCCGGCATCGATCAGTCCGCGCAACAGGCACTGGGCCATGTTGCCGCCGCCAATGAAACTGATTTGTGGGTCGTTCAAAGTCCGCGTCCGTTAACGCCCGATTGCTGCCGGGCTGTGGTTGGGAGGCATTGTGCCCTTGTTCGCCCCGGAGGTTAAGCGGCATTTCGCCGCGCAGGACACTAGCGCGGCCCGAAAATCGCCGTGCCCACCCGCACATGGGTCGCCCCGGCGGCGATGGCGGCTTCCAAGTCGCCGCTCATGCCCATGGACAACACGTTCCAATCGCTGCCGCCGCGATCGGCCAAGCCGTCAAACAGGGCGCACGCCCGCCGGTAGCTCGCTTCGGCGTCCCCGGCCCTCTCCAACACCGCCATCAGCCCCCTAAGCCGCAGCCCGGCCAGGCCGCGCATGGCGTCAACCAGGTCGCTGGCCGCGTCCGGCGCCACGCCGCCCTTGGCGGGATCATCGTCGATGTTGACCTGCACCAGCGCGTTCAACGGCGGGCCGTCGGCGCGATGGCTGGCCAGGCGGCGGGCGATCTTGAGGCGGTCCACCGTATGCACCCAGTCGAAGTGCCGGGCGATCAGGGCGGTCTTGTTGGATTGAATCCGGCCGATGAAGTGCCAGCGCAGCGGCAAGCCCGCCAACGCTTCGGCCTTGGCGGCGGCCTCCTGGACGTAGTTCTCGCCGAAGTCGAGCTGCCCGGCGCGGTGCGCTTCGGCAATGGCGGCGGCGGGCTTGGTCTTGGCGACGGCGATCAGGGTGACGCTCTCCGGTGCCCGCCCCTGCGCGCGGGCGGCGCGGGCGATGCGCTCGCGCACCGCGCCGAGGTTGCTGGAAATGCCGTGATCGTGCACTGGAACCGCCGATGTCTTACGGACGTGTAGGAGAAAACGTACAGACTTTGTCCTGCCAACTCAAAAACAATATGCCAACACACCTCGGACGAACTGGAAAACGGATATGAATTTGGAAGCGATGCTCAAGTTGGCGGTCGAACGTGGGGCTTCGGACCTGCACATCAGCGCGGGGTTGCCGCCCATGGCGCGCCTGGACGGCGACCTGCAACCCCTCGAAGGGGCGCCCCTCGAAGGCGACGAGGTGCTCGAAGCCGTCACGGCGTTGATGGACGAGGCGCAGCGCCAGGCTTTTGCTGCAAGCGTCGAAGCGGACTTCGCGGTCGAGCTGCCCGGCGTCTCGCGCTTCCGGGTCAACGCCTTTCACCATCGCCGGGGGCCAGCGGCGGCCTTTCGCACGGTGTCCTCCCAAGTGCCCAGCCTCAGCGACCTAGGGTTCGGCGACATCTTCCAACGGCTTTGCCAAGCGCCCCGGGGGCTGGTGCTGGTCACCGGCGCCACCGGGTCGGGCAAGAGCACCACCCTCGCCGCGATGATCGACTTCATCAACACCGAGCGCCGCTCCCACATTCTGACCATCGAGGATCCGATCGAGTTCGTGCACCCGGCCAAGAACTGCCTGGTCCATCAACGGGAGGCGCACCGCCACACGCCGGGCTTTGCCGAGGCGCTGCGGGCGGCGCTGCGGGAAGACCCGGACATCATCATGGTGGGCGAAATGCGCGACCGCGAAACCATCAGCCTGGCGCTGACCGCCGCCGAGACCGGACATCTGGTGTTCGGCACCCTGCACACGCCCTCCGCCGCCGGCACGATCAATCGGGTGGTGGACGTGTTTCCCGCTGGCGAGAAGAGCCTAGTGCGCTCGATGCTGGCGGAATCCCTACAGGCCGTCATCGCCCAAACCCTCATCAAGCGCCAAGGCGGCGGCCGCATCGCCGCCCATGAAATCATGGTCGGCACCAGCGCCGTGCGCCACCTAGTGCGGGAGGACAAGATCGCCCAGCTCTATTCGGCCATGCAGTCCGGCCGCGCCGCCGGCATGCA
>CAZRBP010000236.1:0-4468 GCA_964598305.1 uncultured Pseudomonadales bacterium | reverse complement strand
ACTTCGCCGTCAACGACCCGGCTGTCGAATACGCATAGGGGAATGCGGGTCAGTTGGCCAATGGCTTCGCCGGTGGCCAGCCTGAAGCGCATGCCGTGCACGGGGCAGAAGATGTAGCCGTTGCGCACGCGCCCCCCAACAAGCGGTTGGTCTTGATGCGTACACTTGTTCTCCACCACATGGATCTCGTCGCGTGAGTTGCAAACCAACAACTCCCGCCCGTCCACCACGACGAGCTGGCTGCCGTTCGTTGGCACGTCGGCAACTTGGGCGATGGTTTGGTACTCAGACATTGGGGAACTCTCCGCGGCTGACTGTCGTGCTCAGGCCGGTTCGTGGTGGCTGGGCACCAAACGGCCAAGACCGGCGTCGATCAACTGGCCCTCCATGTAGCGGCGTATCTCCTCGGCGCGCTCCATCTTCAGCACCCGCGCCAGCATCCGCCGGGCGTCGGTGCGCTTGATGTTGCGCAGCAGCCACTTGACCTTGGGCAGGTTGGTGGCGTTCATGGACAGCACTTGGTAGCCCATGGCCATCAACAGCACCGCGCCGATGGGGGTGCCGGCCAGTTCGCCGCAGATGCCGACCCCCTTGCGCTCGGCTTGGGCGTGGCGGGCCACCTCGCGCAGCGCTCGCAGCACCGCGGGATGGAAATCCCGGTACAACTCCGCCACCCGGGAGTTGTTGCGGTCCACGGCCAGCATGTACTGGGTGAGATCGTTGGAGCCGACCGCAAGAAAATCCACCCGCCGTGCCAACTCCCGCGCTTGGTACACGGCGGAAGGCACTTCCACCATCACGCCGACCAAGGGATCCTTGACCTCAAATCCCTCCTCGGTCACTTCGCGATGGGCTTGGCTGACCAGCCGCTGCGCCTCCTCCACCTCGGACATGCTCGACACCATCGGCAGCATGATGCGCAGCACGCCCTTGAGGCCCGAGTTGGCCTTGAGCATGGCGCGGGCTTGGGCGAGGAAGATCTCCGGGTGGTCCAAGGTGACGCGAATGCCGCGCCAGCCAAGGAAGGGATTGTCCTCGGAGATGGGGAAGTAGGGCAGCGCCTTGTCGCCGCCCACATCCAAGGTGCGCATGGTCACCGGACGCGGCTCGAACGCTTCCATATGGGATCGATAGAGCTGCCTTTGCTCCTCCTCCGTGGGAAATCGGTCCTGGGCCATGAAGGGCACTTCGGTGCGGAACAGGCCGATGCCCTCCGCGCCCCGGTCCAAGGAGCGGGAGATGTCGCGGGTCAGGCCAATGTTCACCCACAGCAGCACCCGGTGGCCATCCAGCGTGATGCACGGCAAGCCGCGCAGTTCACCGAGCTCCTCGGCGAACTCCTGCTCTTCGGCGAGCACCGCCTGGTACTCGGCGGTGAGCTTGGCGGATGGGTTGGCGTACACCTCGCCGTAGTGGCCATCGACGATCAGCGGCTGTCCTTCAAGCTGGTGAATGGGCAGGTCAACCATCCCCATCACCGCTGGAATGTCCAGGGCCCGGGCCAGAATGGCGACATGGGAGTTGACCGCCCCGCGTTGGGAGACCACGCCCTTGAGGCGCTCGGCGGGCACGTTGGTGAGCATGCTGGGGGTGATTTCCTCGCCAACCAGAACGGTGTTCGGCGGGAAGTGCGCCTTGTGGGTGCGGATGTCCTGCAAGTAGGCGAGCACCCGCAGCCCCAGGTCCTCCACATCGGTGGCGCGCTCGCGCAGGTAGGCGTCCTCCATGCGCTTGAAGCGGCTTAAGTGTTCGCGAATGACGTTTTTCAATGCGCCTTGCGCCCACTCCCCGCGCTGAATGCGTTGGCGCACGTCGCCGGTGATGGCGTCGTCGTCGAGCATGTGCAGGTACACGTCGAACAGCGCCAGCTCCTCCCGGGGCAGGCTTTGTGCAAACTGCTCGCTGATGCGCCGGATGTCGTTGCGCACCGATTCCACGGCGCGGTCGAAGACCATCAACTCCACCGTGACGTTCTCGGCCTCCTTGTCCGGCACCCCATCGAGGCTGGCGGCTGGATGCACGACCGTCGCGACGCCGAAGGCGATGCCGGGCGAGCCGGCGATGCCTTGGATTTTGAGGTCCTCGCTGTCTTCGGTGGCGTTGACGAAGTTGGCCAAGTCGCCGACCGCCTCGGCGTGGGCGATGACGGCGGCCAGTTGGGCGGACAGGGTGAGGAGAAATGCCTCCTCGCCTTCGTCAAAGCGGCGTTTCTCGCGCTGCTGGACCACCAGCACGCCCAGCACTTCGCGATGGTGGATGATCGGTGCGCCGAGGAAGGCGTTGAAAGGCTCCTCGCCCATTTCCGGCATGTGGAAGTAGCGTGGATGCTGGCTGGCGGCTTCCAGGTTCATGGGTTCCGCCCGTTCGCCGACGAGGCCGACCAAGCCGACGCCCTCATCAATGGTGGCCCGGCCCACGGCATCCGGGTTGAGTCCTTCATTGGCGGCAAACAAGAACTGACCACGGCCAGGCATACGGAGGTAAACCGAGCACACCTCGGTTCCCAAGGCGGTGCGCACTTCGCGGACCATGACCTCAAGGGCCTCGGGGAACGTGGACGCCGCGCTGACGTCCTGAACGATTTCCCGGAGTTGATGCAGCTCGTTGAGCACTCGTTAACCGGCTCCGGCAGTTGCTAAGGACGCGGGATCGGGGGCGAGCGTCTTGAGGGCGGGCGCCAGTTCGGCCAGCGCCTCGCGATAGACGTCGCGCTTGAAGGCGATCACCTTGGTAATGGGATACCAGTAGCTCACCCACTGCCAATGGTCGAACTCCGGCTCATCGAACCGGTGGACATCGACCCGGCTGTCATCGGCCAGCATGCGCAGCAAAAACCACTTTTGCTTTTGGCCGATGAATTTTGGGTCGGAGTTGCTGCGGCGTAGCTGCGGCGGCAATTCGTAGCGCAGCCAATCCTGGGTTTTGGCGATGATCTCGACGCAGGCCGCGTCGAGCCCCACCTCCTCGTCGAGTTCACGGTACAGGGCGTCCTCCGGCGTTTCCGACTCTTGGATGCCGCCCTGTGGAAACTGCCAAGCGTCAAAGCCGCCGACGCGCCGGGCAAATAGAACCTGTTCGCGGTTGTTGGCCACGACAATGCCGACGTTCGGCCTGAAGCCGTCCGCGTCCAACATGCGACCCCCTGCCGTTCGTTGCCAAGGAAACGATCCAATTGAACATCAAACGCCCACCAATTGCGAACCCCCCGGAGCAAGGGCATCTTGTGCGAACCCTCGGGGCGAGGGCATCTTGCCCTCGACTTCCGCCATGGAGTTCAACCGAGGGCGGGACGCTCTCGCTCCGGGAGGCGCTGCCCGTGCTAAGGTACGCCGATGAGCAATCGCTTGGCCGCCGAAACCAGCCCCTACCTGCGCCAGCATGCCGACAACCCGGTGCATTGGCAGCCGTGGGACGACCACGCGCTCAGCGAGGCGCGGGAGAGCGGCAAGCCCATCCTGCTGTCCATCGGCTACTCGTCCTGCCACTGGTGCCACGTCATGGCCCACGAGTCCTTCGAGGACGCCGACACCGCCAAGGTGATGAACGAGCGGTTCGTCAACATCAAAGTCGATCGGGAGGAGCGCCCCGATCTCGACAAGGTCTATCAGACGGCTCACCAGGTTCTGACCCAACGCCCGGGCGGCTGGCCGCTGACCGTGTTTCTGGACCCCGAATCCTTGGCGCCCTTCTTCGCCGGCACCTATTTTCCGAAGACGCCGCGCTACCAGATGCCGAGCTTCATCGACCTCATGCTGCGCATCGATGAAACCTTCCGTGAGAAGCGGGAGGCGTTGGTGGAGCAAAACGGCAAGCTGCTGACGCTGATGGGGCAACTTGACCTGGAGGCCCCGGCGGAGGGCGCATCCTTAAGCGATGAGGATCTGCTGGCCACCGCTTGGCGGCAACTGCGAGAACAGTACGACGAACAGGAAGGTGGCTTTGGCCGGGCGCCGAAGTTTCCCATGCCCGCCACTCTGGACCGGGTGCTGCGCCATTGGGCCTACACCCAGCAGGCGGGCAAGCGGGAGCGCGAGGCCCTCGACGTGGTCATGACCACCCTCACCAAGATGGCCCGAGGCGGCATCTACGACCATCTCGGCGGCGGCTTTTGCCGCTACGCCACCGACCGGGCGTGGATGATCCCCCACTTCGAGAAGATGCTCTACGACAATGGCCAGTTGCTGTCCCTGTACGCCGATGCGCTGACCATCAGCCCCGACCCGCTGTTCGAGGGCGCGGTGCGGGAGACCGTCGGCTGGCTGCTGCGGGAGATGCGCCATCCGGGCGGCGCCTTCTTCGCGGCCCTAGACGCCGACTCGGAGGGCGAGGAGGGCAAGTTCTATCTATGGCGCCGGGAACGCATCAAGCGCCTGCTGAGCGAAGACGAGTATCTGGTGGTGGCCACCCTCTACGGCATCGACAAGCCCGCCAATTTCGAGCGCCATTGGAACCTGCACCGCCGTGATGC
>CAZRBP010000235.1:0-4504 GCA_964598305.1 uncultured Pseudomonadales bacterium | reverse complement strand
TCAGCTTGTCGCCGAGCGCCCGCAACGAAGCCGCCTGCTCCCTGTGGCCGTCCCTTTCCATGCTCGCCGCCGCCGTTGCAAGATCGGTGAGTTCCGCATCGGAGACCCGAATCAGCCCACCGAGGTTGGGCGACTCAAGACGCCAGTGGATCCGCCTGTCGTCGGCATCCGCGGTCATGAGCGGCCCAAACGCCTGGTCCACGGCGTCGCGCAAGCGCTCCGCCGTTCGGCGGCTGACATCGAACTCCTGCATGACATCATCCAGCGTCAACCCGCCGCGGCGAGCTTGCAGCAAGGTGGCGAGTTCGAGGATGTGGCTTAGGCGTTCGTATCGCATGAGTATTGCCCTCCAAGTCGTGCGGCGCAGTCAGTCGATCAGGTCAAGGATGCCTCTGCGGTGGCTGTGACTCAAAGGCCCCGCCTTGTGCGCCGCCGTCTGGTGCGTCGCGGTTCGCGCGCGGCATAGCCGACATCCCCTGCATTGGATTCTGGCAGGCATTGAGCGACCACCTTCGCCAATTCTGGCGAAACAGCAACCAAGCACACCAGCTCTTGGACATCCAACGCCGAGTAGTAGGTCGCTTCACAGGAGGGGAATTCGTGCTGACGCCCGAAGGCCAGCCTGAATCGCGACCAGCGATTACGGTCATCACGAAGGATGAGTTCGCTACCCCAGCTCCAAATTTGATAGGTTCGCTTGCCGATTTGCACAGGCACCGGGCGAAGACTCGGCTGCCGAAAGAACAAGGCGAAGGCGCCTGATTCAACGAATTCCTCGATCTCGTCACCGGCCGCGCTCAGCACCCGCTGCAACTCCAGCAACAGATGCCGTTCCCAGCCAACGGGTTCGTTGCCCGCGCCTTCGAAATCCTCGATCGTCCGGCGATTCACATCAATGTTGAGCAAACCCATGTCTCTTCCCTTGTGTCGCAATGCCCAAAACTCGGATTCTCCGCGCTTCAGCGCACCACGGTAGTGGGACCCCAATTCGCCACCGATGCAGTTCCGCAACCGCTTGCCCACGGACCGCAGTTGGCTGATGGTCTTGAGTTCCAACAGGCTATGGTCGTCGTCCAGCCAGACTTCCCGCGCCGCCTCTTGGGCCTTGCGGTCGTTAATGCCGCGTACGATCTTGTTGTGGCGCCCCCGGTATTGCGACGCCCGGCGCTCAAGGTCGGCGAAGTCATCGCAACAAGCCGCAAAGCGAATCAACTTGCGGGCCTCGGCACGGCTTGGGCTACCGTCGCCCGCGTGGCGGGCTGCGCTCGCCAAGTGGCCCAGCGTCCGCCGCACGGCTTGGCGAACGGCTTTGCGCACCCGTCGGCCTGCCCGATTTTCCGGCTGTGCCTCAAACGCTCTGATGAGTTTGGGAACGTTCTCGACAGCCTGTTTGATGCAGCGCGGGTCAAGCCCGGTTGTCCGCAAAATGCCGATGAACTGCGCCAGTTCGCGCAGGGTGGTGGTCTTGGTCATGGGCTGCCCTCCGTTTCTTGAGTGGAAGGCAAGCGTATTCAATGAATACGTCAAAGGCGGTCGTAGTTAAGCCGCTAGTTTGGCATTAATGGTCTACTAATCGCAGAGTGGAGCGTGAAAATCTTGACTTGGCTGACACGGTGGTTCCTCGAGGTTAACCCCGGCGGTAGTTTGGTCTTCCTGTGCTGGCTGAATGACAGTAGAATCGGATGGCCTTACCGAGAAGTTGACTGGAGGAGTGGATGGGGCTTGAGCAACAACTGAAAACAGCCGTTTTGGACCTACACAACCATAGATTTGATCGCGAAGAGGCAATCAAGCAGTACATTATCGAGCCGATTTTGCGCACTTTGGGTTGGGATATTCACGATCGACACTTGGTATGGAGGGAGTATCCCACTGACGGCAAACGGGTGGATTATGCCCTGCTGCAAGGCGAGCAACCGGTGGTGTTCATTGAAACCAAAGAGATCGGTAAGGCCGATGACCCAAAGTCCCGGAAACAGCTCTTCGGCTACGCTGCGGACAAGGGCATCCCCATACTCTTGCTGACGGATGGCTCGCTGTGGGAGTTTTATGCCGGAATGGGTTCGGGTGTTTGGCAAGAACGGTGCTTTCGCCGACTGACATTGGATGACTATCAGTACCTTTCTGAGTATGCAGAGTTCTTTATGGAACACTTAGGTAGGAAAGCGATTCTCTCGGGTAAAGCTGTCGCTAGTGCTAGCTCAATTTT
Source organism: uncultured Pseudomonadales bacterium (assembly GCA_964598305.1). GTDB lineage: Bacteria > Pseudomonadota > Gammaproteobacteria > Pseudomonadales > Azotimanducaceae > Azophilus. The sequence goes on along the minus strand of CAZRBP010000235.1, from coordinate 2,295 downwards.
GAGCACGAAACGGGAAATGCCGGATCTCTGGCGCACTTTACTCAAAGAGCCGGACCCACAACTGAGTGAACTGCTCACGAGTAAGGTGGAAAAGAGGTGTGGTGTTAGGCCTCGTGCAGATGTAGTCGGTGCATTCTTGAAGGAGAGAGCAGATGCGGCCCTGAAGGAGTTCTCACAGGGGATCTCTTCGAATCCCCCTCCAGCGCAAGTATCCGACGCCCAAAGCGCCTCTGCAAGCGGGTCTGAACCAAGGATCCCAGTGTCTGAAGATGCTTCATTGCACCAAACCCCAAACGAACCCGTTGAGTGGATTCGACAAGCTGAATTCGCGCTCCCTATACTCAAAGTGCTTGTTGAAGAAATGGGTGGCCGGGGCGAGACTCAATCAGTTCTAGCCAAGATCGAGGAGGAGATGGCATCGCAGTTTTCAGAGGGCGACAGAGAAAAGCTGGATGGAGGAGGGATTCGTTGGAAGAAGAATGCCCAGTTTGGAGCGGATAAGCTAAAGAGAAAGGGGCTGTTGAAACCAACTACCGAATCAGGGAAAGGTTGGTGGGAGGTTTCAGAAAGTGGTCGCAGCCACTGGAGCAAGCATCGATGAAAATCGTCAGAATCGGCTGCAGGGTGGTGTTTCAGATCGACAAGTCGCTTTGGGTGTCGAACTCCCTTCGCTCGGAACTCAAGGTGGCCTAAGCGCTTCGCTTAGTCTTCAAGTACGCGGCGAACGCACTCTCATGGAAGCTCAATAATGGCATGAATGCGTTCATTCTGGTCGAGCGACTTGCTCGGCTCCAAAGGGATGGGCACTAACCCTTGTTCGCGTACCGGCACTTGCCGGTTCGAATATGCTCCTCAAAGTCTTCTCGGAAGTACTTCAAGGCGCTGGCAAGCGGCTCGATAGCGCCTGGTGCGTGCAGGCAGAAGGTGTTGGTGACGCCGCCGATGAATTGGGCGTTGCGGTCCAGCAACTCCAGGTCGCCTGGCTTGCCGCGGCCTTCCTCGATGTCGGTCAGGAGCCTCTCTACCCAAGGCAGGCCCTCCCGGCAGGGGGTGCAGAAGCCGCAGGACTCCTGGGCGAAGAAGTGCTCTAGGTTGCGGCACATGTCCACTGGGCAGATGGAGTCGTCCATGAGGATCATGGTGCCGGTGCCCATGCGGCTGCCGGCCGATTGGATGGTGCCGTAGTCCATGGCGAGGTCGAAGTGCTGTTCTACTAGGAAGTCTGTGGATGCGCCGCCGGGCAGCAGTCCGCGCAGCTTGTAGCCGTCCTGCATGCCGCCCGCGTGGACGTCGATGATCTCGCGGATTGGGGTGCCGATCGGCAGTTCCCATAGGCCCGGATTGTTGACGCGGCCGGAAACGCCGTAGAGCTTGGTGCCCGCATCGTCGCCGATGCCGAGTCCTTGATACCACTCGACGCCGTTGCGCAGGATGCAGGGCACGTTGCAGAAGGTCTCCACGTTGTTGACGATGGTGGGGCGTCCCCAAGCGCCGCTGGCGGGCGGGAACGGGGGCTTGGTGCGCGGCTGCGCCCGCTTGCCCTCCAAGGCGTTAAGCAGGGCCGTCTCCTCGCCGCAGATGTAGCGTCCGGCACTGCGGTGGATGCGCAGGTCGAAATCGAAGCCGCTGCCGAAGACGTTCTGGCCGAGGTAGCCTTTGGCCTTAGCGTCGTCGATGGCTGTCTGCAACTGGCGATAGGGTTCGTGGTACTCGCCGCGCAGGAAGACGTAGCCTTGGGCCGCGCCGATGGCGTAGGCGCCAATGATCATGCCTTCCACGAGCAAGTGCGGGTTGTACTCCAACAGGTAGCGGTCCTTGAAGGTGCCCGGCTCCATCTCGTCGCCGTTGCAAACGAGATACTTCAGGCCGCCGTCGGACGCCTCGCCTTGGGGCACGAAGCTCCACTTCAGGCCGGTGGGGAACCCGGCTCCGCCCCGCCCCCGGAGATTGGCGTCCTTCACCAACTCGATAACTTCGGCCGGCGTCATGTGGGTCAGCGCCTGACGAGCGCCCGCATAGCCCTCGTGGGCTTCGTAGGCGGCTAGGTCAACCAAGCCGCCAAGAGCATCAACTATGCCTGTCAGTGGTTTAGAGTCCGTTTTCATCAGAGGTCTACCTGCATGCACTTGAAGGAATTTGGGTAGAAACTCGTCTAGCCCCAAATCCACTATCCAATTCGCAGCCTGAATGTACTGGGCTTACTTCACTCATCAAACTCGTCGCAAACAGCTAAATTGAAGCCAAGCGCATCAATAAGCCCCCGGCACTTTCTTGAATCCATCAGTCTTTCAAGAA
>CAZRBP010000234.1:0-4506 GCA_964598305.1 uncultured Pseudomonadales bacterium | reverse complement strand
GTCGATCCGATGAAGGCGGATTTGGGCGTCAATGACGCCGAGATCGGCTGGCTGTACGGCGTCTTTGCCGTTTTCTACGCCATTGCCGCGCTGCCCATCGCCTGGTTGGCGGATCGCCGAAGCCGTAAGCTCATCATTGCAGCGGGCATTTTCTTCTGGTCGCTGATGACCATGGCCTGCGGCGTCTCACGGACCTTCTGGCAGGTTCTGTTGGCACGCATCGGCGTGGGCGTCGGCGAGGCGACCCTCAGCCCGGCCACCACGTCCTTGGTGGGCGACTTCTTTCCCCGCGAGCAGGTGCCGGTGGCGATGTCGGTGTATCAGGCCGGCCCCATCATGGGCTCGGGGGTTGCCTTCATCATCGGCGGCTACGTGCTCGGCCTGGTGCAGGATGCGCCGCCCCTGGTGCTGCCGATGTTCGGCGAACTGGCCCCGTGGCAGCAGACGTTCGTGTACGTCGGCGCACCGGGCCTGCTCCTCGCCTTGCTCTTTGTTTTTTTGCGCGAGCCGGCGCGCCGGGGAGTGGGCCAAGGCGGTGGCGGTACCTTAAGCGAACTGGCGGGCTTCTACCGGCAGAACTTCAAGGCCTTGGCGCTGCATCACGTGGGCTTCCTGGCCCTGGTGCTGGCGGGCTACGCCTTCGTATTTTGGAGCGTGTCGTTCTTCGTGCGCGTCCACGGACTCGAAGCCCCGGAAGCGTCGCTCACGTTTGGCTGGATCTTCCTCATCGCCGGGCCGCTCGGGCCCGTGGTGGTGGCAGTCTTGGCGCGCCGCCTAAGCGCCCGAGGCGCCAAGGACGCCAACATCCTAGCCGGCATGATTGGCGGCTTTCTGGCCATCGTCAACATCGTCATCATTCAATTTGCGCCGAGTGCCTTCTGGGCCTTTGTGCTCTACGTTCCGGCCATGCTGTTGATCAACTCCCCGTTCGGCATCGCGGCCGGCGCCCTGCCGGTGATCACGCCGCCCAATCTGCGCGCCCAGGTCGCCGCGGTGTACTTGTTCGTTTCGGCACTGGGCATGATGCTGGGGCCGCCGATCGCCGGCGCCTTCAACGAGTACGTCTTTCCCGATGCTGATGGTGTGCGTTACTCCTTGGTCACGGTGTCCAGCGTCTTCGGGCTGTTGGGCGTTGTCCTGCTCCAGTTCGCCCGCAAGCCCTACGCGGCCAGCCTCGAGGCCGCGGACCGGCGTGATGGATGAAGGACTCATCTGAAAAACTGACCGCGGCGCAGCGGATTGGCTACGGAGTGGGCGACTTCGGGATCAATCTGTTTTTCATTTCGACGCTGACTTACCTGCTTTACTTCTACACCGACGTATTCGGCCTGTCGGCTGCTGCAGCAGCGGGCGTCATGCTGGTGGCGCGGATTGTCGATGCGGTCACCGACCCGCTGATGGGCGCCATCGCGGAGCGCACCCGCAGTCGATGGGGGCGCTTGCGGCCCTACATTCTGTTTGGTGCCTTGCCGCTGGGCGCATCAGCGGTGCTGACCTTCGCCAGCCCCGAGTTCAGCGATTCGGGCAAGCTCTGGTGGGCGTACCTCACCTACATCGCCTTCAGCATGGCATTCACGGTGGTCTCGATTCCCTATTCGGCGCTCACCGCTTCGCTAACTGCGGACTACCATGAGCGCACGGTGCTTTCGACCATCCGCATGGCCTGCGCCTTCGGCGGTGGCTTCGCGATATCCGTGGGCATGCCGCTCTTAGTGGACGCATTCGACACCGAAGCCCAAGGCTACCTTTGGTCGATGGTGATCTTCGCCGCGCTGGCGACGCCCTTGCTCGCGCTGACGTTCGCGCAGACCGAGGAGCGCATTCAACCGCCTGCGGCGCAGCGGCTGGCGATTCGTGACAGCCTCAAGGCAGTGTTCCTCAATCCGCCGCTGCTGGTGGTCATGGTGATGTTCTCTTGCGGCATGCTCTCGTTCACGGTACGCCAAGCCGTTGCCATCTACTACTTCAAGTACAACTTGGGGCGTCCGGACCTGATCGAGACCTGGTTTGCGGCGACCCTCTCGATCATGTTCGTGGGGCTTGTCTTCACGCCTAGGCTGGCAGACCGGTACGGCAAGCCGGGCGGCATCCTAATCGGTGCCGCGGTGACGATTGCCGCGGCATTGGGCCTGTACTTCACCCCCTACGATCAGATCGAGCTGGTCTTCCTGTGGGGCTGCCTGCTGGCCTTGGGCGGCACGCCGATCGCGGTGCTCGGCTGGGCAATGATCCCTGACACCGTGGACTATGCCCAAGCGCGCTTCGGCGTGCGCGCCGACGGCTCGGTGTTTGCGATGTCGAGCTTCTTCCAGAAGCTGGCCAAGGCCCTGGGCGGCGCCGGTGTCGCCGCTGTCCTGGCGCTGGCCGGCTACGTGGCCAATGCCGAACAGACCACGGCATCCTTGGACGCCATTCGCAGCCTCATGACGCTGGCGCCCGCCGCCATCATGGTGGTCATGATCGTTGCCGCGCTGGCCTATCCCCTAAGCCGCCAAGCCCATGCGGAACTGGTCTCGAAACTGGAGACTTGAGTCAAGAAATTGTGCGTCAGCGAGCGTTTCGCAGCTGCCAGTCCTCATTCGGTTGCTGCGCAAAGACGGGTGCCTCGCCCTTCAGGCGTGCGATGAGGCCGGTTGTCATGTTCGCCAAGGCCACCTCCAAGGCGCGGCCGACTGCCTCTTCATCCAAGCTGGCATCGGCCGTCATCCTGCCCGACCAGCGGATTGTGCAGCCGCTCCCATCGGTGGGCGTCACGGTGGCTACGACGACGTAGTCCTGCATGCCGATGGGCTTGCCGTCCGTGAGTTCGTAGGACAGCATCCGCCGCTCATCGTCGAGGATCAGCAGCCGATGGCCCACCGGGCCTTGGGTGGCCAAATGCAGTTCACGAACGGCGCCGACCCCCTCGCCCTGGACGGTGATCGTGCTTTGCTCCCCGCCGGGAATCCAGTTCAGCACGCGGTCGAAGTGCCGCAACTCGTCCCACACGGCGTCTGCGGAAAGGTCGGTGTCGCGCCGATGTTCGATGTCGATCATGCCCTTTGCTCCGGGCTGGTTTTGGTGGTTCCGCTCAAGCGACGCTGGATGCGAACGCGAAAGCGCCCATTTCGTCGAGCGCGCTCATGGCGTTGCCGAGCAGGGTGCGGCCGAGGGCTTGGCCGCGCTCGTTGCCGAGGTCCAGCGTGCCGGCGATGACGACGGCGTAGCACATCAGGTAGAGCGAGGCGACGACAAAGCGCTCGCGGCAACGTTCGATGGGATAGTCGATGCCCCTGCCGGTGAGCGCTGCGTGATAGTGGGCCAACCAGTCCTCTTCGGCGCGGACCTTGGGCGGGATGCTCTGGGTGACGAAGTAGGCGAGATCCTGTTCCGGGGCCGAGATGCACACCGACTGCCAATCGACCAGCGCGATTTCATCTTGGCCGAAGAAGATGTTGTCCAAGCGCACGTCGGCGTGCGCGAGGCAGGTGGGTTGCGCGCACAGGCGCTCTAGAAGCGGCGCAACCAGCGATGGCATCCGCTCACCGACCGGCAGCGCCGCCTCCGGTATGAGGTCGCGAAAGTGCTTGAGCACCACCGGCCAGCCGGCTTGGAAGCCGGCGATCATGCCGTCCCTCTGCATGGGGTTGTTGTGGGAGATGACGCCGGGCGCGGCGGCGCCCCAGCCGCTGCTGTGCAGTTCGGCGATGGCGTCGATCACCGCCAGGGCCTCCTGGCGGGTGCAGCCTGCTACTTGGTCGCCGATGCGCAGTCCCTGCAGGTCTTCGATGAGCAGCACGAAGTCGTTGCTGCCGGGATCGAATTCAGCGTATTGGCAGGCCGGGGTGCGCAGGCGGATGGCTTCGGCAATCTGCTGGTAGAAGTGAACTTCGCGCCCGTACATGTTGTAGAGCTGGGCGACTGCCCGATTCTCGGTTGCCGGCGATGGGAACTTGGCGATCAGGGAATCAGGGCCTTGGTCCGCTTCGAGATGCAGGCGAGTCACCAAGGCCATTACGCCGGCGCCCTCGCTGAAGTGGCTGACCCGGAAGCCATGCACCGGGTAGCCGAGCGCCCCGGAAAGCCAATCGGTGGTGAGCGCGTCTGGAGAAGTTGGAAATGCTGCCATGAGATGTTTCGCCATGGGAGGCGAGCGCCAAACTATGGATGATGCGCCCGCCGAAGTCTATTCTGGTGGGTCCAAGGTGGTGTTTAAGGAGGAAGCATCGATGATCGTAGGCATCCATCATGTGGCGGTCGGCGTCCCGGACTTCGAGCAGGGGCTTCGGTTCTACCGGGATTTGCTTGGGTTTGAGGTGGTTCAGGAAGGCGATTGGGACGGGGACCATCCGCTTGCGGACCAGGCGATCGGCTTGACCGGGACGGCGGCCCGAATGGCCATGCTGAAGGCGCCGAATGCCTTCGTGGAGTTATGGGAGTACAGCCGTCCCGAGCCGGCCGACCGCCGCCAGCGCCCCTGCGACTACGGCTATCCCCACTTCGCCCTGCAGGTGGATGGCATCGAGG
>CAZRBP010000233.1:0-4571 GCA_964598305.1 uncultured Pseudomonadales bacterium | reverse complement strand
CTAGGGTCAGGCTAGCTGGTGAGCTGGCTAGGCAGCCGCTGGCGGCGGGCGCTTGCGCCCTGCCGCGAGAGGAAAGTCCGGGCTCCACAGGACAGGGCGCCAGGTAACCCCTGGGAAGCGTGAGCTTACGGAAAGTGCAGCAGAGAGCAGACCGCCTCGAGGCTGGCGCCTAGGCGTCAACGGCCTCGCGGTAAGGGTGAAAGGGTGCGGTAAGAGCGCACCGCGCGGGTGGCAACACCGGTGGCTAGGCAAACCCCGCCCGGAGCAAGGCCAAATAGGAATCCCAAGGTATGGTCCGTACCGGATTCGGGTAGGCTGCTGGAGGCCGTCGGTGACGGCGGCCCTAGATGAATGGCTGCCCGCCGGAACCATCCGGTGACAGAACCCGGCTTACCGGCCAGCTCGCTCCCCTTCTCTCCACTCCCATTCCCCCGTCGCGGATCTTTGGCCCATTTTTGACGGGGCGAGGGCAAGATGCCCTCGCTCCGGCGGCCTTGACAGAAAAAAAGAGGCACAGTAGTGTCGCTAGTTGGGAGAAAGTGGGGTAAAGTGGCATAGAGGGGTAGATAAGAGAGATCCCGTGTCGGCCACAGTCGGATTTCGCGGAATATCCAACGCCACGTTGGATGCCAAAGGGCGCATGGCTCTGCCGTCGCGCTACCGCGAGGTTGTGTCCGCCGTTTCCCAAGGGCAGGTGGTGGTCACCATCGACTTGTTTGAATCCTGTCTGTTGCTGTATCCGCGCCCGGCGTGGGATGCGTTCCAAGAGAAGCTTCAGGCCGTGCCCAACTTGCAACCGAGCGTGCGCCAGCTGCAGCGCCTGCTGATCGGGCACGCCACGGACTTGGAGCTCGACGGCAGCGGTCGGCTGCTGCTGCCGGTCCCGCTGCGCAACCACGCCGGCCTCGAAAAGAAGCTGACGCTGGTGGGCCAGGGCAACAAGATTGAGATCTGGGACGAAGCCAAGTGGAGCGCGGCCAAGGCCGAGTGGCTCTCCGAGGAAAATGGTGAACTGGCTGCGGAGTTCGAAGGCATTGCGGGGCTGTCGGTATGAGCGGCCTGCATGAGCCGGTGCTGCGCCGCGAGACCATCGACCACATTGCCGAGCCCGGGGCGGCGGGCAACTTCGTTGACGCCACCTTTGGCCGGGGGGGCCACAGCCGCGCCCTGCTCGGGCGCGTTGGCCCCGATGCCCGGTTGTTGGTGCTCGACCGGGATGCCGAGGCGTTTGCGTGCGCCCAAGCCTTGGCCGCCGAGGATGCCCGGGTCGTCGCGCGTCGGTCGGCCTTTGGCAGCGTTGCGGAGATCCTGCCTGCGGTGGGCATGGACCACGTGCAGGGCGCGGTGATGGACCTCGGCCTCTCCTCCGCCCAGCTCGATGATCCCGAACGCGGCTTCAGTTTTCGCGCCGCCGGCCCCTTGGACATGCGCATGGACCAGCGCGCCGCCACCACGGCCGCCGACTGGCTCAACGAAGCGTCGGTCGCGGAGATCGCCAGCGTCATTCGACGCTACGGGGAAGAGCGCTTCGCCGGCCGTATCAGCCGCGCCATCATCGCTGCCCGTCCGCTTGAGACGACCGCTGAGCTCGCCAGCTTGGTCGCCGCCAACCAACCGCGCCGAACGCCGGGCAAGCACCCTGCCACGCGGGTGTTTCAGGCCATCCGCATCTTCATCAATCAAGAGCTCGGCGAACTGCAATCGGGCTTGGAAGGCCTGTTCAACGCCTTGGGCGTCGGCGGCCGGCTGGCGGTGATCAGCTTTCATTCCTTGGAGGACCGGATCGTCAAACGCTTCTGCAAGGCCCGCAGTTCGCCGCCGCCGGTGCCGAGGCACGTGCCCATTCGCGCCGCCGAGGCGCGGGTCGAGGCGCGCATCGTTGCCGGTCCCGTGCGTCCAACGGCCGCCGAGGTGCGCCGCAACGGCCGCGCCCGAAGCGCGGTGTTGCGGGTGTTGGAGCGCATCGCGTGAAGTGGGGCGCTGCCGCCGTCGTGGCCATCCTGCTGGCGGGCGTGGTTGCTTCCGGGGTGCAGGTGGTGGCGCGGACCCACGAAGTCCGCCAGCTTCACCAAGCCCTTGAGGCCTCCCGCCATCACCAGGATCGGCTGGCCGCCGAGCACAGCCGCCTGCTGCTCGAACGGGGCGCCCGCTCCGCCTACTACAACGTTGAGCAGATGGCGGCGACCCAATTGGGCATGCGCTTCCCGGATCGAGTCGAGCGGTTGCCCCGATGAAGGTCTGGCGCCACCATGCCGTGCTCTGCCTGTTTGTGGCGGGTTGCGCAGCACTTGCCGCCCGGGTGGTTTACCTGGCTTTGCTGGACAAGGACTTCCTGCAGGATCAGGGGGACGCCCGCTCGGTGCGCGAAGTCGTCATCCCGTCCCGCCGGGGCGTCATATACGACCGGCTGGACGAGCCGTTGGCGATCAGTACGCCGGTGGTGGCCGTCTGGAGCGACCCGAGCCAAAGAAAGCTAAGCCGCGCCGACGTCGACCGCTTGGCACCCCTGCTGGGCCGGGATGCGGCGCAACTGGCGGACCATCTGGACCGCCATGCCGACAAGGCTTTCGTCTATCTGAAGCGGCGCCTTTCCTGGACGGCTGCGGAGCGCGTCCGCGCCCTGCGGATCGAGGGCCTGCATTTCAGCGAAGAGTACCGGCGCTACTATCTGGGTGCCGAGACCACCGCCCACGTGGTCGGAGTCACCAACATCGACGACCGTGGCCTTGAAGGCGTCGAGCTGGCCTTTGACGATCTGCTGAGCGGCGAGCACGGGCGCAAGGTCGTGCTCAAGGACCGGCTCGGCGCGACCATCCGTGATCTGGAGTACATCGCCGCACCGCGCCTCGGCCAGGACATCGCGCTCAGCATCGATCTGCGCCTGCAGTACTTTGCCTACCGGGAGCTCAAGGATGCGGTGGCCGGGCATCGGGCGGCCTCGGGATCCATCGTCATTCTCGATGCCGGCACGGGGGAGATTCTTGCCTTGGTGAACTCTCCCTCCTACAACCCGAACGAATCCCTTGAGTTGGGATTCGCCGGCATGCGCAACCGCGCCGTGACCGACGCCTACGAGCCCGGCTCCACGATCAAGCCCTTTGCCGTGCTGGCGGCGCTGGAAACGGGCGAGTATGAGCCGGATACGGTGGTGAACACCGCGCCGGGCTATTGGGCGGTGCGCCGCAAGCTCATTGAGGATCCGGTCAACTACGGGGAATTGACGTTGGCGGGCATCGTGCGCAAATCGAGCCAAGTGGGCATTTCCAAGGTGGCTCTGGCGCTGCCGGAACGGGCCGTCTTCGAGGTGCTGCAACGGGCTGGGGTCGGTGACTTCATCGGCAGCGGACTGCCCGGCGAGGCGATCGGCACCTTTGACGACTCAGGGCTGCGCAACGAGGTCGTGCGCGCTACCCTCGCCTACGGCTACGGCTTGAGCGTGTCGCCGCTGCAACTTGCCCAAGCCTATTTGTCCATCGCCAATGATGGCGTTCGCCTGCCGCTCAGCATCATCAAGCTCAGTCAACCGCCCCAAGGCGAACGGGTATTTGCGGTGGCCCTGACCCGGCAACTGCTGTCGATGATGGAGGGGGTCACGGAACGGACCGGCACGGCGCCCGGCGCCCGAGTGCCCGGCTACCGCGTGGCGGGCAAGACCGGGACCGCCCGTGTGGTCGTCAACGATGGCTACACCGATCAGCGTCATGTGGCGTTGTTCGCCGGGATGGCGCCCCTGACGGATCCGCGGATCGTCATGGTCGTGGTGATCAACCAGCCCGGTGGCCCCAAGATCAGCGGCGGCACCGTCGCCGCGCCGGTTTTCGCCCGGGTCGCCGAACGGGCGCTGCGCCTGCTTGGCGTTGCGCCCGATGCGCAGCACTTGGTCGCCGCCGCCGATGGGAGAGGGACGTGAGGCGGATGAGCTTGCGCCGGCTGATCGACGGGCCCGACACGCCCGCCTTGGAAATTGCCGGATTGTCCGAAGACTCCCGGCAGATCCAACCGGGCGAAGCCTTCATCGCCACTCGGGGGGCGGCCTTCGATGGCCACGACTATGCGGCGCAGGCGATTGGCCGGGGCGCGGCCTGCGTGCTGGCGGAACGGCCGCTGCCCGGCCTCGGCGCACCGGTGGTTCAGGTTGAGAACCTGCGGGCGCGGCGCGGCGCGCTGGCCGATAGATTCTATGCCGCGCCCAGCCGTGCGCTCACTTGCGTCGGCGTGACCGGCACCAACGGCAAGACCACCATCGCCCATCAGATGGCCAGCCTCGCCAATGCAGTGGACCTCGACGCCGCCTACATGGGCACCATCGGTTGGGGACGGCCAGGCCGGTTGGCCCGTTCGCGCCTGACCACGGAAAGCGCCATCCTCACCCACAAGCGTCTGGCTTGCCTTCGGCAACGGGGCTGCTCCTGGGCGATGCTGGAAGTGAGTTCCCATGCCTTGGCCCAAGAACGCGTCGATACGATCGCCTTCGATTACGCCGTCTTTTCCAATCTCACGCGCGACCATCTGGACTACCACGCCGACTTTGACGCCTATGGGGCGGCCAAACGGCGGCTGTTCGAGTTTCC
>CAZRBP010000232.1:0-4574 GCA_964598305.1 uncultured Pseudomonadales bacterium | reverse complement strand
GGGGCGCTCGACTGAATCAGCCCTGGGCCAAGCGTTCGATCAGGGCGGCGTCCCGGCTGGTGCGGCGCAGGCGCAGGCCCATGGCGACAGCCACCAAGGCCAGCCCGAAGGTCATGCCTGCCCAGTAGCCATACACACCCGTGGCCGACAGGCCAAAGGCACCGTCAGCGAGCGCGGCACCCAACGGCAGGGCGATGAGCCAATAGCCGATCAGGGAGATGATCATGGGTACCCGTGTGTCCTTATAGCCCCTGAGAGCGCCGGCCATGGTGGCGTTGGTGCAATCGAACATTTGATACACGGCAATGAAGATGAGCAGATTGGCGGCGATGAGCGCCACGCCGGCATCCGTGGTGTAGATGCCCACCAGCAGGAAGCGCAGGCCGACGAGAAGGACGCTGACCGCCAATGCGTAGCCCAAGGAGATGCGGAACGCGGTGGACACCACTTGGGCCGCCCCAGCTTGGTGGCGGGCGCCGACATGAAAGCCGACGCGGATGGCGGCGGCGCTGCCCAGGCTCATCGGAATGACGTAGGTCGCCCAGTTGATGTTGCCGGCGACGCTGTGGGCCGCCATTTCGCTGACCCCCAAGCGGGCGATCAGCACGCTGATCGCCGAATAGACCGCCATTTCCAGAAAGATGGTGGCGCCGATGGGCACCCCCAGCTTGAAGATCCGCACCACGGTGGCCCAGCGAAAGGCCGTCTCACCCCCAAGCCAATTGGTGGCGCGAAAGAACGGGCGGCGGGCCACCAGCAAAATCAATCCCAGCTCCACCCACATCACCGCCGCAGTGGCCCAACCGCAGCCCACGCCGCCCAACTCCGGAAATCCAAACGCGCCGTAGATCAGCACGTAATTGAGCGGCGCGTTGAGCACGAAGGCGGTGCCGGCGATCAGCATGGGCGGCAGCGTGTGGCCAAGGCCCTCGCAAACCTGGCGCAGCAGGATGTAAGCCATCATTGCCGGCATGCCCCAGGAGGCCGCCCGCAGATAGCCGACGGCGATGGCCGTGACCTCGGGGTCCACGTCCAGCAGCACCAGCGCCGGCTCGACGTTGCGCATGAGCAGCATCATCAGCACGGAATTGAACAGCGCGATCCAGACGCCGTGGCGAATCAGCGGACCGGACTCGCCGGTGCGCCGGGCGCCAACCAGTTGGGAAACCATGGGCATCACCGCCATGGTGATGCCGGTCAGGAGCATGAACGCCGGCCAGAGCACCGCCCCGCCCAAGTTGACGCCCGCCAAGTCGGCAGCGCCGTAGCGGCCCGCCATGGCGGTGTCGAGGAAACCCATGCCCATCACGCAGAGTTGGGTGGCGGCGATGGGCGCACCGAGGCGCAGCAGCGCGCCCGCTTCGTCGCGGAAGCCGCGCCGGGCCGAAGCGGCGGGCAGGGAACTGGCTTGACTGTCGCTGACTTCCATGGTCATCGCCGCCCATCATCCAACCCCATCCAGCACCGCGCTGGCGCTTTAGGATGCGGCTTGGGCGGCCTCCTCTCGGGCCTTGCGCACCTTCTCGTTGGTTTGGTTGAACAGCAGCTCGCGCCGGGCCTTTTCCTCGGCCTCGGTCAACTCCCGCTTGCCAAGCTCGCGGCCAACCCGATAGCCCTTGTCCACGGCGGGCCGCGCCCCCACCTCATCCACCCAACGCTTGAAGTTGGGGAAGCCCTCCCAGACTTCTTCGCCGAATAGGCGTCCCATCAGCATGGCCCAAGGCCAAGTGATCATGTCGGCAATGCTGTAAGCATCATCCCCGGCCAGGAACTGGTTGGCGGATAGCTGCGCGTCCAGCACGCCGGACAGGCGGTCCACCTCGCCGACGAAGCGCTTGGTGCCGTACGCCAACTGCTCCGGGTCATCGACGATGTTCTTGGCGTAGTTCTTGAAGTGGTTGGCGTTGCCCATCATGGGGCCGAGATTGGCCATCTGCCAATGCACCCACTGCAGGACGCGGTAGCGGCCCGCGCCCGAGCGCGGCAGAAACTGCCCGGTCTTGTCGGCCAGGTACTCCAAGATGGCGCCGGACTCGAAGATCGCCAGCGGCGGCCCACCGCCCAAGGGCGCATGATCGACGATGGCCGGCATGCGGTTGTTGGGACTGATGCGCAGAAAATCGGGCTTGAACTGATCGCCGCCGCCGATGTCCACCGGCTTGATCTCGTAGTCCAGTCCGCACTCCTCCAGCATGATGGTGACCTTCCAGCCATTGGGGGTCGGCCAGTAATGCACATCGATCATCGTGTGGGCTCCGTTCGGGGTTGAGGTTGAGGGATGCGCAAACTACGTGAGATGGGCGCGCATTGCCAGCGGGAAAGCGGACACCGGCGCAATTCAGTTAGAATCCAGCTACGCGGCCAAGCCAAGCCCAGGTGTTGGAATAGGCAGACAAGCTGGATTTAGATTCCAGTGCCCTTAGCGGCGTGCGAGTTCGACTCTCGCCCTGGGCACCAATCACCCTGATAAGAGGACGCGGCGGTGTGGCCCGGGTGGTGAAATCGGTAAACACAGGGGACTTAAAATCCCCCGGAGGCAACTCCCTGCGGGTTCAAGTCCCGCCCCGGGCACCAACTCCCAGCGGTCCCGCGCCCAGCGTCGGGGAACACCTTCGGAGCGAGGGCATAACGAACCGAAGGTTCGCGCCCTCGCACGGCGCGAAGCGCCGATCTTCCAACGCAGAGCATCGCATCGCTTAGCACTTGGCGCTAAAATGCAGCGCACACGCAGAAGCTGCGCCTTGCCGCAGCATCCATCTCAAGGCTGAGTGGCAGAGTGGTTATGCAGCGGACTGCAACTCCGTGTACGCCGGTTCGATTCCGACCTCAGCCTCCACATTCCACAAGCGCGAACCCTTGCAGCGCGCACCAGTTGGAGGCCGGGTGCAAAAGCCCAAAATCCTCTTCCTGATCGGCGCCGGACCGCACCGCAACGACAATCACCTGCGCCTGCCCAAGGCTTTTGCGGCCGAAGGCTGGCAAGTGGAGCGGGCCGATCACGGCAGCCTGCATCTGGACCGGGGCATCGTCACAGCCGCAGATGCAAACCTCCACGAATGCAATCTGATCTGGCTGCTCGGCTTCGGCGAGCGGCGCTCCTTCTTCGACCGGGCGCAGCTGCTGCGCCGCATAGAGCAAGGGCGATTCGTCAACGCGGTCGACGCCTACACTTACCTGCACGGCAAGCTGGCGTTCCTTGAGCATCTGCCGGAGACCCATGCGGGCAGCGAGGCAGCGCGCCTAATCGAGCGGCTCGACGACCGCAGCGACTGGATTGTGAAGCCGAGTGGCGCCAGTTTCGGGCAGGGCGTGGCCAAAATCAGCAACAATGCCGACGGCCATGCCGCGATCCGCCGCACCCTCAACGGGCAGGGCTTCGCCATCGTCCAACGCTACGTCGAATCCGCCGCCGAAGGCGAGACCCGCTGCCTAATCGCTGGGGGCGCTGTCATTGGCTGCTACCGGCGTCGGCCAAGCATGGGCGATCACCGAGCGAACTTGGCCATCGGCGCAACGGCCGCGCCCCACAGCCTCAGCACCGGGGAGCGCACGCTGGCGCAAACCATCGCCACCCAATTGCGCGACGCCGGCGTCGGCTTCGCCGCTGTGGACATCGCCCATCCCTACCTCATAGAAACCAATGTCGCCAACCCCGGAGGGCTCGGCACCATTGAAACGCTTAGCGGTGAGGATCTCGCTCCGGACGCCGTGCGGGCCATCATCCAATGGCGTCGTGACGGCTAGGGCGTGCCTCCATCCACCCGGATTAAGGTGGCGGTGGTGAAGCTGGAGGTGTCGCTGGCAAGGTAGAGGGCGGCGCCGACGATCTCGTTGGGCTGCCCGCCGCGGCCGAGGGCCAGCGAAGTTTTGGCGCGCTTCTCGAAGGCTTCCATGTCCCAGGCCTTGGAGATGTCGGTGAGGTAGGGGCCGGCGACGATGCAGTTGACGCGCACCTTGGGGCCGTATGCGAAGGCGAAGGAGCGGGTGATGGCGTTCAGGCCCGCCTTGGCCGCCCCGTAGGGCTCCGAAGTCGGGCTCGGATTGAGGGAGGCGGTGCTGCTGATGTTGATGATGGAGCCGCCCTCCCCTCCCGCCATGCGTTCCCCGATCAGGGCGGACAGCCGGAACGGCCCCTTGAAGTTGACGCTCAACACCTTGTCGAAAAGTTCCTCGCTGATGGCGCCCAAGGACGGGTAGAGGGGCGACATGCCGGCGTTGTTGATGAGGACGTCCACCTTGCCGAAACGCTCGTAGGCTGCGTCCGCCAGTTCGCCCAACTGCTCCCAGTGGCCCACATGGCAGGCGTAGGGCAGCGCCTCGACGCCCAAGGCGCGGGCCTCCTCGGCCACCGCCTCGCAGACATCCGCCTTGCGGCTGGCGATCACCACGTTGGCACCGCGCTCGGCCAAGGCCAACGTCATTGCCCGGCCCAAGCCCCGGCTGCCGCCGGTGACCAGTGCGACCTTCCCTTTGAAGTCGAGCAGTTCGTCCATTGTTCTTGTTCCTCCCAAGATGTTGGCCACCCTTCCAGCAGTCCTTTTCGAGGGCAAGTTGCCCTCGCTCCGACAAAACGC